>CAZEUJ010000025.1:0-19094 GCA_964514525.1 uncultured Dehalococcoidaceae bacterium
GCATATTTCAGGGCTTCGTGTAAGACACGATGGTGGTGTTTTACCGTTTGAGCTGATAGCCCACCCTTGCCATCCCGTCTGCCGCGCTCTAACATACGAGCATAATAAGCCTGGATGTGTGACGGCTGTAAAGCATTCAGTAGAAGTCGCCCTAATTCCGGGATGAGGTGAGACCTTACGATATCTGAGTAACCATCAGCAGTTGTCGGTGCCGTGTTTGTGACTACATAGTCTCGTAACCATTGCTCGAGGTATTCCTCTACCGTCAGTTTAGTTGGCTTTACTAGGATACCACCCTCTATTCGTGTCAGAATCGTTCGTAGTTCGTGTTCTGCGTCTTTCTTGCTGCCATGAATCGTTATAGTCCGTTGCTGACGTTTCCCCGTCTCCGGGTCACGTCCTAAGTCTACCCAGATAGTCCATGAGCCTTTTGACCTTTGTCGAATATGCCCTTTCATTTCATTCTCCTTTCTTCAGTGTTTGTCATGTAGCGCCCTTATATCGTTATGTGGGGCAGAGTTCACAACGGGTATATAGTATCAAGGGATATAACTTATGTCTGTTCAACATTTCTGCTAATTCGTCTATTGCTTTTCTCGCCTTGTGCACTTCATCATATAACTGCCTAAAGAGTTCTATTTGATTGTCAAACAGGATTTTAGCTACTCCCTGGCATGCACTCGTTAGGCCTTCGTTCCACTCCTTTAGGGTGAATCTAGGCTCTTCCTTACTACTGGTTATGTAAGGTGATTGTCCACCAACAAGATTGTAAGCAAGTGCAACCTCTGGACATTTTATATTAAATTTATCATCTAGAACGCTTCGCCATATTGCATCAAGCACTGTCCGTGCCATCCATTTCACAGCAAGTTCTTCTTCGGTCTGCTTCTTGATTATTTCTAGGACGTCGTTCTCTTCATGAAGAACAGCAGTTGCCACCTCTTGGGCTTCTGGCTGAAGCATATTAAAAGTGCTCCCACAGCTGTCCCAAGCCCTTTTCCATTCCTCTAAGGCTTGCCATGGTACCTTTTCATGTGTATGGTCTTGGAGAGACTTAAAAATCATTAAATTCACACGCTCGGTTGAACGTATCTGTCGATTACAATCGGCTTGCGATAGCGCATAGGGTTTTGATTCTTCGAGAATACTCGTATGCCATAGGTTAGAAAGGTGCTGCTCGGCACTCCGAGTATCATAAGAATCACTAGGTAACGAGAGGTGGTTGCTGAGTGCCTCTGCAAATCTGATAAGGTCGTTCAGATGTTCATGGAAGGCTTCTGCCGCTATACGAAAACGCACTGCCTCTTGCTCTTTCATTATTTTATCTCTCTCCCATTCTTCGTACGCACGCTTCGCAGCTCGTCTCTCAACTTTGGTCTCGTGTTCGATTTCTGTCCAATTAGCCCCGAGATGTCTTAATTCCACCACTTTTTTAAGCTCTATAGGAGAAAGTCCCTTTTTTTTCATTTGACACTCTCCTCCTTACTATCAGCTTTTTCGTTGACATCAACAGCGTACACTATCTAACAACATTTGTCAAGTATTGTCCATAATTATCTGCCATATTCGCATAATATTACTTGACAAATTATATACATTGTTTTACGATTATATAAAATCTACCATAAAGAGGTCAAGGCCTTGAAGAAAAATATCGAGATTGGAGTCAGCTACAAAAAACACTGCAAGATGAATATTGTGGGCAAAGATGGTGCTATTACCACAGTTGCAATACCTCCTGAAGTTATTGACCGCAAGGCTGAAGAATTTGGATTGAGACCTGAGGAATTTATCAGGCGTTATAAAGCTGTAGTACATTATGATAACTTCGATGGCATTTTTTACACGTTTGAGAGAGTAACAAGTGGAGATAAGTAATCATAGCGATTCGCTGGTGCTGACGCCAGTCGAGACGGCCAAGGTCCTGCGCATCGGTCGGGGGACTGTTTACGAACAAATCCGCCTGGGTGTTATTCCCAGTATCAGAATGGGGAGGAAGATTTTGGTTCCCAAGACAGCCTTGCTTAAAATGCTCGAGGAGGCAAAAGGAGCACATCCCAAAATGCAAAGTCCCCTTCTCCCCCGGATAAAGCCCTGCCAGCGGGCTGCTCCGGGGTAAAGGGGGTCGAATGGTGTAGATTAAAGGCATATATAATTGGCAAAACGTGACATTAAGTGCCACTTAAAGGGTGCCATCAGACACGGTTTACCGAAAAATGAAACACCCATCAAAGGTACGAAGGCTTACACTCTCGTTAATGGGCTTATTTGGCGCTAATAAACCCAATGTAACGCGCGTAAACCACAAAGATGAGTATTATAAGAATTATTATTTCAACCAAAAATTATGTAATGGCATCAAAATAGTCGCTGATATAGAACGCACCAGTAAGAAACAAGCCGCCGAGTTGCTGATGAAAGCCGGCCTGTCTAGTTATATGGGAGCGAAACTCACCGTATACATTAAAAACGATCAAGCAGCCAGGGAACAGAACCAAAAAATAAAAATGACTCGCTTCGTAATGATCTTGAGAAGATATGCTAGGGAACACGGCATGGATATATCAAGATTTATTTAACATACATTCAGCAATGCTAATCTTTAAGAGCCTTAACTTATCAAATCAGCGGTTATAGACTTAAACATCATCTTGTGGGAGGTGCTTTCCGTGAAGTGCCCGTACTGCCAGGTTGAACTTCCTGATAATGCCAGGTTCTGCAACCGATGTGGCAAATCTTTGCAGATAGAGTTGATATGCGGCAGTTGCCAACATCCCAACCCTCGGGGTAGCAGCTTCTGCTTTCAGTGTGGACAGCCTCTTCTTCCAGCGCAAACTCCGTCACTTACTAAAACTCCCCCTGCAATCCCTACCTCCTTCGCTAATGGCCGTTACCAAGTAAAGAAATTCCTTGGGGAGGGCGGCAAAAAAAGGTATACCTTGCCCACGACACCACTTTAGACCGGGATGTTGCCTTTGCTTTAATCAAGACCGAGAAGCTGGATGAAGTAGCAAGGACGCGCATCACCCGTGAAGTACAGGCTATGGGTAAGCTAGGCGACCACCGGAGGTGATCAGCCCCTGGGCTTTACTATACCGGTTAAGTATTATTGATTATTACGGAGGTCCGAAGGGGTCCTTCCGCGGCTAGCCTCCGGTCACTGCAGGGAAAATGTCTACAATATCTCCATCCTTTACCCAGTCATATTTCTCAGCTTTTACTCCATTTATCGTCAAGAACGCCACCACTTTTTCGGGAATATGCAACGTCATTTTGGATAAAACCATTTCCAGTTTAATCCTTTTTCCTCGGAACGATACGGTGCAGGTATTTTTTGTTTTGGCATCGGAAGATAATAGGCCATGGAGGCATACTGTCGCTAATGACATCCGTTTGATTCCTAGACTTTTAATTGTTCCAGCTTCTCGGGCGTGGGTATTCCTTCGCGGTCCCAACCTCGAAGCTGATAATACTCTTGCAGCATGATATCAAACTGCTCGCGCGGCAGGACTCTGCCTGCCGGGGCGCCCGACTTAAGCGCGTCTTTGAAAATCCTCTCTGGAAGCGAATCATCGGCTATCTTAAAGCCTTCCCTGACATTAAAAAGTCTGAACAGGTTCCAGATACGTTCTCCTGCGGTTTCAAGCTCGGCGGAAGGGATATTACGGTTCAAAACGCAGGACAAAACCTGGCTCATGGTATCCAGGCTTAACGCCCAGAAATCGCACAGGATAAGGGAAAATTTTATCGCGTTATAGTTCTGCCCGTTAATTACTAGCTGGGCCTTGCCTTCAATGGTAAACGGATTAAGTTTACCAAAAGCCTCATCGGCTACAGGCCAGGCGCTCATATGGCAGCCGCCACGACTGGCGGTGGCATAGGCCAAACCCATTCCCCAGGAGCCCCGCGGGTCATAGCCGGGTAATTCCAATCCTTTTACCTGCATGGCAAATTCTGTGCCCCCGTATTTTTGGGATAATTGTTTGACTCCTAGGCTTAAATCACGCCCGATGCCTTCTCTAAAGGCAACAAGTCGGGGCATTTTAAGGTAAGTCGCCACATCTCCAAATCGAATGCCGAAGTCTTTTATCCTCTTTTCCGTCATCTCCATAGCGAAACCGAGCACGTTGCCTAAAGAAATCGTATCTATCCCGAGGTCGTCGCACTCAGCATTGAAAGCAGCGATGGCCTCCAGACTATCTATCCCGCAGTCCGCTCCGGCTAATGCCAGGGTTTCATATTCCGGTCCTTCTACACCACCCCCCCTGACGCGTATATAGTTACCACAGCCCAGAGCGCAGGCAAAACAGGCCTTTTTCCCGGGCCGGAGATTTTGTACACTCCCGGCGTTAATATTCTTGGCACCCTCAAATACGCCGTCCTGATAGTTCCTGGTAGGCAAAATACCAGTAGAGTTACTCATATCGACAATCATTGGTGTACCTTGGAGATAAACCCACTGATTAGCACTGGAAAGCACATCCTCATGCATCGTCTTTTTTATAAGCTCCAAGAGGCGGGCCATATCCGGGACAACTACGTCCTGACTACCCAAACAGGCTATGGCTTTCAATCTTTTCGCACCCATTACTGAACCGATACCGCCGCGCCCCGCCTGTCGATTTTCCGAGCCGGCGCAGGCGAATGAGAGAAGATTTTCACCGGCTGGACCGATACTTAATATAGCCGCGTCGCGGCCATATTTCTCCTTGAGATTTCTTTCCGTTTCGCCGATACCCTTTCCCCAGAGTTGCTCGGCGCTGTGGATTTCTACTCGGTCGTCAATAATCTCCAGATAGGTCGGCTTCTTAGCCTGACCCTCGATGATCAACATGTCATAGCCCGCTGATTTTAGCTCTGAAGCAAATGTGCCGCCGACAGAGCAATCGACGATCATCCCCGTGGCTGGCGATTTGCTGATAATCGCTAATTTACCTGAGCAAGGCACGATCGTTCCGGTCAAAGGCCCAGTAGCCAGAATAATTTTATTATCCGATGAGAAAGCACTAACTCCCTTTGGAAGCTCTTCATACAGGTACTTAGCCCCTAATCCACGCCCTCCGAAATATCGCTCTGCCCATATCTTGTTCAGAGGTTCTTTGCTTGTTGTTCCCGTGCTTAGGTTGACGCGAAGTATTTCCCATTTGTAACTCACGTGGTTTCCTCCTTTTGGCTGATCGCCTGGTGAGGGCACCAATCAACACAGAAGGGTTTACCCTGACAAAAATCAGGGACGGCCGCTTTCTCATTATTACCCATATAGATTACCCCTTCAGGGCAAGCTTGAATACACTGGCCGCAGCCGGTACATAGTTCGTCATCGACCATAAGCCATTTACCGTTAAAACTTATAGCTTCTGCCGGACAGCTCTTAACACAACCGAGGCACAGAGTGCAGGCTTTAAGCTGCTTTTCTCTCACTGTTTTCGTACCACCAACCATTATTTTTAAATGTGCCTTCCCGGGATTAAAGACTCCCTGATGTGTAGCTGAACAGATCAGTTCACATATTTTACATCCAGTACATTTTTTTTCGTCTAATATTAGCTTCACGAATTGTCAATCCGCCCAATGCATTTTCATGAGTTGTTAATCGAATTCCCCTAAGAATATGTGCCTAATAATACTTCTTTAGACTCGGATACAAGCTACCATATGGTTAGGTGTAACTTGTCTTAACTGCGGTAGTTGTTTACTACAATCAGGTATGGCTATCCAGCAGCGGGGATGGAAGGGACAACCACCGGGAGGGTTCAAGGGGCTAGGGACATCTCCCTTAAGGATAATACGTTCCCGCTTTTTCTCGACCCGGGGGTCTGGTATGGGTATTGCCGAAAGCAAGGCCCGAGTATAAGGCATTAACGGGTTTTCATAGAGCTCCTTCCAATCGGTGAGTTCTACAATATGCCCCAGATACATTACGGCTATATTGTCGCTAACATGGCGTACTACGGATAGATCATGCGCAATTAATAAGTAGGTTAGTCCTAACTTCTTCTGCAATTCCTGTAGTAAGTTGATAATCTGGGCTTGAATTGAAACATCCAATGCTGAGATAGGTTCATCGCAAACAACAAATGAGGGACTGCAGGACAGGGCTCGTGCTATACCGATGCGCTGCCTCTGTCCCCCACTAAACTCATGGGGATAACGGTTGGTCATCTCGGTGTCCAAACCTACTAGGGCGAATAATTCTTCAACCCTTTTTTTATATTCCTGGGGGTCAGGACAAAGATGATGGACTTTCAGTGGTTCGCCAACGATACTACCAGCGCTCTGCCGTGGGTCGAGAGAACCGTACGGGTCCTGAAAGACTAATTGCATCTTATGACGGAGGCGTCGCACTTTATTCCATGGTAACTTGGTAATATCCTGGCCATCCAAAATTATCTGCCCGGAAGTGGGCTGGTAGATTCGCAAGATACATCGGCCAACCGTAGTTTTACCACAACCACTCTCTCCCACCAGACCTAGGGTCTCTCCCTGCCTGATTTTAAAACTGACATCGTCCACCGCCTTCACGTCCCCAACCTTGCGCCGCAAAATACCTTGGGTCACCGGGAAGTACATTTTAAGATTTTTAACCTCTAGGAGGGTATTATCTGGGGATGATACCACTTGATTCTCCTCTAATATCCAGGTAACAACGCGCAAAATGGTTATCTCCGACCTGCCTTAATTCAGGTTCGGTTTCCTCAGTACACCGGCTTGCCAGGGAACATCGAGGTTTAAATACACAGATAGATGGCATATCAATCAGATTTGGCGGTAAGCCTTCGATAGGGATCAATTGTCTGCCTCGTTCCTCGTCCAGCCGCGGTACTGATTTTAAAAGGGCGATGGTATATGGATGCCTAGGATCACTAAAGACATCATCGGCAGAACCCGATTCGACGATGTGGCCTGCATACATTACGTAGATTCTCTGAGCGTGGCGAGCCACAATACCAAGATTGTGAGTGACAATTACCAGGGAATTACGGAATTTTTGCGTCATTTCCATCATAATTTCAAGTACTTGAGCTTGAGTTGTCACATCCAGCGCTGTGGTGGGTTCATCAGCAATAACTAATTTGGGGTGACAGGAAAGAGCCATAGCAATCATCGCCCTCTGCCTCATGCCACCGCTGAATTGATGGGGATAATTATTGACACGAACTCTCGCATCAGAAATACCGACCTGCTCTAAAAGTTCTATAGTCCTTTGCTTGGCGGCCTCGCGGTCATACTTGAGATGTAACATGAGGGGTTCCATGAGCTGCTCACCAATAGAGAATACCGGGTTAAAAGAGGTCATAGGTTCTTGAAAAATCATCGTAATTTTACCACCCCGTATGGAGCGCATTTGTTTGCTATCGGCCTTATAATGCAATAGGTCCTGGCCTTCAAAAATAATTTCCCCTCCCACAATCTTACCGGGCGGAGTAGTAATTAGCTGGGTTACCGCCAACTGACTCACCGATTTGCCACAGCCGCTTTCGCCGACTAACCCTATGACCTCCCCTTCATCAATATAATAAGATACTCCGTCTACAGCTTTAACGATACCGGCCATGGTGTCAAAAATCACTTTTAGGTTTTTAACTTCGAGCATTGGTACCATAATTCACTCGCGTTCTTTACTTCTATATTCTTCCTCTTAGCCTGGGGTCCAAAGCATCCCTCAAACCATCACCCACAAGGTTAAAGGCCAATACTACCAAAACGATAGCCATGCCAGGTGCGATGGAAAGCAACGGATTAGTAAATAAATATCGTTGTCCACTATTAATCATAGCTCCCCAGGTAGCCGTAGGAGGATTGATACCTATCCCTAAAAAGCTCAAAGAAGCTTCGGCAAGAATGGCAAACCCCAAATCCATGGTAACCATGACGAAAAGGGTGGGGAACACATTGGGAACAAGATGGCGGAACATAATGCGGAGGTGACTTGCTCCGATGACATTGGCCGCTAAAATATAATCATTTTCTTTAGCAGATAGGACTTGCCCGCACATTAAACGACAGTAAGTTGGCATAAAGCCAACGGCCAGAGCTGCCAGAACGTTTTTCAAACCACCACCCAACATAACAGAAATGGCTAACATGAGTATCAAGGGGGGCAGAGACATCAAGGCATCCGTGAACCTCATGATGATTGTTTCCGTCCAGCCTCCGAAATAACCGGCAACTAACCCCAGAAACATGCCAATGGCTCCGGACACGGTTACGACTATTACACCTACTAATAGAGCAATCCTAGAGCCATAGATTATTCGGCTCAATACGTCTCTTCCCATCTCGTCAGTACCTAACAAATGATGCGCGCTAGGTTGTTGTATCGATTCAATAAGGTTTATTTGGTATGGGTCATAGGGGGCAAGCAACGGAGCGAAGATAGCGGCAAGAATTAGCACCAAAATAATAACACTGCCCAAGATAACTATCCACCGGCTGAACATCACCTTAAAAAATCGCCGAGATTCGCTTACCCGGTGTTGAGTTTTAAGTTGCGGTACAAAATCTGCACTGGTTCCAACCATAGAATATCCTTATTGATATCTTATTTGTACCTTATTCTGGGGTCAATCCACCCGTAAGTGATATCGACGATCATATTAATCAGGCAAACAGCAGTTCCAATAACTAAAACACCACCTTGAACAATCAGATAATCCTTGTCTAAGGAGGCTCGAACTAACAGACGACCTAATCCGGGAATGTTGAATACAGTTTCGATTAACACCTCACCACCAATGAGGAAAGTTAATGTCATCCCTACTAGGGTCACCACCGGTATTAAGGCGTTCCTTAATGCATGTTTATAAAATACAATATTTTGGCTTAAGCCCTTAGAGGACGCCGTCCTAATATAGTCCTGGCGTATCGTTTCCAGCATACTCGACCTCGTTTGACGCACTACAACGGCTATATTTGGAACGGCTAATGCTATGACTGGCATTATCAACTGTTTCGTACTCTGCCAAAAATCATCAAACGGCGAGGTCCACCCTTGAATCGGTAGCCAGTGAAGCTTTAAGCCAAATATATAGATTCCCACCAAGGCCAGCCAGAAGGTTGGAATAGCTACAGCGGTATTGGCAAATAAGCTAATAATAGAGTCCTGGATACTACCTCTTTTGACCGCGCTGATAACACCTGCCAATATCCCTGACAAGGTACTAAGGATAAGAGATAAGAAAGTCAAATAGACTGTTATGGGTACTTTTTCCTTCATAAGGGCACCAACGTACTCGTGGAATATTAGGGATTTGCCTAGGTTGCCATGAAAAACATTCCATAACCATTCACCATACTGGATAATGATTGGCCGATCTAATCCCAGTTCATGTTCTAGCAATTTAACCTGAGTCGGGGATGCCTTAGTGCCAAGCATCTGAATAACTGGGTCTCCCGGTATAATGTGGAGTAATAAAAACGAAATAATCGTGACCAGCAATGTCACAATTATCGCTTGTATAAATCTGCGGACAATAAAACCTATCAATTCATGTCCTTTTTATATAAAATTATTATAGAAGATTTTTATTACATCCGGAGGGTAATCTATACAAATTTATTTAACTCCTATAAAAGCCCAACGATTAATACGTTTTAACAACTGGGGAACATCCAGGTTGAATTCAACTTTGGCTATTTTACCCCCAAAATATTATCATAAACGACGAGCTGATACAATTATTCTGTTACGCCAATGTGACCTTGCCCCCAATAGTGATACCACTTCTTAAGTCACAGTCAAAATAGCCTCTGGTGCCGGTGGTTGATATCCCAGGGCACTATGAGGACGCACTTAATAATATTCCCTTATCCACTGCTCTATCAAGACCTTAGCTTCTTCCAGAGTAGTAAATATTTCCCGGTCCAGTAGTTCATCTCTCAGTTTCCCATTAAAGGATTCAATATTGCCGTTCTCCCCCGGGGCTGCCCCGCTCAATAAAGAGTGTTTTCACTCCAGCCGGTTAATCCACCTCCTCACTGCCCTGGCGGCGAATTCAGGGCCATCGTCCGACCTCATATCTTCAGTAATACCCCGGAAAATGAAAAGGTTAAAAAGCTCGTCAATCACATCCTGGGGAGTTATTTTGCATTTCACCTTTATGCTTAAGCTCTCCCTGGTAAATTCATCAATAAGAGTAAGTACTTTAAAAGCTCTGCCATTACTGGTCCTATCTATCATGAAGTCATAGCTCCAGCCATGGTTTTTGTGATCCGGCTTGAGCTGGACACACGAGCCGTTATTGAGCCATGATCTACTTCGTTTGAGTTGTTACTGGGCACCTTGAACCCTGCCTTTCCCCAGATTCTTTCTGCCCTCTTGTGATTCACCCTCCACTGGATTGAGTCAAGCTTAAAGGACACGTATTTTGTCTAGCTCTTTATTCAACATCCCGCGAAAATCGGGGTGGGCAATAGCGATAAGCTGTTTCGCTCTCTCTCTGACGCTCTTCCCACGTAAGTCGGCAATTCCATATTCAGTCACAATATAATGAACATCATACCTAGAAGTCGTGATAACCGCACCGTAATCAAGTTTTGGGACGATTCTTGAATATTTGCCTCCGCCAGCTGTAGAAGGAAAAGCTAGTATAGATTTGCCACCTTTTGATCTTGCGGCGCCCCTGACGAAGTCGACCTGTCCGCCGACGCCGCTAAACTGCAAAGGGCCGATAGTATCCGAAGCCACCTGGCCAAGAAGATCCACCTGAAGGGCAGAGTTAATAGATACCATGTTGTCATTTTGGCCAATGATAAACGGGTCGTTGGTATAATTAACGGGGTGCATTTCTACCATTGGGTTATTGTGCACAAAATCATATAATTTTCTCGTACCCATCAAGAAGTTTGCTACCATCTTTCCCGGATGTAAATTTTTCCGAGCGCACGTAACGACCCCTTTCATCACAAGATCTACCACTCCATCGGAGAACATCTCAGTATGGATGCCTAAGTCTTTCTTCTCTTCTAGGAAAGGCAGCACGGCATCAGGAATGGCGCCGATACCGAGTTGCAGGCAGGCGCCGTCTTCAATCAGTTCTCCGCAATACCGGCCGATATCCACTTCCGCCGTGATTTTAGCTACATATTGCTCTTTTTCAGTCTCAGTAGTGCCTGTTTTTTCACGTCCCAGTTCCATCAGGGGTTCATTGTGTTCTACGATGTAGTCGAGCTCAGAAACATGAACGAAGGCGTCGCCCAACGTTCTTGGCATTTGCTCGTTAATCTGAGCGAGAGTAATTTTTGCAGCCTCCACGGAGGGTTTGGTATAGTCCACCGAAATACCGAAGCTGCAATAGCCTTGATCGTCTGGAGGGGAAAGCTGGCACATGGCCACATCTACGGGAAGAGCTCCGTTGGTGAATAATCGCGGCAGCTCATGAAAGAAGCATGGGGTATATTTTGCCCATCCCTCGTTGACGGCTTCCCGGCTGTTCACACCAACGAAAAAAGAGTTATGTATGAAATGCTTTCGCATTTCCTGGCGGCAATATGGCGCCGGGCTTAGCGATACCATGTGTACAATCTCTACGTCTTCATAGGCATCTTTATTCGCTACCATCGCGTTGACAAGGTGTTGGGGCTGCCCGTAGGCATGCCCGACGACCACCCGGTTGCCGGATTTTATAGCTTTCACCGCCTCTTCGGCAGTGGTTAGCTTTTTTTTATATTCTTCTCCCCAACTCATATAAAATCACCTTATTCAATCCAGCAGGAAGCTAAGATTCAATACCGCATAATTTTTTTGCCGCATTTTTCATCCGTTCCAAGTTACTCTCTCTGGTAATCGTGATTTTCTGCGCCTGTGGTGAACCAGCCCCGTGCATTGATTCGGTCAGGTAACATACTGCGCCCGTTCCCAGCGTGATATTTTCAATCAACCTGAGAACCCGCATGCGGTCTTCTGATTTCACACCTTCTACGCCCTTGAGATACTTATCCACAAATTTGCCTATCTTGGGGTTTTTTAAGTCTTTTACAGAGGGCATAGTTACCAGCGAGCCGCCGGCAATCTCCTGCGCTAGCCGGCTGATTTCATATGGAAACCTGGTGACATTTAATTTAGACACATTGGCCCATAGCGTGTTGACGAAATATGTCCCTGATGGTTCTTGATGACCTTCGTAGGCGCAGGCAAGGCTGCAGCACATCATGGTTTCATTAAGGTGGATCATCTCCGTAATCCTGTCCCTGATATGAGGAGCCTTGGCGATTCCCTGATATTCGGCAATAAGCTGGCTGGCACCAATTAAGACATCGCCAATTCCGGACTTGCAAGCATAACTCTGGCGATGATAAGCCGCGAACTTTTCTACGAAATCGGCTGTAAATTCATATTCCTTGTACATGAACACCCTTTCCCAGGGAACAAACACGTCGTCAAAAATAACCATACATTCCTGACCGCTATAAAATATATTGCCGGTATCTATTTCACCACCTTCAGCTTTTCTTGTATCGCAAGATTGCCGTCCGTAAATATAGATAATCCCTTTGGTATCGCTTGGTAATGCAAACGAGATAGAGTAATCCTTATCTTCTTCCCGCATCGCCCGGGTCGGCATGCAGATAATTTCGTGGGAGTTCGCCGCTCCCGTTTGATGCAGCTTATTGCCGCGGACAATAATGCCATCCTTTCTCTCTTTCACGACGTGAAGATATTGGTCCGGATCAGCCTGCTCGGCGGGGCGTAGACTTCGATCGCCTTTAGCGTCGGTCATGGCCCCGCAACACACCAGGTCCTCATCCTGTACGTACTGGAGGTATTTTAAAAATCGCTGATAATATTCAGTCTGATACTTCTGATCGATGTTATAGGTAATAATTGACAAGGCATTCAGGGCATCCATGCCGACACAGCGCTGAAAACAGGAGCCGGTATACGCGCCCAGACCCCGACCCATTTTTGATTTAGTAACTAGGTCGCCAGTACTGCGGTGTATGTGGCAGAAGCGATTTATCTTCTTTCCGGTCAGGTGGGAGGTGGCCGTTATGATTGCGTTGTTTTCCTGTTTCTCCGCCAACTCATAAGTCGCAGCCACACAGTTCACTGAAGGTTTGATGATAGGGTGATCGACGACGTTTTCAACCCTTTTGCCTAAAACATAGACCTCAAGGTTAAGTTTTCGGAGGCTAGCGATATATTCTTGTTTTGTTTTCATATACCGGGCTCCTTGTAACCTGTTTGCTCAAGAAGTAGCTACCAGGCGTTCTGCCATATACCGCGTACATCATCCAGGGAGAGTGTTTTAGGGTTGTTCGCCAGCAGGCGGGTGACGTCCATAGTCGCCACGGCCATGCCTTCCAACGCTTCTTTTGGTACACCAAGGTCCCTGAGGTGTTGGGGTATGCCAATATCTTTGATAAGCGTTTTTACAGCTTTCACTCCTTGTGTAGCTGCCTGCAGCAGCGTAAGACCTCTGGTCGATTCTCCCAATACTTCGGCAATAAAGGCATACCTAGTCGGGTCCGCCGTTAGGTTACATTCCATCACATAAGGGAGGAGGAGCCCATTAGCCACGCCATGGCTCACGTGGAAACGAGCACCGAGGGGATAAGCGAGGGCGTGAACCGCTGCAACCCCGGAGTTGCCAAAGGCAATACCCGCTAACATCGCCCCCTCTGCCATGGCGTTCCGTGCGTCTTTGTTCGAGCCATCGCTGACTATAGTTTTCAGGTTGCCAGAGATAAGCTGCATAGCTTTAACCGCGATTGTGTCTGTAAAGCTATTGGCCTTACGACTCGTATAACATTCAATTACATGAACTAGGGCGTCAATGCCGGAGGCGGCCGTTGTGCCACGGGGACAGCCGTAGGTAAGGACAGGATCAACCAGCGCCGCCCTGGCCAGTAAATAAGGGCTTATCATACCCACTTTGAGTTCCTTTTCCGTGTCACTGAAGATAGCGATGTTAGTGACTTCGCTCCCGGTTCCTGCCGTCGTTGGTATCGCAATAACGGCGAGACCAGGCGCGGGAATTTTATCTATCCCGATGTAGTCTTGCCCTTCTCCGCCGTGAACTAGAAGTACCGATAACCCTTTCGCCGTATCTATACTTGAGCCTCCCCCGACCCCGACGAGAACGTCATAGCTGCCATGTCTCAATTTTAGGGCGGCATGATTCAAACCTGATAGCGAGGGCTCCGGTTCAGTTTCAGAGTAGACATCAACTGCTACAACCGCCTTGTCCAGTTGTTCTTTAACCAGCTGGATCAAGCCAGACCGGAAAACCCTGGGGCCGGTGACAATGAGGGCCTTTTTCGCCCCCAGCTTGGTTATTTCGTTACCCAGTATGTTAAGAGCACCGACCCCAAAACGAACTAACTGTGGAATGATAATCTGATAAGTAAGGGGAGTATTATGTGCTGTCACCATTTAACCTCCATTCTTTCCGGATTGCTTTGAAGACCGAATCAGGGGTATATGCCTCTTAATTTAGTAGCTGTATCAATTCGTCTTATAGCCAGTATATAGGCAGCTTCTCTCATGGATATCTTCTTACGTAGGCTTAATTCCAGTACTTCATGAAATGCATTATTCATCACCGTTTCCAATTGTTGGTTAACTTGATTCTCGCTCCAAAAGAAAGACTGAAGCCCCTGAACCCATTCAAAGTAGGAAACAACTACTCCACCAGCATTAGCTAATATATCTGGTATGACAAACTTGCCATTATCGTTTAGAATAGTATCCGCCTCAGGTGTGGTCGGTCCGTTTGCTCCTTCTACGATCATGTTGGCTTTCACATTATTAGCATTATCGGCGCATAGGGTGTTTTCCAAAGCAGCAGGCACTAGAATATCGCATTTCAGACCCAAAAGTTCGTTTTGGTTTATACTCTCACTTCCTCTTACACCTACAACTGAACCACTTTCTTGTTTATGAGATTGAAGTTTATTCATATCAAGGCCATTCTGATTGTATACGCCACCTTGAGAGTCGCTAACTGCAATGAGCCTGACCCCATTTTCAACAAGCATTCTTGCTGCAATACCACCAACGTTGCCGAAACCCTGTACAACTGCTGTCCCACCTTCAACCTTAATCCCCAGGTGTTTAGCGGCTAGCAAGGCGTTTATGACACAGCCTCGGCCGGTAGCTTCTAAGCGACCTGGGCTGCCACCTATCTCTGGCGGTTTACCTGTTACTACTCCCAATACTGAATTACCCCGATTCATGCTATAGGTGTCCATAATCCATGCCATAATCTTGGGATTAGTACCGACATCAGGTGCAGGTATGTCCTTTTCCGGTCCGATAAGGATCGATATTTCGCAAGTATAACGACGTGTCATTCTTTCAAGCTCATCCTGTGAGAGCGTTTTGGGGTTGCAGATAACGGCACCCTTGGCTCCACCGAAAGGAATATTTACGACAGCGGCTTTCAATGTCATCCACGCAGCGAGAGCTCTAACCTCGTCCAAGTTAACATCCGGATGAAAACGTATTCCCCCTTTGAATGGTCCTCTGACATCGTTATGTTCAACTCTGTACCCACTAAAAAGTTTTATTGAACCATCATCCATCTTTACCGGAAAATGAACAGTAAGTTCACGTTTGCATTCTCTTAATATTGTCAAACATGCCTCACTTACCTCCATGTGACCGCATATGGAATCAATTCTCTCTTGAAACATTTTAAACGGATTATTCGTATCACACGCAATTTGAGCCACGATACACCTCTCTAAGTAATGGCAGCTAACCTGAGTAAAAAATTAATAAATATTATGTCGCGGAAAAAATTAGCCGTCTTGAAATTATTTATCCTAACATATAAAATTAGAGTGTACCCGGTTAAGGAAGTCAATAGTTTAAATGAGCTATTCTTGAGCGTATAGAACTGTGGGGTTAACATAATGATGTACAAGTTAAGGCGTGATGACTTCGAGGATATTTTGAAGTTAGTCAATTACTGCATGACTCGAATTAAAATAGGTAATGTGGATTTAAAGGAACTACTTACCGAGATGCTTAAAATATTTCGGTCGTATGATGGGGAATTTTTTCCTTCTAACGAGAGTTCAAACGGAGTAGATTTGTCGAATTCCTTCAGCATTAAGGAAGAAAAAATATCTCTAGAAAAATATAGAGACTATTACTGGCGCTATGATCCCCTTTATACAGCCCAATTTTGTCCTACACCTGTTAATCGTGTCTTTAAAACTGATGATATAATATCGTACCCACAATTGAAAAAACTTAATTATTATCAAGAATATCTCCGGAATATAAATTGGTTCGGTGAATTAGTCATACGCCTGTGTTCTAATGATGGCTTTTGGGGAACGATGTCTCTAACACGAACACCAAAACAACCCTATTTTTGTGATACGGATGTTCAAAAGGCCAAATTCTTATTGCCCTATCTGATCAATACCTTCGAAACAACCATGTTTTTTTCCAGGATTAATGAGGAACGTAAAGTACTTGAACGATGGTTAGAATCGAGACCAGATGGGATTATTCTTCTGGACGCGAAACTTCGTGTCTTATATAGTAATAACAATTCTCGACAATTGTGTCAATCGATGTCTAACATGGGTATAGAAGTATTATCCAAGCATCAAAATACAGATATTACACTACCTCGAGTGATAGTTGAGGATTGTAAGTATTTACTCAACACTTTTATAAACAATAGTACGATTTCCAATAATAGGATTCTTAATACTAAATGTGGAGATAGATATTACGTTCGATATACTATAATCATCCAATCCCACGAGGAAATTTCCTTACCCTGTTTTATTATCCGTTTAAATAATTTGGCAAAAACCGATGATAAAGCAGAGGTGTCGTTATTGAAGGACTACGTGTTGAGTGCTAGAGAAGAAATGATTGCCCAATATGCGGGAGCCGGGTTATCTAATAAGGCAATTGCTGATAAGCTCCGGATTAGCCCGTTTACAGTTCAAAATCATCTTAAGAATATATTCGAGAAGACGGGACTTAACAACCGCACACAACTTGTCAATTTGGTTAAATAGTTATAACTCTCAGCGTTCTTAATCTGTATTTCAGACTTCGCTAATAATTATTAATAGAGGTCTTTACTTTTACGAAACCAAGGCATATTATAACTCCCAAACAACTTACTACCGTTCCGAGCAAGAAGACTTTTGGCCCCCACAATTCCAAGAAACCTCCGAAGCTACGTCAATGCCAACCCCGGTCTATTGATTGCTTTTTTCTCAATCAATAGCTCAAATAAACTATTGACTTAGCATAATATATGAATTCTAATTTATTTGAGAAATTATTGGGTTACGTAACTTTGAAGAAGGAGGTACTGATCATGCGTAATAATTATGACACAGCAATAAAACAATCAAGGAAATATCTTGAGTTTATTGCCAAGGATAAGCTTTCCAAGCAAGAAAAAGATTGGGTTGTCAGTGAATCAGTCAAAGGATTCTCGGAGAATGTAAATCCGGGTTTTCTCAAATATAGGAAATCGGTTTCTACTGACTACACTGCGGTGGAATGGACAGATAACGGGGCCAGTTTTACTGACGTATATGGCAAAAAATTCATTGACTGTCTGGGAGGCTATGGTATCTACAATGTTGGGCACCGCCACCCAAAGGTTGTAGAGGCTGTTACGAATCAATTGAAACGCCAAGCTCTACACAGCCAGGAATTACTCGACCCCCTGCGTGCCATGTTAGCAAGGCTGGTGGCCATGATTACCCCGGGAGATTTGCAGTATTGTTTTTTCACCAACAGCGGTACAGAATCTGTTGAAGGGGCATTGAAGTTGGCACGATTACACACCAAACGCTCGGGGATTATTTCTACAATCGGCGCATTCCACGGGAAAACTTTAGGTTCCCTGAGTGCCACTTCCAAGTCAGTCTTCCGTGAGCCTTTCCTGCCGCTGGTCCCTGGTTTCAGGCACATTCCTTATGGCAATGTAGAAGCCTTGGAACAGCAATTAGCCAATGACAAATTTACAGGTGAAGAGATAGCGGCGGTAATCCTGGAACCAATCCAGGGAGAAGGAGGGGTGATCATTCCACCTGATGATTATTTTCCGCAGGTCCGTGATATCTGCAACCGCTACGGCGTTCTTCTCATTGATGACGAGGTGCAAACCGGTTTCGGCCGGACCGGCAAGATGTTCGGTATTGATCATTATGGTGTGGCCCCCGATATTATGTGTCTGGGCAAGCCTTTCGGGGGCGGGGTAATGCCTGTGGGAGCCTTTGTTTCCACCAAAGAAATCTGGCAGGAAATGATTCCCAATCCATTTTTACATACTACGACATTTGGGGGCAACCCACTCGCTTGTGCTGCGGCTATTGCGGCCATTAACGTGACTTTAGAAGAAAAATTACCCCAGCAAGCTGCCGAAAAGGGCGCCTATTTTATCCCGAAACTGCTCGACCTAATGAGCAAGTATAGGAATATTTGCCAGGAGGGCCGGGGGCGAGGCTTGATGATTGGCATGGAATTTACTTCCAACGAAGTCGGCTATGAAGTGGCTAAAGGCTTATTTGAAAATGGAGTATTGGTCGCTGGTACCCTGATAAATGCTAAGACAATACGTATCGAACCTCCACTGGTCATCACCAAAGCCGAGCTTGATAGGGTATTAGAGGTGCTAAACAAGGTCTTGTCTGACGTATCGAAGAAATTCAACGCGAAGTTGAGCTCTTTAAAAAGGTTAGAGGTACATTAATTGAAATCGAGACTGCCTTGGGGGGAGTTGTCTGTTTCCAGCATCGACGAAGCTGATGTAATAATTATTGGAATACCATTTGATGGAGCGGTAAGCGCCGCTAGAGGAGCGGCTACCGCGCCCGACCGTCTTAGGGAGCTCTCCAAAATATTGCCACTCGTCACCGAGGAGGGAGTGGTATTTCGCGGCTTAAAGATCCGGGATGAAGGCAATATTCCAGCTCACTTGAATTGGGAAAAATATTTCGGAGAAGTAAATAAACGGGCTTACGACATACTCGTTCATCATAAATTCTGCCTTTTCCTAGGAGGTGACCATTCTGTTTCTATACCGCTTGAGAGCACTTTTGCCCGGGCTTATGCTGGTCAAAATATAGGCATTATTCACTTCGATGCTCATTGTGATCTTGCA
>CAZEUJ010000026.1:0-18447 GCA_964514525.1 uncultured Dehalococcoidaceae bacterium
ACCTCGTCCGTGACCAGGGGGCGGATATCAGCTTCCTGGGCGCCGCCGGGGATATGCGGGGCGGCGGCTTTCTTTATACGCAGCGAGAGTGCGTCTCCATCGGCCTGGTGGTCCACCTCGACTCCCTGAAATCCTCCGGCAAAACTCCTTATGATACGCTGAACGCATTTTTACAGCACCCTTCGGTGAAAAAGCTGGTCAAGGGCGGCACGCCGCTGGAATATTCCGCCCACCTTATCCCCGAGGGGGGCTTTAACGCCCTGCCGCCGCTCTATACCGACGGCCTGATGCTGGCCGGGGACGCCGCCGGCCTGTGCTATACCAACGGCATCAACCTGGAGGGAATGAACCTGGCGATGACCTCCGGCGCGCTGGCCGCCGAGACGGCTATCCATGCGTTAGAAGTCAATGATTTCACCGCCCGGTCGCTATCGCTGTACAAAAAGAAGCTGGCTCAAAGCTTTGTCTTTAAGGACATGAAGACGTTTAAAAACGCCGCCGGCATGATGCGCCTGGAGCGACTCTATCAGACCTATCCGCAGGTCCTCGCGGGTGTTATGGAAAAGGTATACCGCGCCGGCGGTACGCCCCGGTCGAAGCTATTACGCCTCGCCCAAAAAGAGACGTTGAAACAAGTGGGACTTAAAAATTTGATTGCCGATGGCTACAGAATAGGCAGGTCTTTATTATGAACATTAATATCGAAAATATTACCCAGCTGACGCAGTTCCAGATCGACGACCGGCCCCATATCATCGTTAATCAGGAAATTTGTAAGACCTGCGACCACCACGACTGTGTCAGAATGTGCCCGGCCAACTGCTACACTTTTAACGAAGAGTCGAAGCTTTTAAGCGTCGTTTACGAGACCTGCCTGGAGTGCGGCACCTGCTATGTCCTCTGCGATAAAGGGGCGCTGGACTGGAGTTTCCCACGCGGCGGCTACGGCGTTGGCTACCGCCTGACCTAGACTAGGAGAAGTGTGAACTTAGGGAGGTTGGAATTAAGGGGTAAGCTTGCAGCTTCTCCCTTTTGTAAAGGGAGATTGAGAGGGATTTTGGCTAATAACCATGAAAATTATCGTTTGCCTTAAAGAAGTCGTCGATCCGGCGCTGAACATTGATTTCGGCCTGACGAACCGGGTCGTTTTCCGGGAGGGGCTGCCTCTTAAGCTTAATCCGGACGACGCCGCCGCTTTATCTCTGGCGCTGGGTATTAAGAATGGGTCAAAAGACGTAGAAATTACCCTCGTCTCTATCGGCCCCGAGAGGGTGGAAATTTATTTAAGAAACGGCCTGGCACTGGGGGCGGACAGGGCTGTACGCATCTGGGATGAAAGTTTTGATGGACTGTCCCCTTTCCGTAAAGCCCGGCTATTGACCGGTGCGGTAAGGCTTCTCGGCGCCGACCTCGTTTTTACGGGAGCGCGCAGTCTGGATACTGGCAACGGACAGGTCGGCCCGCTTTTAGCGGGCTGGCTCGATTGGCCCTGCGTCGGCGAGGTCGTCAGCGTTGAACTGGATGCGGAACACAATAGCATCTCCCTTATCAAAGATATCGGGAGGGGGGAGCGGGAAAGCATAAGCTGTCCCCTGCCGGCCGTCGTTACCGTGAAGGGGGAGGCGAAACTCCCCTATGCTTCTATAGATAGTCTCATCGAAAGTAAATATTTCACGATAACGCTGCTGTCTCGCGTCGACCTTGGTATTACCGAAGCGGCACTTGAGTCCGACCCCGCCAGAATCACCGACCTCGTTTTCCCCTACCCTGCCCCACGTAAAGTCCCGCCGCTGGATAGCTCGCTGCCGGCGTTTTACCGGATTTTACAGCTTCTGGCGGGCGGCATCGCTAAACGCAAAGGACTGATGCTCCGGGGCAGCGGCGAGGAGCTGGTCGAGCGACTCTTTGAGCTCCTTAAAGAAGCGGGAGTCCTCCGGCCGGCCGCAGGCCCATGAAAGGGTTCGGCTTTTCCCTGGCGGCGGATGCTTCTCTGCGTGAAGGTCCTGACGGTTTTTTTCTGCTTTCCCGCCTGCCGGTGAGGATACTCCGCGTCAACCGGCCGCTTTTCCTCCTCCTCCGGCACATCCGGGACGGCGGCGATTTATCCTCATTCGTTGCTAGAAATCACGGCCTTGACGAGTCTAATCTATTGGGTACTTTGTTGTCGCTGGTCGCCAGGGGCTATCTGAAACTGGAGAGGTTGGCCGAATTAGACACTTACCCGCGCGTCTCTGTTATTATTCCGGTGCGCGACCAGCCCGTCGACCTCGCCGAGTGCCTGGCGTCGCTGGCGGAACTGGATTACCCGGAAGACCGCCGGGAGATTATCGTGGTGGACGACGGCTCTAAAAAAGATATCTCCCGGATACTGGTTTCCGAAAATATCAGCATTATCCGTCTGGAGAAATCGCAGGGCCCGGCGGCCGCCCGCAATATAGGGGCGGCGAAGGCCGGCGGAGACATCCTGGCTTTTCTTGACGCCGACTGTATAGCCGGGGAAAAATGGCTTAAAGAGACTGCCCCGTTCTTCCGTGCCAATGCGGTCGGGGCGGTGGGCGGCTTTGTCGTAGGTTATTATAAAAAAGGCTTTCTGGACCGGTACGAAGCGTCCGCTTCTTCTTTGAATATGGGTAATAGACTTCTCCTGGAAGGCAAATCGCCTTCCAGCTTTTATGTGCCCACCGCTAATATGCTCGTCCGGCGTGAAGTCTTTATGTCAACCGGGGGCTTCCGGGCGGGGATGCGTATCGGGGAAGACGTCGATTTTTGCTGGCGACTACGCGACCTCGGCCATTCGCTTCTATATGTGCCTTTCGGCAGGGTTGCCCACAAGCACCGTCACCGCCTGGACAAAGTCTTGCTACGCCGCGCCCAGTACGGTACGTCGGAGGCCGCCCTTTACCGCACTCACCGCGATAAAAGGAAATCGCTGCAGGTCCCCGTTTTAAGCGGGCTGTCTTTCCTGGCGCTGGTATTGGCCATCCTGCTTTTTTACCCTTACCCGCTGGGAGCTATCCCTGTCTTCTTCGGCCTCGACCTCTGGCGGCGTTCTATTACAATTAATAAATTTAAAATGGGACTCCCCTTCCGCCGGATTGTCTATGCCGCTCTCAGGAGCTATCTTTCATTCTTTTATTTCGCCTTCTTCCACTTGACCAGGTACTATCTTATTTTGTTTATCGGACTCGGTTTTCTATGGTGCCCGATGTGGATTTTCGGCGGTACAGCGGTTATCTATGCATCAATCGTGGACTATTTAGTGAAAAAACCAGAGCTTTTTTATCCTGTTTTTCTTTTCTTTTACGTTATGGAGCACCTGGCCTACCAGGTCGGCGTCTTCTGGGGATGCGTAAAGAAGGGGTATTTCGGCTCGTACCTCGTGAATTTCCGGCGGACTTAACCGGCGCAATACTGGATATCCGCGTTCGGGTAAACGGCCACTTTAGTCCCCGCCCCATGATTCTCTTGCAGTAGCCTCAGGACGTCGGCCCAATTGTGCATCATGACTACTTTCGCCGTATCTTCCAGGTAGTTCCGGCTGGCAAGCTCGGGGTATTCGCTGAAGATGATCAGGCGGTTAACGTTCTCAGGTATTTTCATCTGCAATCGCAGCTTCCCGCCGATTTCATTGCCGAAGGGCCCCATCAGGTAGTGCGTCATCTGGCCTTCCGGGGCGTTGGCGATGAGGACCACGTCGCCGCCCTTTTGGCTTACCGACGGGAACGCGACGAGCAGCCCGGAAACGGCCTCGTTGGCCTTGGCGAAGGTGTTGGCGATGACGATGTCCTTATCCTTCGCCGCCGGCGTTAGATAGTGTTTCTGCGCGGCTTGAAAGGCGGCGGCGTAGGTCGGTCCGGGGGCTCCGGCGAATATCCCCGCCATCTCCCCCCACCCGTTAACTATGGCGTTGATTATCATGTCCAGACCAACGATTTCCGCCGCTTCGTCGATATCCCTCCGGCGGGGATTGTCCTCGCTGGCGCCCATGCCGGTGACGGTGTCTTTAAACCCTCCCTGTCGCGGGGAATGGAGCGCCAGAATCGTTTCGTAGGCGGCCACCCCCGGCAGCACTATCTTACCCCCGCCGCCGAACCCCGCCATGATATGCGGCACGATGGACCCGATGCCTATTTTAAGGTCGCACTTCATAACCTCGGCGTTGAAACAAAGTTTCGTGCCGCTTTTGGATGTGCCTACCTCAACGCAGTTATCGAAAGGCGAATGATTATAGACCGGGAACCGTTTTAAAACGTCTTCTCCCAGCTTTTTAGCGAAGTCTAGCCGGTCCATCGCTCCGTGGCAGCCGATGGCGGCGATAAAGCGTATCCGGCTGTCAGCTATGCCGGCGGCGGACAACTCCGCCAGGACATGAGGGACTATTTCCGCCGCCCTGGTCACCCGCGTCATATCGTCGAAGAGGATAACTACTTCCTTTTTACCGCGGGCGTATTCCCGCAGCGGCGCCATCCCGGTTGGTCCGGCGATAGCCCACTTAATCTCCGCAGGCTTCAGTTTCGGTCGATCATACCCCGCCATGTTGCCGACTTCTACATTCCATTCCTGGGGCAGGCTAAGCCCGAATTTCCGAACGCCATGCCAGGCTAGCTGGGGTAAGGTGATTCTCTTTACCACGTCTTGCCTCCCTTTGACAGGCCTGTGACAATTCTACCATTTTATCTGGAATATCACCCGCCAACCAGGCTATCTTGCATTTGCCTGTGGTTGGGGACGTGACAACCTCACCCCTGTCCCCTCTCCGGCCAGGAACATCGGTAAGAAACCACAAATATTGTTGGCCGGAAAGGGGAGTGTACGAGAGAAGGGGCTTCGCCCCCTCTCAAAATTTCGCCCCCTCTCAAACATATTGAGGACCACGCCTCAAAAATAGATCCGTTTGAGAGGGGGACCAAGGGGGAGAGGGTACGGAATCAACCAGACAATTCCTAAAGTTCTATTCATTACGGATTTATCGCATGCTATATTTTTTACGAATCGTTTACATAAAACAAGGGGAAATTAATAAAATATTTACCCATCCGATGGTATATTTTCGCCATATGACTAAAATACTAGAACCAGTATTTTTCGTACGTCTGAATAGGCTGTGAAGGCGGTGGCTAATGAAGATACCTTACCCCCCAACTAAAACCGCCCGTAAAAACGGCGGCCGCTACCGCAGGAGCATTCACGAGCGCCCATCGCGTTCACTTTCAATTAATAATAATCTTCCCCATAGAACGGAAAAAAACTCGCGGGAAATCCCCGAAATCAAGCTCGCCGAAAAAGCTCTCCAGATAGAAAAGAACAAATTGAAGTCCGTTATTGATGCCATGTCGGATGGCCTCACCATATTGACTCGTGATTTTGATATCATCTTTCAGAATGAGCCGGCCAGGGCAAGCGGCGGCGGCGACCACGTCGGTGAGAAATGCTACCGTATCTATGAAAAAAGTGACAAAGTGTGTGAAGGCTGCCCGGTGAAACTGGCGTTTCAGGATGGTAAAACCCACACTTCGGAGAGAAAGCGGACGTTACCCTCGGGGGAATTATCCTTCTGGGGGAACACGGCTAACCCCGTCAAAGATGTCAACGGCAAGGTCATCATCTGCCTGGAAATCGGCCATGACGTTACCGGGCACAAAAGGGCGGAAAAGGCGCTGCAGGAAAGCCAGAAATTTGCCTCCAGCCTCCTGGAAAACGCCCCCCACGCCACGATGGTCATTAATCCGGATACTTCGGTCAGATATGTCAACCCCGCCTGGGAGCACCTCAACGGCTGGACAGCGGCTGAGGCCGTCGGGCTTAAAGCGCCTTATCCCTGGTGGCCCGAAGAATACAAAGAAGAGTTCCTCCCGCGCTTCATGGAAGCCATTCATCAGCCGATTGGCAGGGGCGAAATTATCGCCCTTAAGAAAAACGGCGAGGCCTACTGGATTGACATGAACTGGGTCTCGGTAACGCACGACGGAGAGTTCCAGTATGTCATCATCAACTCCGTGGACATTACCGAGCGCAAAAAAGCCGAGGAAAAGCGCCAGGCCATACTCAAGACCGCTCTGGACGGTTTCTGGATCTGCGACCTCGAGGGCAGATTCCTCGAAGTCAACGACTCGTACTGCACAATGATAGGTTACACCCAGGAAGAGCTCCTGAAAATGTCCATAAAAGACATTGAAGCCATCGAAAGACACGAGCAGACTTCCCGGCGCATTAAAAAAATAATTGAGCAGGGCGGCGACCGCTTCGAGACGAAGCATAAACGCAAAGACGGTCGCATCATCGATATAGAAATAAGCGCCAAGTACCCTGATACCAAGGAAGGGCAGATTTTCGTCTTCGTGCGGGATATTACCGAGCGTAAGAAGGACCAGAAAGCGCTGCGGGAATCGGAAGAGAAGTTCTCTAAGGTATTTCACGTCAGTCCGGTAATGATCGCTATTACCGCGATTAAAGACGGCAAATATATTGAAGTAAACGATAGTTATGCGCTGAGTACCGGCTATTCCAGAGAAGAGCTTTTAGGCAAAACCGCAACGGATATGCACATTTGGGCGCACGCCGATGACCGCGCCAAAATGCATAAAATTCTGGAAGAACAAGGTAGGGTACACAACCTAGAAATTAACTTCCGCATGAAATCAGGTGAAATTCGTACCTGGCTTTTCTCCGCCGAGCCCATCACTATCAGCGGAGAGCCATGCATAATTGGCGTATCATTCGACATTACGGAACGCAAGCTAATGGAAGAGGCTCTGGCTAACGAAGCGACCCGCCGGCGTATCCTCATCGAGCAGTCCAGAGATGGCATTGTTATCCTCGACCAGAATGGTGCGGTCTACGAAGCCAACCGCCGGTTCGCCGAGATGCTGGGGTACTCCCCGGAAGAAATCCTTAAACTCCGCGTGTG
The DNA here is from genome assembly GCA_964514525.1 of uncultured Dehalococcoidaceae bacterium. GTDB lineage: Bacteria > Chloroflexota > Dehalococcoidia > Dehalococcoidales > RBG-16-60-22 > JBFYTX01. Next base: position 6,908 of record CAZEUJ010000026.1, read on the forward strand.
GGACTGGGAATTCCTTTATCCGCCGGAGCAAGTAAGGGAAATGATAAGTACCGTCGATGAAGCCGGTGACCACTTTCAAACGCGCCACCGGCGCAAGGACGGCACGACGTTTGATGTTGAAATCAGCACCAACGGTGCGATGTTCGCAGGACAAAAGCTTATTTTCTGCGTCTGCCGTGATATTACCGAGCGCAAGACAATGGAGGCAAAGCGCCAAGCAATCCTCCAGACCGCCCTGGACGGCTTCTGGATTTGCGACCTGGGAGGCAAATTCCTGGAAGTCAACGACTCGTACTGCACGATGACAGGTTATACCCGGGAAGAACTCCTGAAGATGTCCATCAAGGACATTGAAGCCATCGAAAGACCCGAGGAGACCGCGCAGCGTATTAAAAAGGTCATCGAGCAGGGCGGCGACCGCTTCGAGACCAAGCATAGAAGCAAAGACGGCCGGATAATTGACATGGAGATAAGCGTCAAATACCACAATATCGGCGAAGGTCAACTCACTGTCTTTGTCCGGAATATCACTGAGCGCAAGAAGGCAGAAGAACAGTTGAGGCTGCTCAGCTCCGTCACCCAACAGGTATCGGACTCCATCATGATTACCGACCCCAAGATGAAGGTTACTTATATGAACAAGGCCGCCCAGGACCTGTTCGGTTACACCCTTGATGAAATCAGGGGCAAAGACCTTTCCGCTTTTCATTTAACTCAACCTACCGAAAAAATAAAACGGGAAGTAAGGGAATGTATCAACCAGGGCAAGGTCTGGAACGAGACCATCACCAAAACACGTAAAGACGGCCGCCTTATCATTTGCGATTGCCGGCTTTCCCCCCTCTATGACGAAAATGGCCAGATCAGTTCGTATATCGACGTCGAGCGCGATGTTACCGAACGGAAAGAGGTGGAGGCGAAACTGCAGGCCCAGAAACAATTGATTGAAAGTATCCTGGCCACCATGCCCGAGGGGGTGCTCGTCATCGATGGTAACGACCGCGTGATACTGGCCAACGAATCCGCCCACCGTATTTTCAGCCGCAGAACCAACACCATAAAGAATAAGCTGCTTAAAGATATTATACCCGCCGACCAGCTTCTTAATCTCTATAACTATATCAAGCTCGGGAAAAAAGAGGGCGACACGCTGGAATTCAGATACCGCGTACATAACATCGATAAGATAGTCCTCTGTTGCGCCATCAAGATGGACGAAGGGCGGACGCTCCTCACCTTCACCGACGTTTCCCATGAAAGGGAAGAGAAGGAAAAGCTATACCTCACCGACCGCCTGGCTTCGCTGGGAGAAATGGCGGTCGGCCTGGCCCACGAACTCAATAATCCTTTAACAGGTATAATTTCTCTATCCCAGTTGCTTATCGATAGCGATATCCCGCCGGAGCCTAAAGAAGACCTGCAATGCATTTACAGTGAAGCTAAACGCGCCGCCAATATCGTGAAAAACGTCCTCCTCTTTACCCGCAATAATAACTATGAAAACGGCCAGGCCTCGGTCAATGAAGTCGTCAGGGACGTGCTGCGTCTACGGGAATACGAGGAAAAAACCAATAACATCAAAATAATCACCGATTTACAGGAGGACCTCCCGGACGTCGTGATCGACAAATTCCAGTTACAACAGGTCTTCTTGAATATCATCATCAACGCCGAGGCGGCCATCAAGGACGCCAACCGGCCCGGCCTGCTGACGGTCATCACGGAAAAGGTCAATCACCACGTCAATGTCACGTTCGGCGATAATGGGTGCGGCATCAAGAAAAATGTCCTCCCGAGGATATTCGACCCCTTCTTCACCACCAAGGACATTGGCAAAGGCACCGGCCTGGGCCTGAGCATTTGCTATGGTATAGTTTCCCAGCATGGCGGTAAAATCAGTGTCAAGACACAGGTAAATAAAGGCACTGCCTTCACCGTCAGAATGCCGGCCGTTACTAAATAGAATATAGTAGCAGGAAGAAAAAAGGGGTTTTTGAAATATTAAACCGGCGTCGATGAAAGGGAAAGTAATATGGTGATAACACCCCCCAGGGAAAAAATTCTTATTGTTGACGATGAGAAAAATGTGCGGAGAAGCCTGAATAAATGCCTGACGCGCAGCGGTTTCTCCTGCGATGAAGCCGGTAATGCCGGAGAAGCGTTAAAAAACCTGGAAAAGGCGCCGGCTGACCTGGTTATTCTCGATATCATGATGCCGGGCACATCGGGCAGCGAGCTGCTGCCGCAGATAAAAAGGTCTTTCCCGGATACGGCGGTGGTCATGGCTACGGCCGTCGTCGAGCCCGATACGATCATCAATTGCATGAAAAACGGGGCCCAGGACTATATCACCAAGCCGTTTGATGTCAATCAGCTTGTCGCCAACGTCGAGATGGTGTTAAAAAAGAGGCAACTTGAGCTCCACCTGAAAGAGAAGAGACAGGTGCTCGAAGGTAAAGTGGAAGAACAGTCACGCGAGCTCCAGAAGCTCTTTATCGATGCCGTCGAATCCCTGGTAAGCGCTCTGGAAGCCAAGGACAAATATACGGCCGGACACTCGCGGCGGGTAACCAAAATAGCCGTCGATTCCGCGCGTATCCTGGGACTTGAAGGTGAAGACCTGGAAAACCTGCGCTGGGCCGCCCTCCTCCATGATATCGGTAAGATAGGTATTGACTCCAGCGTTCAAAATAAACCTGGCATGCTCACCCCCACGGAGTATGACTATATCCTGACGCATTGCAGTATCGGCCCCGGCATCGTTGAGCCGCTCGTCAACGCCAAAATAGTGGAAGTCATTAAGCACCACCATGATAGTTTCGATGGCTCCGGTCTCAATCAGAAAGCGCGCGGCGCCCAGATACCCCTCGGTGCCAGGATTCTGACCGTGGCCGATTCCTTTGACGCCATGACCTCCGACCGCCCCTACCGGTCCGCCATGACCGCCAGCAAGGCCGTCGCCGAGGTCAAAAAGTGTGCCGGGACCCAGTTCGACCCCGTCGTGGTCAAGGCTTTCCTGAAGACGCCTATTATCAACTCTTTAAAAACTTAATGACCTAAGTAACATGACGAATTAACTATTTACACGGATTATCCGTGAGAGAATAATACTTGTAGAGTACCTGCGTTTGGCTACGGTGACGGTGCCGTTCCTATCGGCCCCGTATTGTATCACCGTACCCTCACGGACGATAAAAATATGAAAAGCGAAAAGGGAATTTCCCTGATCGAGACGATAATCGCCGTAGCTATCCTGGGCATCATCAGCGCGGCCTTTCTCGGCGCTCTGGCGACGACCTCCACCGCCCGCGCCACCAACGAAGAAAGGACCTCGGCCAAGATTATGGCCGAGACCATCATGGAAAATATTAAATCGGATAATTTTACTACCACGTACGATATCGATGACGTCTGGCCGGAAGACGCAAGCGTAAAATTCCCCGGCTATACTCCTTCATTAGTTATCACTAACGAAAGGAACAATAACATCCAGAAAATCGCCATCACTATCCGTCATAAGAACCACGATGTACTGTCCCTGGAGAGCTACAAGGTGGACCGGTCGTCTTAATCCTGGTGCCTGGATATGAAAAAACATAAGATGGACATGATATTACGCAAAATCAGGTTGCTGCATAGAAGCCAGGCGGGTTATACCCTCATCGAGTTAATGGCCGCTCTGGTGATTAGCGGTCTTATCGGCCTGGGCGCCGCCGTCGCTAACGCCCAGGTCATTAATCAGACTGTTAAGAATAACGACTATACTACCGCCAACCGCCATGTCCTTAATGCCATCGTGTGGATCAGCCGGGATGCCCAGATGGCGCAAAAGATAGAAAATTGGGAAAACTTTCCCTTATCCGATAACCTTACGCTTTCCTGGATCACCTGGGATAACCTGTCGGTCCAGGCTGTCTATTCCGTGGATGCCGATGGCCAGCTCCGGCGTGTCTATAACGTCGAAGGAAGTGCGCCGCAGGAGCTCCTCATCGCGCAATATGTCAAAATTGATCCGGCATTATCCTACTGCACATGGAATAACGAGGAGCTATCGATTACCATTACCGGCAGCGTTGGTGAAGGCACCCGCGTCGTTAATGTTACCAGACTAAATACCACCGCACCGCGGCCTAAATTATAAAAATGGATAATACGATGAAAAAACTACGTCATTTTCTGCTGTCCAGGCTATCGTCCGGTGAAACCGGGCAAGCCTTCATTCTCGTGCTTATCTTCCTGATGCTGGGCAGCCTTACCCTGGTGCCCACCCTCACCCACATCAGCACCGCCCTTAAAACCGGCGAAATTTACGAAGAAAATACCGACGAACTATATACCGCCGATTCCGGCATCGAGGACAGCCTCTGGCGCATTAAATATGACTTCATGGGCGCGGATTATAAACCCTACGACTTTGAAACTGCCTGGCCTTACGAGACCGAAGGACTCAACCAGATGACGGCCAATTTTACCATCATGAACGTCTGGTTCCCCACCGATGTAAACCTTGATGACCTGGGACTGGACGCCGATGAAGCCAGGGAAATGATAGAATCGGAAAAGCTTGTCGTGGCCGGCAGCGCCCCCCCGGGCTCCGATGACTATAACATCATGATAAGCTTTTCTCCCAGTACCGGCGATAATCTCACGGTCAAATCGCTCGGCGTGTGGCTGCCCCGGGATTTCACCTACGTCCCCGATTCCTGTACCCTGCAGGTCGATGGCGAACCGTATGATCCGGACCACATCACGGTCTCGGAGGCCCCCGGCGGCACGACCGTGCTGTGGAGCTATGACGCCGACTACCCTCTCTTCACCGACTTCCCCGGCGTCGACCCTGAGGTGCTGCCCATGATTACCGTGTTTACCTTTAATTATACCCCTCCCGCGGAGCACCCCAACTGGACGCCCGCCGCGGTCGCCTGGATAACCACCGACATGAATGCCGGCTCCCTCGGCTATCCCAATCCTAACGATGTGCCCGTCTCCTGGGATATCGATACCCGCTATTACAAAATAGTCTCCGAAGCCGGCAATACCGCCATCGAAGCCTATTCCTCCAAGAACGAGCTGCGCCAGATGGGAGACGCCATGTCCGGCGACTACGTCGCCATCGGCAACTCGCTGCTTTCCGACGACGACGGCGATGATAAACGCGACGACTGGCATACCCCCGGCTCGTTTAACCTGACCTCCATCCCGTCGAACGCCGACGCGGTCTACGCTTTCCTCTACTGGTCGGGATGGCGTAATGAGAACGCCATAGAAACTGTATTCTCCGAGAGCTGCTCCGATTTTGATGAATGGAGGAGGAGCGATGACGAACTCAAAAGCCAGACTAGCTACCCGTCGGGTGATATTTCCCGCAGTGGTACATGGGACAAGACCACGAATATGTATACCTATGTGGACGAACAAGGTTCAAATGACGGCGATACTTCGTATCTGCTCCATGGCACGACGGCGGGTAACGTCCTATTCAGCTTCCCGGCTTTTAACGTTCCGCCGGGTAGCGTCATACAGAACCTGACTATTTATCTGGTCGCCAGGGACGAATCGAGTGGTTATAACAAAATACAGCCCGCTCTTAGAGTGGGGGGAACGAACTATACCGACACTAATAATCCTTCCGTCTCCACTGAAGTGCCCACCAGCTATGGCACCCCGGTTATCAGCTATGCCTATACGTATAACCCCAGAAGGAGTGGGAGTTCACCCTGGACGGCGGATGATATCAATGGCATTGGCTCTTATGCGTTGCAGGGTTTCGGTGTGCGTTCTGCCGATGCCAGCCCGCAAATCAGGTTGACCCAGGTCTATGCCCGGGTAAACTATTATTCTCCTAGTTGCTGGAGTATTTCTTCCAGTGAGTTCAGGGGGCAGGGTTCAAGCTCGGCGTCTGACGCCCAGCGGACCCTCACCCTGGAAAACGGCCTTGATCTGGATTCCTACGGGGAGGGTATTTTCGGCGTCTCCTGGGACCAGGATGAGAGCGGCATGGACGATGAAGACGTTCTCTATTTCGCTTTCTCCGGTGACGGCGGTGATAACTGGAGCCCTAACTACAAGGCTTTTCAAGGGGAAGACCCGGACAGCCCCTTCTGGTACACTATTCCCGACGACTATGTGACCGACGACTTCAAGATACGGTTCCTCCAGGATGCCAACGGCTCTTCCGATTACGCTTACCTGGATAATATCGAGATAGTTTACCTGCCGGTGGATACGGAAATTACGTTCAAGATAGGCAACGACCAGGTGTACTTCGACGGCTCCCAGCCGGCGGATGGGCCTTATCCCTTGACCGCCTCGCGCTCTTACGCCATGCGCAACACCATGTGGGGCGCCGATTATGGATTCTCCTACGCCTGCATTAGAGACGTCTCCGCGCTGGTGAAAAAGTACCCCGTCGATCCGGACGAAGAGCACCATACCGGCAATGCGGTCTATTCCGTCGATGGCATTTCCGCGGATATCCGCAACCCCAACAATTCCCTCTCCGATTTTGCTTTCGCCGGCTGGTCCCTGATTATCGTTTACGCCTGCCCGGAATCGGCGGGCCACTATATCTACATCCGCGATGACAACTTCGCCTTCCATCCCGGCACCGGCGGCAATCTGGACTTTGACGAAGACGGTGATGGGGGAGGGACGATAAGGGGCTTCAAAATTCCCAATCCTATCACTGACGAGGATGGCAATATCATCGAGACGGTAGCCGCCAGGCTCACCTGTTTTATCGTTGAAGGCGATGACTTCCTCAACGATTCGTCTTCCATAACCATCACCGGTTATCAGTCCGGACTTTCTAAAAGCCTCACCAATCCGAGCTGTGAAGTCAACGATGTCTGGAACGGCAGGTCCTATCCGGGGACGTTCAATGAAGGTGTGGACGTCGATACCTTCGAGCTGTTGTGGGATGACGGCATTCTAACCCCTAAGGATGAGGAACTCCAGGTGGATTTACTTTCTCTCAACGATGCCTGGAACCTGGTATATTTCATCATCTCTATCCGCAGCGAGACGGTTACCAGCGGCACCCCGAACTACCTGATACGCGGCAATTAGGAACTCCGGATATACCTAGCCCGTACCTGAGCGTTTTTTATCCAGCTCGTAAAGCTTTTCGATGACGAATTCCGCCTGCTTATCGCATTTCTGCTCGAAGAGCCCCGCCGCTATCGCCGCCTTCGCCGCTTTTTCGTCGGAGAAGTCCACCCCGGTAAGGTCGATGCAGCTGACCGCCCCGAATTTCTTGATAAAACTTTTGACCATCTCGGCCGCATCCTCGCTGGCGTCTTGCCGTGCCTTTTCCGCTTTCTCTTTGTTTGCCGTGGAACGGCGGTACCGCAATCCCAGCGCTAATGCCCCCGCCGCCACCGCCCCGCATGTCGCCTGCTGCTGCCCCCCTATTCCTCCCCGGAAAGCCGTCCCCGCCCAGAGAAAATCTCTATTTTTAAGTCCGTACGCCTCCCACATAACTTGCAGGACGGACGGCCCTCAGTGATAGCCCTGGTGCATGTAGTCCAGAACCCTGCGTTTGGCTTCATCGAGGGATATCTTCAAGCTCATCGTTTCTCCTCCTTCACATTGCGCTCGTGCGGAACCGCCACACGGCGATGACCCCGAAAATCACGGTAAAGCCCACCAGCGCCAGCATCTCCGGAGCCGCTGCCCCGAAATCCGCCCCGTACAGCATGAGCTTATTGAATCCGGTGGTCGCCCAGGCGTGCGGCGTAATCTTGGCTACGTTTTGCAGCCAGTCCGGGTAAAGGAACAAAGGCCACCAGCACCCTCCCAGCGGCGCTAGTATCAGCGACGTTATGACCGCCAGCGAGCCGGCGCTACGCTGTGTCCTAGCGAGGGTAGCCAGCATTACGGCAAACGCCGAGGACATCAACACCATCAATAATGACAGAATGATAACACCCAGCGGCGATAGTCCCAGGTCGACCTTGAAAGCGAGTATGCCTACCGTCCAGAATATAACTATCTGTATCAGGCCTTTGATGACCGAGCCGGTAAAGATGCCCCCCAGTATGGACGACCGCTTGACGGAGCTGGCCAGCAGCCGTTCCAGGGTATGGTTCTGGCGCTCGCGCACGATTATTTCCGCGGTCACCGCGGCGGCAAAAAATACGAACATCACCAGGTAACCAGGGATAACGTAGTTGGACGGATTTCCCGCCTCAACTTCTCCTACCTTTTCCGTCACGAACGTTATAAAAGTCGTCTCCCCTCCCGCCAGCATCTCCGCCAACATCTGCTGCACCTTCTTATTGATACTTTCCGGGTCCGGGGGAAGGGCGCCGCTTTCTACGAGCAGCGCCACGGTGGCTTTAATGATCACCTGGCTCTTTCCTATCTGCGAGGATATGGCGCCGGCCAGGCCATTCAGGGCTGTGCGGGTGTTGAGGTTGCCCGCGTCGGCGAAAACTTCCAGGCTGGTCCGGGTGCCTTGCGTTAGAGCCTGCGTGAAATCCGCCGGGAAGGCGACATATCCGGCCAGTTTCCTGTCTTCCACCGCCTGCCGGGCGGCTTCGTAATCTTTATCCCACACTATAATCGGCTGTCCGGGCTGGAGCAGGGTCTCGTTTTGCGTCACCATCGCGCTGATAATCTGATGACTCAAACCCCCGGCCGCCTCGCGGGTGGCCAGGTGCAGTTCCAACCTGGCATCCCCGCCCCCCACATCTCTCAACAGGAAGTTGAACATGATGATGAAAAGAAAAGGAAAAACGATGAAAAAGAACACCGAGGCGCGGTCCTTGGTGAAGATTTTTAAGTCCTTCAGGGCGATAAACCAGATGTGCTTGAGATTCTTCATCGTTTCCTATTTGCCCCCGGGCACGGCTTTGAAAAGAAGCCGGCTGATTATCAGTCCGACCACCGCCACCCCGACGAATAACGCCAGCGGGATAATCACGTCGCCCAGTGAGCCCCCTTCGGCGATTATCGTTTTCAGGGCTTCGTTCGCATAGCTGTTAATGGATATCCTGCCGATGTTATACAGTAGCGTCCCTTGCTCCACCTGGAAAAAGGTTCCCCCGAGCATGACCATAAACATGGTAAAAACGACCCCTATCCAGCTCGCCCCTTCTTCCGTGCGCGCTATCGAGGCGATGATGAGTCCCAGCGCCGAGGCGGCGGCGGTATAGATGAGGATGATGAACAGCGATTCCAGGAAAGTGACGGGTGTAAACATTTGAAAGACCGCGTAGGCGAGCGCCAGCAGTATCAGCGTCTGCACGAAGCCGCGGGCGATGGCGGCGACATACTTACCGAAGAAAAGCTCGCCGGCGCTGAGCCGCGTGGTGAGCAGCCTCTCCAGCGTTCCTTTGCGGCGCTCCTCCACTATTGCCCGCGCCCCAAGCGTCAGCGCGAAGAGAACGTACATGGTGACGATGCCGGGCAGATATTGATTGACGAGGTCGCCGACGCCCCCAACTACTTCCTCGTTTACGATCAGCGCCGGGTTCTGGCGCTCTTCTTCAAGGTACTGCGTAACAGCGGCATCGATGCGGTCTTCGCTGATGCCCGTCCCCTGTACATTGTTGATTACCTGGCTTTTTATCTCTAGAGCTTTGCTCATTTCCCCGGCGACGCCGCGGATGATGCTGGCGAGGATTTGCCCTTCCAGGCCGCCGTTGCCCCTCTGCCGGAAGACAAGCTGCCCCTCACCGCCGGCCGCCAAGGTCGCGGAAAATCCGGCGGGAATATCGAGCACGAACAGCCGGTCGGACGAATCGAGCTTGGCCCGGGCGTCGTCCGGCGTGAGCATTTCGATGCTGATGCCGTCAACGGCGTCGAGCTGTTCTACAAGCTGCGCGGCATACACACCTTGGTCTTCATCTACCACGCTGGCGGTCGCCCGGAAATGCGTTTGCCCCCCGAAGGCCCCGTAAATCAGGGCGAACGTCACGACGGGCAGCAGCAGGCTGAAAGCCAGGTCGCCTTTGTCCTGGAGGTACAGGCGGACTTCATTGAGGGTGATTAGTAGGGCTCTTTTCATATCTTCGGCTAGTCGCGCAGGCTGCGTCCCGTCAGTTTCAGGAAGACATCTTCCAGCGTCACCCTGTCCGGCGACCCCAGTTGCTTTTTTAGGTTATATGGAGTGTCGTTGGCGATTATTTTGCCGGCGTCCATGATGGCGATACGCTGGCAGAGGCGGTCGGCTTCTTCCATGTAATGGGTGGTGTAGAGGATGGTCATGTCCTTTTTCTGGAGGCCGATGATGTTCTCGTAAATGTGGTTCCTCGATTGCGGGTCGATGCCTACCGTCGGCTCGTCGAGGAAGAGCAGCTGGGGATGCCCCATCAGGGCGATGGCGAGGTTGATGCGGCGCTTCATCCCCCCGGAGAACTTGGACACTTTACCCTTGGCCCTTTCCTCCAGCCCCATCAGCTTAAGATTGGCCATAGCCTGCTCGTGGGCTTCTTTCCCGTCGAGCCCGGCCATACGACCGAAAAATACCATATTATCGATGGCGGAGAGGTCCTCGTAGAGGGCGAGGTCCTGGGGACAGACCCCGATGATACTGCGGACAGCCTCGGATTCGCGCCGTACGGAGTGCCCGCCGATGGTAATATCGCCTCTATCCGGCTCAAGGACTGTGGCCAGCATGCGTATTGTGGTCGTTTTGCCGGCGCCGTTGGGCCCCAACAGCCCGAAGATTTCACCTTTATTTATGGAGAAAGAAACGCCGTTGACCGCCTTAAAATCATTAAAGCTCTTGTGAAGGTCTTTCACCACTAAAAATTCCTCGGCCATGACCTTGCCTCCGCTTTCTTTGACGGAAAAAATATCTCGTGTATTATATACCAAGAGAATCTAGGTTTACAAACCCCGCCCCCGTTGTCTTGGAGTGACCTATCCCCCTGGCCCCCCTTCCCTTCGGATTAAGGGAAGGGGGAATAAAAAAAGAGGGGTTTAAGACCCCTCTTAAACTCCCCTTGTATTGAACGTTTTACGTTGACATTCTATGGAAGTAGCCCTCTCCCTTTATGGGAGAGGGAACATCAAGCCCGGGTCAAATCGATAGGGTGAGGGTCATAAAGGGGGAATAAAAAAGAGGGGCTGCCGCCCCTCTCAGACCTTGTAAAAGCAACGAAAGTTGGGGTTGCCTTTATTACTCTCCTAATCGTATAAAACATTTTCATACTGATCTAAAGGTGGTATTATATAGTTATTCTTGGGTATATCAGAAGAGGAAAATAATGGCGAAAATTGGAGATAGGGTCGTAATTACAATACACGGGCCAAATTTAGTTAATGATACATCAACCGGGAGCACGGTTATTGGACAGGGAACATCTATTATGCTTGATGGCACAATAATTGAGGATTTAGGTGGTGAGTGGAGCATAGCTCTTGATGACCCAAGGATAATTGGTACTGACCGAATCGCTGTTCGTAAAGATAGGATTGCATAAACCTATGTGGCCAATTAAAAGTCCTTTAAGTGCGTTAACATTAGTCGTAATGCTAATTGAAGCAATTTGTGCAAGTACTTTATGGGCTATACAATCTCAACCTGAATT
>CAZEUJ010000027.1:0-18336 GCA_964514525.1 uncultured Dehalococcoidaceae bacterium
TCTCGGCGATAAGGTCGTTCTACCGCTATCTCATGCGCGAGGAAATGATATCGGCTAGTCCGGCGGCCACTACGGTCTCTCCCAAGCTGGACAAACGCCTGCCCGCGTTTCTTACTGTGGAGGAAGCCAAACGCCTGGTGGAATCGCCGGACCTTACCCAGCCGCAGGGACAGCGCGACCGCGCTTTACTGGAGCTGCTTTACGCCTCCGGCATGCGGGTGAGCGAGCTGGTGAGCATGAATCTGGACCAGCTAAACCTCGCCACCAACGAAATCAGGGTGTGGGGAAAAGGGGCTAAAGAGAGGGTGGTCCTGATAGGCGCCCCGGCGGCGCAGGCCTTAAATACTTATATAGAAAAGGGTCGGCGGGAACTTCTGGGAGGGGAAAAGAACAATGCTCTCTTCGTGAGCAAGTACGGGACGAGACTACCGGCCAGGACAGTGCAGAAAATCCTGACGAAATACGCCCGAAATATCAATAAAAAAGTACACCCCCATGTACTACGCCATACTTTCGCTACGCATTTACTGGACGGCGGGGCGGACCTTAAAGTGGTACAGGAGCTACTGGGGCACGCCGACCTATCGTCGACACAGATTTACACGCATGTTACACAGAGCCGGGCACGCCAGATATACCTCGCCGCCCATCCCATGGCGCGGGGAGAAATGGAAAAACGTGAATAACCGATTACAAAAGCTGCGCCGCAAATTCGCCGGGAAGGAAATCGACGCCATCTTTGTAACGCAGTCGGAAAACCGGCGTTACTTATCGGGCTTCGACGGCTCGGCGGGCTTATTAATTATCTCCAAACACAAAGCGGTGCTGGCTACAGACTTCCGTTATACCGAGCAGGCCATTACCGAAGCCCCTGATTTCGAGATCCTGCGCATCGCCAACAACATTAACGACTGGTTTCCCGGACTGATTGATGAGATGAACGTAAAGAGGCTGGGTTTCGAAAGCTCCGATATCAGCTTCCAATTTCATCAACAACTAAACGATGCCATAAAAAAGAAAAGGCTACCCATAAAAATGGTCGCCGTCAACGGCCTGGTGGAATCCGTGCGGGCGGTAAAAGAACCGGGGGAAATCGAGCTTATTAGAAAGTCCGCCGCGATAACCGACGCTGCTTACCGGCGCGTGGCAGGTAACATTAAGCCGGGGTTGACGGAGAAAGAGCTGGCCTGGGAACTGGAGAAATCCCTGAGGGAAAGCGGCAGCCAGGCTTTGCCGTTCGAGATTATCGTGGCATCCGGGCCGAGGTCGGCCTTACCTCACGCCAAGCCGACCGAACGCGTCATCGAAGACGGCGAACCGGTGGTGATAGACATGGGGGCTAAGTTCAGAGGTTACGCCACCGACCTTACCCGGACCGTCTGCGCTGGTGCCGCTGACGCTCAATTCAAAAAGGTCTATAATACCGTCCTTGAAGCCCAGCAAGCAGCCATAGCGATGATAAGTAAAGGCATAACGGGGAAAGAAGCCGACAGCGTCGCGAGAAAGATCATTGAGAAAGCTGGCTATGGTGAAGCTTTCGGGCACTCGCTGGGGCACGGCGTCGGGCTGGCTGCCCACGAACTTCCGCGCCTCGGCCCTAACTCGGAGGACACGCTTACCGAAGGTATGGTATTCACCGTCGAGCCGGGGATTTACATCTCGGGGTGGGGGGGTGTAAGAATCGAAGACACGGTAGTCCTGGAGAAGGGGAAAGCCAGGCCGCTTACCAGGGCCGCTAAAGCCAGATATTGATCTGCCTGGAGTTTACATAAAGAGAGGAAGATAGCCAGTTGCTGAAAGCCGATTTGCATATCCACACGCAATATTCCATGGATTGCCAGACGCCCCTGGAAAAAATTATCAAACGCTGCCGGGAACTCGGGATAAACTGCATCGCTATAGCCGACCACGGCACCGCTGAAGGCGCTTTAAAAATGCAGGAGCTGGCGCCGTTTAAAGTAATCGTCGCCGAGGAGATACTGACCACGCAGGGCGAAATCATGGGCATGTTCCTCAAAGAGACCATACCCAGCGGCATCACTCCCGAGGAGGCGGTCAGGCGGATAAAGGAGCAGGGCGGGCTGGTGAACATCCCGCATCCCTTCGAAACGATACGCGGCTCGGCGTTGAAAGACGCATTTATCGACGAAATCGCTGAAGACATCGACCTGATGGAGGTACTCAACTCGCGCAGTCCTTTCCCGGCCAACTCCAATAAAGCGCGGGCTTTCGCGGAGAAATACGGCATTCCCGGGAGTGCCGGCAGTGACGCGCATACCGTAGGTGAAATCGGCAACGCCTATATAGTGATGCCGGAATTCAACAGCAAGGATGAATTTCTCAAAGCACTGGCACAGGGAAAGATTCAGGGAAAACGGGCAAGCATGATCGTCCATTTTTTCAGCACCTGGGCTAAGGTTAAGAGCAAACTCCGCGCGAGGGGGTGAATATGGCCAAACGCTATAAGGTCGGCTGGTTCTCTACGGGCAGGGGGGCGGGCTCCAAGGCGCTGCTTAAGGCAGCCTATGATGCCATCAAAGCCGGGGAGCTAGGTGCCGAAGTAGAGTTTGTCTTTTGCAGTCGGGAGCGCGGCGAGACGGAGTCCACCGACCAATACCTCGACATGGCCAAGGACTATGGCATCCCGCTGGTCAGCTTTTCCTATCAAAAGTATAGAGCCATGAGAGGCATGCCCAATCCCGATCCTTCGGAACCACTACCGCCGTGGCGTATCGATTACGACAGCGAGGTAATCAAGCGGCTGAGTAAATTTCATCCCGACCTCGTTATGCTGGCGGGTTTTATGCTTATCACCACGCCGGTAATGTGCAAAAAGTACGATATTATCAACCTGCACCCGGCGGCGCCCGGCGGCCCCGCCGGCACCTGGCAGCAGGTCATCTGGAAGCTGATAGAAACCGGGGCGGATATCCAGGGGGTAAAGATGCACGTTGCCATCCCGGAGCTGGACATGGGTCCCACGGCCACTTATTGCCTGTTCCCGATACGCGGCAAGGCGTTCGACAGGTACTGGGAGGAAATAAAGGGTAAAAGGGTGGAGGAGATAAAGAAAACTCAGGGTGTGGAGAATAACCTATTTAAGACCATCCGGCAGCATGGGGCGGTGCGCGAACTACCGCTGACGGTAGCCACCCTGAAAGTATTCAGCCAGGGCAAGATAAAAATAACGAAAGACCGGCAGGTGGTTGACGCTGCCGGTCATATCATCAAGGGCTACGACCTTACCGGAGAGATAGACGAGAAGGTGAAAGACGAGCTACTCTAAACGTGATGTCATTCCAGCGAAGGCTGGAATCCGGTAACCTCACCCCTGTATCCCCCTCTCTGTATGTGGAGAGAGGGAGGAAAAAGGAAGAGGGGCTACGCCCCTCTTAGACGCCCCGTTGGGGTTTAGTTCGATGGCTTATTTCTTGTCCTTCTTGGCCTTTTCCGTCTTTTCTTCGGACGGTTTACTTAAGACCTCATCGATGATGCCGTATTCTACAGCTTGCTCTGGGTTCAGATAGAAATCCCGGTCGGTATCGTGGGTTATTTTTTCCAGGGCCTGGCCGGTGTGCCTCACGAGTATTTCCTTGATGATGTCCTGTTGCCTCATGATTTCGCGGGCGGCAATAACGATATCGGCCGCCTGTCCCTGTGCGCCGCCTATCGCCTGGTGCATGTGGATGGTGGCGTGGGGCAGGGCGTAGCGCTTGCCTTTGGCGCCGGCGCAGAGCAGCACCGTTGCCATGCTGGCGGCCATGCCGACGCAAATGGTGGAGACCTGCGGGCGGATAAGCTGCATGGTATCATAGATGGCCAGGCCGGCGCTGATCACGCCGCCGGGGCTCTGAATGTACATGTTGATATCTCTATCAGGGTCTTCCCTCTCCAGATAGAGAAGCTGGGCGATAAGGGTATTGGCGATGGGGTCGGAAATGGGGGTAAAAAGCATGATGATGCGCTCTTTCAGAAGCATGGAATACAAATCCCACATTCTTTCACCCCTCGGTCCGGTCTCAACCACGCCGGGGATAACGTTTGCGGGTAGATTGTGTAGCGGTAGATTGTTCAAGGGTAGGCTATTCATTTTTTCTCCTCCTTTGTTTCTTGTTTGGTTTCTCCGATGTTTTTCGCTATTTCGGCCAGGCGCTCGATGGTCTGGCGCGTTTTCAGCGACTGTTCCAGAGATTCGCGGGTGCGCGGTGTGTCCAGCAACTTGCGGAACTCCTCTTTTTTATCGTCGGCGACGCTCCGGGTCATATTGTTAATCCCGTTCTTGATGTCCGCCTCGGTCACCTCGATTTTTTCTTCGTCGGCAATCTTGCTCAGGACCAGGGAAGCGGTGATGTTTTTCGTCGCTACCGGCCGCAGTTCTTCCTGAAGCTGCTCGGCCGTTTTATTGATGCTTTTCAGGTACTGGTCCATGCCCTGACCGGTCAACTGCAACTGACGGGTCTGCTCGTTAAGGATACGATTGATTTCCAGAGTCACCAGCACGGGCGGGTACTCTACTTTAGCCTGCTCGACGACGGCATTGATGAGTTTTTCCTCAAGGTCCATCCGGGCGCGTTCCTCGGCGCGTAGTCGTAGGCTTTTAGCGATCTCTTCCTTTAGAGCGTCTAACGTCTTGAGGTCGGGTGAAACCTGGGAGGCAAAGCCGTCATTAAGCTCAGGGAGTTTCTCCTCCTTGATTTCGTGCAGCTTGACCTTAAAATGGCCTTCCTTACCGGCGACATTTTTATTGGGATAATCGGCGGGGAAGGTAATGTTAAACTCCTTTTCCTCGTCTTTTTTCATGCCGAGAACCTGGTCGGCGAACCCCGGCGCCGGGGAAATCAGGTCTTTAATTATCTGCATCTGGGCGGCGGCTTTTTTGACATAGGGTTTGTCTTCGACCTCGCCATTGATATCGATAACGGCCATGTCGTTATAATTAAGGGGCCGGTCAACGGGTTCCCAGGTGGCATGCTGGTGGCGCAGCTCTTCCATGACCGCCGCGATATTTTCCTCTTTAATATCAACCGACTCTGGCTGCATTCTTATGCTACGGTAGTCGCCGAGCTCTACGGTAGGTTTTAAGGGCACGACGGCATTAAATATCAGCGGGTCGGCCTGTTTTATCTCCAGCTCCGGTTGGGCGTAAGGCTCGATGGTCTGCTCCTTGATGGCCTGCTCGTAGGCCTGGGGCAGCAGGCGGTCGAGGGCTTCTTCCAGGAGCCGGGACTTCCCGAGAGTACGTTCCACGATGGCACGCGGGGCTTTGCCTTTACGAAAGCCGGGGATGTTGGCTTTTTTAACGACACGCTCGTAAGCATGCCGCATACCGTCTTCCATCTCGGACGGTTCCATCTCGACAGTCAGGAAAGCCTGGCGATTTTCCTCTTTATCTTTAGTAACTTTCAAATTTCCTCCAACCGGGCTACTCTTCTTCCTTCAGACTAATATGCAATTCGTCAAGCTGCTCTTCGGTAACGGGCGAAGGCGCATTGAAGGTCAGGTCCATGGCGCTCTGGTTCTTGGGGAAAGCCATGACTTCCCGGATATTTTCCTCGCCGGTCAAGACCATCATGGTGCGGTCGATGCCGGCGCCGAAGCCACCGTGCGGCGGAGCGCCGAAATCAAAGGCTTCCAGCATGTGCCCGAAGAGGCTATTTATCTTTTCATCCTCATAGCCCAATATTCTCAATATCTTTCTCTGTAGTCCGGAACGGTGGATCCTGATACTGCCGCTGGCCAGTTCCAGGCCGTTGCCGACGAGGTCGTAGTTTTTCCCCAGCACTTTGTCTGGGGCGGTATCCAGCAGGGGAATATCCTCGTCCCTGGGATGGGTAAAGGGGTTGTTAGCCGCTTCCCAGCGCCCGGTTTCCTGATTACGGATGATAAGGGGAAAATCAATAATGAAAGCGAAATATAAAGTATTAGGGTCGGCCAGATTAAGACGACGCGCCATTTCCCGGCGTAGCGTATCCAGCACCGGATATATCTTCTCCGGCTCACCGGCAACGATAAGCAGAAGGTCGCCCTTTTTTGCTTCACAGGACTCTGCTATCTCTTTTACCTGTTCCAAAGTCAAATATTTGGCGGCAGCGGACTTCACCATTTCTTGGGTCAGAGAATCTAAAGTGCCGCCCGGCGCACCTAAAGATATCGTTAAAAGACCTTTGGCTCCGGCGGTAACAGCCAGTTGATTCAGTTCGTCAAGCTGGTGGCGGGAGTATTCGCCACAGCCGGGGGCGGCAAAAACCCTGACTTTGCCACCGCTGGCGATAACCGTCTTAAAGACGCTGAAAGCCGTCCGCGCGGCGATATCGGTAATATCAGCGATTTCCAGGCCGTAACGCAAGTCCGGCCTGTCCGAGGCATAGCGTAGCATGGTATCGGCATAGGTCAACCGCGGGAAAGGTTTTATTAATTTCAGCCCGGGTTTTACGGTTCGAACGAGGGAGGTATAAAGCTCTTCCATCAACTGGAGAACATCCTCCTGCGATACGAAACTCATTTCGACATCTAGCTGGGTATGCTCCGGCTGGCGGTCGGCACGCAGGTCTTCGTCGCGGAAGCAGCGGGCGAGCTGGTAATACTTTTCCAGGCCGCCTACCATGAGGAGCTGCTTGAGCTGTTGGGGGGACTGCGGCAGGGCATAGAAATAGCCAGGGTGAAGGCGGCTGGGCACAAGGTAGTCGCGGGCACCTTCCGGGGTGCTCTTAACGAAGATAGGCGTTTCCACCTCGATAAAGCCGCGGGCATCGAGAAAATCATGCATGAAGCGCGTAACGCGGTGCCGTAATATTAAATTGTTTTTCATGCGGGGTCGGCGCAGGTCCAGGTAGCGGTACTTGAGGCGGACGTTTTCGTCGACCTCGACCTCTTCGTTAATATAGAAGGGAGGGGTATTGGAGGTGTTGAGTATCTCCGCCTCCCTGACGATTACCTCGATATCACCGGTAGGTAGTTTAGGGTTCTCGGTGCCGGCCGGACGCGAAGCTACTTCGCCGGTAAGCCTGACGACGTACTCGCTGCGCATTTCTTCGGCGGTCTTCAGGCACGATGCGGAGATTTCCGGATTAAAGACCGCCTGGACAATGCCTTCCCGGTCGCGCAGGTCGATAAAGATAAGCCCGCCGTGGTCGCGGCGGCGGTTGACCCAGCCGGACAGGGACACGGTCGTACCGATATGCTCTTTCCGCAAAGAACCGCAGGTATGTGTCCTGAACAAATGAGTCTCCTGTTAATAGGGGGTTCACCTTTGATTATAGCTTATACAGGTTGGAGCTTCAACTTAGTTAACAGTCGAAAATTAACTTTGATAGCTTAAGGTTTGGGGTTATTCTATTGTATCTCAGCTTGGGCTCTGCTATAATTTTATGTAATTCCCAGATATATCAGGGGGAAGAAGGGGTTTAATAACGTGGCAAGGACAATTGCGGAAATCAACGAAAAAATCAAAGCCGGCAAGGCCGTAGTCTTCACTGCCGAAGAGATAATCGATGTGGCGCGTGAAAAAGGCATCAAGCAGGCCGCCCAGGAAGTGGACGTGGTCACCACGGGCACGTTCGGCATCATGTGTTCCTCCGGCGCCTATTTCAACGTCGGCCATACCAGGCCCAGACTCAAGTTCGGTGGCGGCAAGGCTTATCTCAACGACGTGCCGGCCTACACCGGACTGGCAGCGGTCGACCTTTTTCTGGGGGCTAACGCCCTGCCCGACGACGACCCCAGGAACAGGGTCCATCCCGGCGAGTTCAACTACGGCGGCGGCCATGTCATCGAGGAGCTGGCGGCAGGAAAAGACGTCCGGCTGGTCGCCTCGGCCTACGGTACGGACTGTTATCCGCGCAAGCGGTTGGAGACCTGGATTAACATCAAAGACCTCAACCAGGCGGTGCTGTTCAACGTGAGGAACGCCTACCAGAACTATAACGTCGCCGTGAACCTTTCGGATAAAACGATATACACCTACATGGGCGTCCTGAAACCCAAACTGGGCAACGCCAACTACTGCTCAGCGGGACAGCTTTCGCCGCTGTTCAACGACCCTTATTATAAAACCATCGGCATCGGCACCAGGATATTCCTGGGGGGCGGCGTTGGTTTTGTGGCCTGGCAGGGCACACAGTTCAATCCGGACGTGCCGAGGACGGAGAAAGGCATTCCTAAAGAAGGTGCCGGCACGCTGGCGGTCATCGGCGATCTTAAACAGATGAGTCCGCGCTGGCTGGTGGGGACGAGCGTGCTCGGCTACGGGTGCAGCCTGACGGTGGGTATCGGGGTGCCGATTCCGATATTGAACGAGGAAATCCTGCAATACACGACGGTAACCGACGCGGATATCCTGGCGCCGGTCGTCGATTATGCCGACGCGTTCCCGAACCTCAAGTCGGACATTTTGGCCGAGGTTACTTATGCCGAGCTTAAAAGCGGTAAAATAAAGATAAAGGGCAAGGACGTGCCCACGGCTTCCCGGTCGAGCTACCCGAAGGCAGTGGAAATCGCCACGATTCTCAAAGATTGGATACAGTCGGGCAAATTTTTACTCACCGAAGCGGTGGAACCGCTGCCCGGTACCGGGTCCGGCGTCACTTTCAAGTCGTTAAAGGAACGGCCAATCGAATATTAAGAGGTGCGAGTGATGATTGTATCGAAAAGAATCGTGCTGCGTTTCCCCAAGAGATTGGTGGAGCGACCGATAATATACCGGCTGGTCAAGGACTACGACCTGGAGTTCAATATTCTCAAAGCTTCCATAACGCCGGAGCAGGAAGGTCTGATGGTGCTGGAGCTCAAGGGCAACCAGACGGAATACGATAAGGGCATCGAGTTCCTGATTAAAGCGGGCGTGAAGATACAGTCGCTCAGCCAGGACGTAACGCGCAACGACGAGCGGTGCACGCACTGCGGCGCCTGCATCACGGTCTGCCCGCCCGGGGCTTTCCGGCTCGACCCGAAGACACGCATGGTGATATTCGATAACGAAAAATGCATCGCCTGCGGGCTTTGCATCCCCGCCTGCCCGCCGCGGGCGATGGAAGTGCATTTCTAGGATTTTTATCAGGGAAAGCAATTTTAAGAGGGGGCGCAGCCCCCTTTTTTACTCTCTCCCCCTTCCCTTGGCAAGGGAAGGGGGCAGGGGGATAGGTTGATAAGAGAAAAAGCGATTTAGATAAACCCCACCCCGAGATTCTTCGCTACGCTCAGAATGACAGAGTAGAGATGAAAAAAGATACCTATCAGCCGCGCACCTACCGGCACTGGATTGAGGGTAAAGACCTCATCGCGTTTAGCGTAACGGAGAAAGAGACCGATTTATATATACGCGCCACATCGAATTTACAGAGGAAAGCCCTCCGTCTGGTGCTTAAATACCGCAAACAACTTGAAGGATACATCGAACGCAACCCAACCTTTCAAACCTCACTTGAGCCATTAAGTATATCAGAGAACGCCCCGGCGATAGTTAGAGAAATGGCGGAGGCGGGCAAAAAAGCCGGGGTGGGACCGATGGCGGCGGTAGCCGGGGCAATCGCTGAAAACGTCGGGAAAGAATTGCTGACCTTCGCACCGGAGATAATCGTGGAAAACGGCGGAGATATCTACCTTAAGACTTTAAAGAAGAGAGTGGTGGGCATATACGCCGGGGGTTCTCCTTTATCGGGGAAAGTAGGATTGGAAATAAATCCCCGGGATACGCCCCTGGGTATCTGTACCTCTTCGGGGACGGTAGGGCACTCTTTAAGTTTTGGGCGAACCGACGCGGTAGTAGCAGTGGCGGCTTCCGCCGCCCTGGCCGACGCCGCGGCGACGGCTATCGGGAACCAGGTCAAACAGCCGGACGATATTGATAAAGCCCTTGAGTTCGCTCAGGGAATCGGCGGACTAAAAGGCGTTGTTATCATTATCGGCGGTAATGTGGGGGTGTGGGGAGAGATAAAGCTCTGCGAGACATCCTTATAGGCGTTTTTTTTAGTATTATCTATCTATTTTTAATTCAAGTTTAGTGATAGGGCCTTCCACCCCTTTTAACGGCGCCACTATACCGGTAACCGTGCTTTTAACGATTTCCGTAGCGAAGAAATTAAGGGGAATATCAGCGCCGTTGAGGTTTACGGTAACAATACCGTCACCGTCGATATTAAGCTCTAGATTTTTAATCTCGCTAGCGCCCTTAAGACTGGCAATGATGCCGCCGGTGACGTGGTCGAGATATCCGGCGACGAAATAATCTAGATTAATGGGCGTATCATTAACGGAAAGGCTGATTTTTCTGGTCACTACGGCTACTCCTTTCGCCTGGCGGCTTTCTTTAGATGCCGGCTCAGTTCAGTTAAAAAGTGGTTTTCCCTGGCGGCATGTGTTTCGAGCAGCTTTCTCGAATGGTTAAGATGGACTCTCAGATCGCGGACGGCGGCATCACGGCGTACCTGGTCCAGACTGCCGCCCAGCAGCTCATCAATGCGCATACGGGCATGGAGCAGGCGGTCGCGTAGTTCGGAATGCTCAAAAAGCAGGGAGTCGAGGGAATTAACGAATCTATTATTGCCGTATTTTATCACGGCCGGCCGGAGAGCGGTCTCTTCACGGTTAAAATGTTTATCCAGCCAGGCGGCGATGATATTAATGATCTGCGCGAGATTCTTGAGGTCTTCATTCTGGGAAATACCGCCCCGAACAAACGTATCCCCGGCCTGCTTGAGACCCGAGAGCAGCCTGACATCGTTGGCCGCCTTTTCCAGAGACCGGTTTTTTTCACCGACCGTCTTGTGCTCCGCGATAAGCTGGTCGATTAGTTGCAGCGTTTCATCCATAAAGCTTGCCTCCTCAGTATATCACGGGCAATATCCTTGGTACTATATCCCTTGCTTATTCGTTGTTTTACGCATGAGTGCGATTCATACGGTAAAGCGCCAGACCGCCACCGCCGAGGGCCACTCCCGTAATCGCCATGAAGACGCCGACGGCCATCGTCACCTGAATAAGCCCGAAGGCGGTAACCGCCATGTAAAGGTAGTTCTCCAGGTTCATTGCCTGGGCGTAACTGAGATGCACTGGATTGGTCGGGTCGAAGCGGCCGCCCGCCAGCAAATCCTGGTAGGTAGGCGCCATAGCCCGGCGGTGCGAAGCGATGGTATCTGCCGCCTTCTGTGCATCGGCGGCATTATTAATTTGAGTTACCACACCGGGATTATTGGGGTCCACCGCCAGGGTGACTTTCTCCACCCTCATTCTTTCCACGATGAGATTGTTCTTGGCAATGCCCTGGCCGATAAAAACGCCGCCCAGCACTAAGGCCACCAGACCGAGGAACATTACCAGGATAGCTAAACCACGATTAAAGCTCATTTACGTGCCTCCGTACAATAAATAAATTAACCCTTAATTAAATTCTAAAAAACGACCAAATTCTCTGTATATGATATTTATCACATGCTTTTGGGACGGCCTATATTAATATTTAATGTGAAAGGAAAGATTAAAACGCGGAGGTTTTTTATGTGGTACGTACACCAGGGTATGGGGTGGTGGATGGTTTTCGGGGGAATATTTATGATT
Source organism: uncultured Dehalococcoidaceae bacterium (assembly GCA_964514525.1). Taxonomy (GTDB): domain Bacteria; phylum Chloroflexota; class Dehalococcoidia; order Dehalococcoidales; family RBG-16-60-22; genus JBFYTX01. The sequence continues at coordinate 11,551 of CAZEUJ010000027.1, forward strand.
TTATTCTGGGGAGGTCTGATCGCCCTCATTGTATGGTGGATAAGCAGACTGTCCAGGCGCGGTGCTATCGGTAAACCGACGCCGCTGGAGATCGCCAGAGAGCGCTACGCCCGCGGCGAGATAACCAGGGAAGAGTTCGAACAGATTAGGAAGGACTTATAGACTTCGTCTACAGGAGCAATCGATTTGCAGCGCCGATACTTTATAGACGCGTGGTGTAACTTTTGTCATATACATCCGGAAACATCGTCATTATAATTTTAACTAAAGCTATTAAAAAAATTGACACAGCTATAGTTTCAGTTTATCATGCATACGCAGTGCCAACCTGGTAAGCGTATGGCCCGTTATCTTTTAAGCTAGAGGAGGTAACTATGACCGGGGAGCAGGATACCACGCTCGGGGCGCTCCAGACTTCCATCCAAATGGAGATTGACGGTAAAGAGTTTTATCTTAAGGCCAGTAAGGCCAGCCGGAACGAACTTGGCCGCGAACTGCTGGAGAAACTGGCCGCCGAGGAAGATGGTCACCGTCAGGTATTCGAGAAGATTTATAAAAACATCAGCGCTAAACAAAACTGGCCCGAGAAAGCCTTCAGGGGTGATGGCGGCCGGGGCCTGAGAACCGTATTTGCCAGGGCGCTGGAAGCCATGAATAAAGATGTAAAAACTATTGACACAGAGCTCGAGGCGATACAGACCGCCATGGCGATGGAGAACAAGACCTACGATTTCTATAAAGGCCGGAGCGGTAGGGCTAACTATACTGCCGAGAAACAGTTTTACGAAGAGCTGGCGATGCAGGAAGAAGAGCACCACCGCGTCCTGCTGGACTACTTTGAATTCCTCAAGAGCCCGGCGGCCTGGTTCGTCCAGAAAGAGCACCATTCTTTCGACGGCGGCTAAATAATTTACTTCCGAGGTAAAAGGTATGCTAAAAATTCAAGACCTTTCGGTGGCGGTTGAGGACAAGGAAATCATCCACGACGTCAACATGACCATACAGAACGGCGAGACGCATGTCCTCTTCGGCCCCAACGGTGCCGGCAAAAGCACACTGCTCATGGCGATCATGGGTTTCCCCAAGTACAAAGTGACCAGGGGAAGCATCAGTTTCAAGGGCAAGGACATCACCGGCCTGACGGTGGACGAAAGGGCCAGGATGGGCATCGGCATGTCCTTCCAGCGGCCGCCCGTAGTGCGGGGCGTCAAGACTCGGGATATCGTAGCAGCCTGCCTTAAAAAGAGGGGTGACGGTGATGAAATCCAAAAACTGGCGCAAATGGCTGATCTGAACGATTTCCTCGAACGGGACATCAACTACGGGTTTTCCGGTGGGGAAATCAAACGCTCGGAACTGATGCAGCTGCTGGCGCAAAAGCCGGAGCTAACGCTGCTGGATGAACCGGAATCCGGCGTGGACCTGGTGAACATCGCCCTCATAGGCAAGTTGATGAACGATTTACTGGAAAAGAACTGCCCGATACAGGAGCGTCATTGCATGGGGCTTATCATCACGCACACCGGTCACATCCTGGACTACGTCAACGCCCGTACCGGCTACGTCATGTGCGATGGCACGATCGGCTGTGTGGGCGACCCTCATGAAATGCTGGCGACCATCCGGGAGAAGGGCTATAACGAGTGCATCAAATGCTATCTGGGGAGAATACCGACGCATGAGTAAAATCAAAACGTCCAAGGCATATAAAGATAAAGCTAAAGCCGCGGCGACCAAGAAAGCTGCCTTCGGCGAGGATATAGACTTAAATAAATATACCAGCGACGGTAAGGAATACCCTTATCAGACAGACCCTTCCTCACTTCCTCCCCAGACAAAGGAAAAGATGCTGGGCGCCGGCGTCATCCTTGATGACGTCTCTCAAAGGTCGGGCACGTACCTCCAGATGGACAATACACCCATCCACAGCTCCATCCGGCAGGAAGGGGTGGAGGTCATGGCGGTCAGTAAAGCCCTGGAGAAATACGACTGGCTGGCGGACTACATCTGGAAAGCCGTAGCCGTGGACGCCGATAAATATACGGCTAATGTCGGAATAAATGAGGGCGACGGCTACTTCATCAGGGCTTTGCCCGGCCAGAAAACCGTTTTTCCGGTCCAGGCCTGCCTCTACCTGGCGCAGTCGAAGCTCGTGCAGAACGTGCATAATATCATCATCGCCGAGGAAGGCTCGGAACTGCATATCATTACCGGCTGCGCCACCGCTTCGCAGAAAGAGCCCGGACTCCATATCGGGGTTTCCGAGTTCTATGTGAAGCGGGGCGCCAAGGTTACCTTCACCATGATACATTCGTGGAACCCGGAAATAGCGGTGCGTCCCCGCACCACCACCATTATCGAAGAAGGCGGTCTTTTCCTGAGCAATTACCTTCTGATGAAACCGGTCAATTCTCTACAGATGTACCCCACCGCCAGATGTGTTGGCGAAAACGCTACGGTGCGTTATAACAGCATCCTGGTGGCCGGCAAGGGGACGAATATCGACGTGGGCTCCCGCGTCTTTCTCGATGCCAAAAACACCCGGACGGAAATCGTCTCGCGGGCGATTACCACCGGCGGCAATATTACCGCCCGCGGCTATATCGAAGGCAATGCTGTGGATGTCAAGGGACACCTCGAATGCCGCGGCCTGATCCTGGCAGAATCCGGAACGATTTATGCCATCCCCGAACTCAAGGGCAACCTGGCGGGGATCGACCTTTCCCATGAGGCGGCGGTGGGGAAAATTGCCGAAGAGGAAGTGACCTACCTGATGGCCAGGGGACTGACCCGAAACGAGGCGACGGCCACCATTGTAAGGGGCTTTCTCCGGGTGGACATCGAAGGGCTGCCCCCGATGCTGAGCGCGGAGCTCAAGCGGGCGGTAGAGGCCAGCGAAAAAGAAGTCATGTAGCGGGAGAAGCTGATGAACCTGAATGCGCTGTATAAACTGGGTTACGGCATGTATATCGTCGGCTCGCATAAAGGCGAAAAGCGCAACGGGCAGGTCGCCAATACCGTTTTCCAGATAACCTCGGAGCCGCCGACCGTGGCCGTGAGTATCAACAAAAGCAATCTGACTCATGAGTATATTAAAGACAGCAAAGCCTTTTCCGCATCGGTGCTATGCACCGCGACGCCCCTCTCTTACGTCGGCGGCTTCGGTTTTAAATCAGGCCGGGACGTGGATAAACTTAAAGGTGTGAATTATAAGATAGGTCAAACAGGCTCGCCGATATTCCTCGATCACGCTACCGCTTATCTTGAAGCAGAGGTAATCCAAGATGTAGATGTCGGCACGCATACCGTTTTTATCGGTAGAATCGTCGCCGCGGAGATTCTTACCGAAGACCCCTGCATGACTTACGAATACTATCACCAGGTAAAGCGGGGCACCACCCCCAAAACCGCCCCCAGCTATATCGCAAAAGACAAAGGAGGCGCAAAGTAAAATGGCGAAATACGAATGCACCGTCTGCGGTTACATTTACGACCCGGCGCTGGGTGACCCCGATGGTAACATCGCCCCGGGGACGCCCTTTGAAAAATTGCCCGACGACTGGGTATGTCCCGTCTGCGGGGCGACCAAGAGCGAGTTTAAAAAGGTAGAGTAAAGGAGGTAGATAATGAAAAAGACAAAAATCATCGAACTGCTGAACCTCGACCTACAGGACGAACATGGGGCTATCATTCAATACCTGAAACACGCCTATGCCATGGGTGAAGGTGAAATGTCCTGCGAGATTGAAAGCTTCGCCCGGGATGAAATGAGGCACCTGGACTGGCTGGCGGAAACCATCGTGGCGTTGGGCGGTCAGCCCAGCCTGAAAAGAGGCACCCAGATATTGACCGGGAAAACCGTTCCCGGATGGATGGAGAATGACGTCAAGCTGGAAGAAGGCGCGATAACCCAGTATAAAGAGCATATCAAGATGATTGACGACCCTGTCATCAAGCGTCTGTTAAAGCGTATCCTGGCGGATGAAGAAGCGCATCACGGCAAGTTCGAGCACTTTGTGGAGAAAGCGAAACGAGAAAAAATGAAAGATATAAGGGGCGACCGCAAGGATAGCGTCGCTAAAACGCTGGACTGGGGCATTAGGCACGAATACACGGTTATTTTACAGTACCTGTTCCATTCTTATATGTCCAAGAAAGAGGAAGCCAAAAAGCAACTGGAAGACCAGGCCATCAACGAGATGCAGCACATGGGCTGGCTCTCCGAAGAGATGGTCAGCGGCGGCGGTAACCCGACCCTCGAACATACCGAGCCCGACCGATCCACCAAGCCAGCGGACATGCTCAAGGCAGATATCAAGATCGAGAAAGAAGTGGCCGCAGCCTACGATAAAGCCGCCAGAGAAGTCGATGACGCCGGTTTGAAGAAACTGCTCATCCGGATAAGGGACAACGAAAGATATCACGTCGACGTATTTAACGACCTGCTCAAGGAAGAAGAAGGCGAATAATAAAAAGTCAACCGATGGTTCTTCCAGGGGGTGTGTGACATGGGAAACTTTATCGAGGTCGGCAACACCGGCGATTTGCAAAACGGGGGCAAGAAAAAGGTCGTCGTGCAGGGGCAGGAGATCATGCTGGCAAGGGTAGGGGACAAATACTACGCCACGCAGAACCGCTGCGCTCATATGGGTGGCGACCTCTCGGCGGGCACACTCGAAGGGATCGTTATTACCTGCCCGCGTCACGGCTCACAGTTTGACATTACCGACGGGCATAACATCCGCTGGATGCGGGGGACGGGGCTGGCGGCAGCGGTGGGCAAAGTCGTGAAGTCTCCCCGGCCTATCCGGACATATCATGTCAAAATCGACGGCAGCAAAATATCAGTTGAGGTCTGAGCGGGACCAGCGTGGAGGTGACGGTATAATGTCGGTTGTCTTCTCTGGCAGCGAGTTGATCGATATCGCCATCGGTATTGAGAGGCGGGGCATCACATTCTACGACGTCATGGCTAAATCAACCGATAACGAGATGGCCCGGACGGCTTTCGAGGGGCTGGTGGAAATGGAACGGGAACACCTCAAAACATTCCAGGACATGCTGGCCGAGACCGATAAGCACCCGGCGCGGGAGACCTCAGGCCAGGAATATTCCGATTATGTTCAGGCGCTCATGGACGAAGCGGTCTTTACCGACGACCTGATTACCAGCGAGATAGCCATGCAGGCGGATAGCGATATCAAAGCGATAGAGCTGGGTATCAGTGCCGAGAAGGACTCCCTGCTTTTCTACTATGAAATGAAAGACAATATGCCCCAGCGCACCGTCCCGGTCATAAACAGGATAATCGCCGAGGAGAAATCGCACCTCCAGCAGCTATCTGAAATAAAGAAGAAGCTATCGGGTTCCTGATAATAGTAATCAAACGTTCCCGGATTTCAGGAAGGCGCTTACCTTTTTTCGAAACACTAATGCCAGCCCGAACCATGCCAATATTACCAGTCCGAGCAATTCCGGGATAGCGTATTGGGGGTGAGAGAACGCTTCCCGGAAGATGTTCGCAAGCCAGTCGGTGATATCCTCTTTTTCAAACGTAAAGCCCATCAGCGGCCAGAACAGCGTCGCAGGTGTCGTCCACATTCCATCCAGGATAAGGTGTAAAAAAGTGCCGGCGGCCAGGGTGAGCATCCAGACCTGACGATGACGCCTGTAAAGATAAAAGCCGATTCCGGTTAATACCAACAGGAAGAGGAGCGTGTGCGAAAAGATACGGCCGTTAGAAAATGTCTCACGGAAAAAGAACTGCCCGACGGGTTTATCAATGATATCCGGGAGGAGAGAGCCGACCATAAGTATCCTGATATCTACGTGACGTGAGAGTGAAGCAAACCAGGATTTTTTCTCGTTAAGGCTGGCCCGCCTTATATCTGCAATGCCCGCCACGAGTGCCGCTACGCCCAGGGTGAGCCCGGCATGTCCGAATACCAGCATCTTAAAATAATTCCTTAAGGGGATTCATTTTCGCCATGGGAATGTTTATGAATAATGTTGCTAAAGGTTACTATCTACTATAATATAATAAATCATATTGATGGGGAATTGTTAATAGCAGGCGAACTAAAAAATGAAAATTATCGGGTTAACGGGAGGAATCGGCAGCGGCAAAAGCACCGTCGCCGCGTACCTTAAGGACCTGGGGGCGGCGGTTATTGATCTGGATAAAGTAGGACATGAAGTCCTGAAGTCGGGCAGTCGGGCTTTCCGGAAGGTAGTCAGCGAGTTTGGGAAAGATATTCTTGACGCCAGCGGCGAAATCGACCGCGCCAGACTGGCCGATCTGGTTTTTAAAAACCCTAAAGCCCTGGCGCGTTTAAATCGGATAGTGCACCCGGAGATCGACAAAATAATAGATGAAAGAATCGAGGACTCCCGCCGGCTTGGGGTAAAGGTGGTGGTGCTGGAAGCGGCGGCGATGCTGGAAGCCGGCAAGGCGTCACAGGCCGACGAAATATGGGCCACCGTTGCCCAGGAGGCTGTGGTATTAAAGAGACTCAGCGAAAGGTCCGGCTATTCCGAAGAAGAATCCAGGGCCAGACTGCGTTCCCAGTTGCCCGGCGAAGAACGCGTCAAGCGGGCGGACGTGGTCATCGATACCGATTGCACTCTGGATGAGCTTAAATCCCGGGTCGAGAAGGAGTGGGGGAGGTTAATGGAGCGGGGCGTGGAATAATGGCGGAGAGGGTGGGATTCGAACCCACGGTAACCTTACGGCTACACACGCTCTCCAGGCGTGCCTGATAGTCCACTCCAGCACCTCTCCGCGGT
>CAZEUJ010000028.1:0-18324 GCA_964514525.1 uncultured Dehalococcoidaceae bacterium
AAGCTCCATATAGCGCCGGCGATGGCAATACCGGCAGCTATATGGAAGGAGATGGCGAATTCGAGCGGCAACTGGGTAAAATCCCAGCGTATCAGGGCGTTATTACTATAAATGTCCTTGAAAGATATAATATACATGACAAGAAGAAGCATTATCAGGCCTAATATCTGGTAGCGCGGCGCATAGTATTTCAGGCGCTGGAAGCGCGAATGTACCGTGCCGATACTGTACAGTACCGTTCCGAGCGCCAGGTAAAAAGCAAAAAAGGCGAATTGTGCATCGTTTACCCCTCTGAACCAGTGTCCGGTCTTATAACCCAGTCCTCCCAGCGCCGCCAGGATAGCCAGGGTCAGTATTGCCCTGGAACGGGTCAGGTAAGCCATCGGAATCACGCCGATGAACCACCAGCCCAGCAGCTTGGGGTCGTCTATCGGCATGTGGTATTGTTGTCCTATCAGGAATAACGCCGCCCCGAAGATCATCGCCCCGACGAATATTATCGCTCCCCCCGCCCGCGGATAGTTTCTCTGGTATTTGAGCCAGTACCCCGCGTAATATGCCCCCGCCACCAGCACCAGGAGCATTACTAGCTTCGCTATCCTGGGGATTTCCTGCCAGTTCGCCGATACGAAGATGATCACGCCGACCCCCGCCAGTATGGCGCCCAGCGTTACCAGGATAACGATTAACCTGCCGTATAGCGGCGATACCACGACATACTGGGCGAGGATGGCGTCGTTTTGTTCGCTGGTAATCGTCCCGTTCTGTTTCCAGTTTTGCAGTTCGGTCTGAAGCTGCTGGTAGAACTTCCGACTCACGCTGCGCCGCGCGGGCTTTTCTTCAGTCATTTTTCTTCCCTGAGACCCCTTTATTTAACGATAACACCGTATATTTGAGATGTCAACGAATTGCCATGATACCCCTTTTCCCTTTCACGTATTATAATATTATCTGTCGGTTATCTTAGGCTGGGAGGTATAATTATGAAAAAGACCGGGGTTTTTTATCATGATATCTGCGGCAAAGAGGCTTACAGCAGCCTGGCTATGGGCGTTGAGGATGGCTTTCTTGGTATTAAAAAGGCGGGTCTCTTCTCTCAGCCGAACGTTACCTGGTTCGAATCGCGTCCGGCTCTCGAAGCGGAAATCGCCCGCATCCATACCAAGGCGTGGATTGAGGAGGTCAAGCGCACGCCATGGTGGCGGGTCTCGCTGTATTCCATTGGTGGACTTTTACAGGCTACGGAGAAGGTTCTCCGGGGAGACATCGATAATGCTCTGGTCATTGCCGGCGTCGGCGGTCACCACGCCCACCGTGATAGCGCCTGGGGCGGCTGCTATTTTAGCGTTACCGGACTGGGTATTCCCCATGCCCGGGAAACACTGGGAGTGAAAAGATTCGCTATTGTGGATACCGATACCCATCACGCCGACGGCGTCAGGGACATCTTTAAAGACGACAGCGATGTCCTGCACATCTGTTTCTGCCATGATTACGGCTGGGAATATCCTGACGGAAGCCTGGCGGCGAGCAATACTAAACTCTGTTTTGCTCACGGCTCTTCGGACGAAGAAGAAATTGACAACGTAAAAAGGGAGGTCCCGGACAGAATCAGGAAATTCAGGCCGGATATGATTTACTGGATATGCGGTATGGATACCCACCGTGATAGCTATGGCACCCAGGCCCTGACCGAACAATGCTATGCCAGATTGGCGGAAATCATTAAAGCAACCGCCGATGAAGTCTGTCAGGGGAAACTGGTAGTCAAGACCTGCTGTAATGCCCCGCCTCACGCCACCTCGTATGCTTTGCCGCGCATCGTCGATTGTCTGGCCGAGCTCGGCAAGTTCTCCGAAAAATAATTGATGAGGCTATTTAATCTAAGGCAGTTTCCTGACTATATCCCCGCGGCTATTATAGATAGTGACCTCCAGCGGCATCTGTCCGGGGAGGGTATGTGTGGCGCATGCCATGCAGGGGTCATAGCAGCGGAAAGCCATCTCCACCATATTCAATAGTCCTTCGGAGACTACCTTGCCATTGTGGATGAATCCCCGCGCCGCTTTGGTGACCGAGATATTCATCGCCGGATTATTTTGTCCGGTAGCCACAATCAGGTTAACCTTCTGGATAACGCCTCTGGAATCAGTCTTGTAGTGGTGAATGAGAGTGCCTCGCGGCGCTTCAACTATGCCAACTCCTTCATCCGGAGTAACGGTGGGCACTGTTCGTATGTTCGGACTCGTGATTTCTTTGTCACGAGCGAGATCAAGAAGAAGCTCCGCCGCGTACATAACCTCAATCAATCTCGCCCAGTGGAACGCCAGCGTGGCGTGGACCGGTTTACCACCGAAGGTAGAGTACATTTTCTCGTATTCTGCCTGGGCCAATGGCGTCGCCATGCCATCCGCAGCGTTAAGTCGTGCCAGCGGCGCTACCCGGTAAATCCCGCTGTCCTTGCCCTCGACGAAGCCTTTCCAGCCTACCTTCTTCAGGTAAGGAAACTTTAAATAAGACCACGACTCGGTGTGCTCGGCTATGTGGTCCGTGTATTCAGCCGGCTTAAACCTGGCGAACTCTTTACCATCCGAATCCACCACACGGATGTCACCTTCGTAGAAATTGACCCTATTTTTAGCGTCAACCATGCCCATATAGTAGCTTTTCATCTCATAAACATTGCCGGTGATAAGTTCCAAGTAGGTCTTATTGGCGAGTACGACGTCGTTAAACAGCTTCAGGCTGAACTTGGCGAACTCCACCATCGACTTTGCTTTTTCTTCAAAGTCTTTTCGCTCTTCTTCGGTGATGGACTTGCTCATCCCTCCCGGCAGGCCGCAGACGGGGTGGGTCGCTTTACCGCCGATAACTGCCTGGATGCTCTGCGCATAGGCCCGATGTTTTATCACCTCTCCGCCGATTTCCAGCCCCACTTTAGCCACGACGCCTAAGATATTCCGCTCCGCCGGGTCGCTGGTCGGGCCCAGGACAAAGTCCGGTGCCGCCAGCGCATAAAAGTGGGCGATATGGGAGTGCAACATATGAGCGCAGTAGAACAGTTCTCTCAGTTTTTTCCCAGCAGGAGGCGGGTCGACGTGATAGACGGCATCCACAGCCTTGGAAGACGCCATATGATGGGCGCCTGGGCAAACACCGCAGATACGCGGTGTTATCCGCGGCATCTCTTCTACCAGCCGTCCCTCGCAGAATTTCTCGAAACCCCTCAGTTCCGGTATCTGAAGGTACGCATTATCAACGCTGCCTTCTTCATTGAGAAAAATTTCTATTTTACCGTGGCCTTCCAGCCTGGTTATCGGATCGATTGTAATTTTTTTCACTTCTTGCCCTCCTGTTGTGTCTGACGAATGTGTTTGCGCTTGAGCATTGAGTCCGCCAGACCGAAACGATAGAAAAGGCCGACGGGGTCGAGTATTTCATCTATCATTCGGGCAACGCTTTCTTCATCATTACCCTGGTAGATGGAGGCGACGGCGCTCAGCATTTTCGCCCCCTGGTCGATGACCCCCGGCGGCGGCCCGAAGCAGCCCCGGCAGGGCATGTTAGCCTCGATGCATCGCTGCCCGCAGCCTCCCCGGGTGGCCGGACCGCAGCATATAATCCCCTGCTCCATGAGGCATTTTTCGGGGTCGGGGATTATCTCATGGGGACGCACGATTTTAGTAATCTTTTTGTTTTCTTTTTTGCGCTTACATTCGTCGCAGAGCGTCTTTTCGGAGGCGATGACCGCCCCGACCGGCGGTAGTTTATTGGTGGCGAAGGCGTTGACGACGGTCAGTATTAAATCGACCGGGGGCGGGCAGCCGGGCACAAAATACTCCACTTTCACCACTTGCGCCAGCGTGGACACCGTGTCGTAAAACTCCGGTAATTCGAGCTCGCCTTCTTTGGCCCTGGTGAGGGTCTGGGGCAGGGTCTTACTGCCGTTTTCCATGGAGGGGACTTCGACATAAGCCCGTTCGAATATCTCGTTGCGGTTGGTGAGGTTCGCCAGCCCCGGAATCCCCCCGAAACAGGCGCACGACCCGAAAGCTATCATCACCTTGGATTTACGCCTCAGCAGTTTGGCGATATACTCCTGTTCCGAATTCCTGATGGCCCCGTTAAAAAGGCACAGGTCTATCTCGCTATCTTTCATGGCTTCGATGTGATGGTACTTGAAGTCCACCGCTATCGGCCACAACACGATGTCCGCCAGGGCAGCTATATCGAGGATTTTTTCATTTGTATCCAGCACGGCGACATCGCACCCGCCGCAACTCGCTGCCCAGTATAACGCCAGCTTTGCTTTAGCCATATTTACCTCCGCCGTTGCCGTTGTACGGCCCAAGTTTTTTTACCTGCTCGGTCATATCATTGACGACAGTCGCAAATCGCTCTCCTTCCGAGGCGGATACCCATTCCAGACGCAGGCGTCCTTCCTCGATGCCCAACTGAGAGAGCATTTTCTTAAGTAGGGGGATACGTCTGGCCGCCTTATAGTTGCCCTCGGCGTAGTGGCAGTCGCCGGGGTGGCAGCCGCAGATAAGCACGCCGTCAGCGCCCTTTTGAAAAGCCTTGATAACAAATTGGGGGTCCACCCGACCGCTGCACATGACACGAATGATATCGATATTAGGGGGATATTTTATACGGGAAGTCCCGGCAAGGTCGGCGCCACTGTAAGAGCACCAGTTACACAGGAAACCCACAATCCTCGGCTCAAATTGACTAGACATATGTCATCCCTCCTGAACTATCTCACTAATACTCCCTCAATCTGGGCAAGGATTTGCTGGTCTGTAAAGTGTTTGGTGGTGATAGCACCGGCTGGACAGGCCGCCACACAGACGCCGCAGCCTTTGCATAGCACCTCGTTGACCTCCACTGTCTTCTTACTTTCGGTACCGTCCAGACTGATTGCCTGGTAAGGGCAGAGGGCGATACATACGCGGCAGGCCGAACAAAGGTCCGGATTTATTTGTGCCGTTAGCGGTTCGATGGCTACTTTGCCCCGCGCCAGCAATGACAGCACTTCGGCGGCGGCGGCACCGGCATGGGCCACGGTATCGGGGATATCGCGCGGCGCCTGGCATGTCCCGGCCAGGAAAATACCGTCGGTGTTGGTATGGAAAGGCTTTAGCTTGGGGTGAGCTTCCATGAAGAAGCCGTGCTGGTCGCGCGTTATATGAAAAATGTTGGCTACGCCGGCGCTATTTTTCCTCGCTATCATGCCGGTGCTTAAAATAACCATGTCGACGGGTAAGGTGATAGGGCGTCCCAGGCCGGTCTCCTCGGCTTTAACCACCAGTTGGTCGCCCTGCAGGAGGACCTCGGCACCGCGTCCCCGGATGAACAGCACCCCTTCACGCTGGACGCGCTCGTAGAACTCCTCGTACCCTTTTCCCGATGCCCGGATGTCTATATATAACTCGTAGACCTGAGCGCCGGTCTTCTCCTTGACGAGGTGTGCCTGCTTCATGGCATGCATACAGCATAATCTGGAGCAGTAGCTGTTGGAATGGGAATCCCGACTCCCCACGCAGTGGATGATGGCGACTGATTCCGGCGTTTTACCGTTGGCGAGGGTGACCTTACCGCCCGTGGGTCCGCTGGCGGAGCAAAGCCGTTCGAATTCCATGCTTTCAATGATGTTCGGGAAGCGCCCGTAGTTATACTGAGGCACTAGCGGCGCATGGAAGAAGTCATGCCCCGTGGCAAGCAGAATGGAACCGATATCCAGCTCCAGTATTTCTTCTTTCATGTCATGGTTGATACACTTCGGCAGGCAGGCCGTCTCGCACAGGCGGCATTCCGAGCAGACGGCACAGCTGAGACAACGCTTGGCTTCGGCGATGGCCATCTCTCTGGTGAAACCCAGCGTCACTTCTTTATAGTTGCTCCGTCTTTCTTCGACTTTTAGCTCCGGCATCGCGGAGCGCGGCGTCTTTTTGGTGCCCGCCGGTATCGTTACCTGGATATCTCTGGCTTTGGTGGTATCCTCTTCGCGACCTTCTTTGAGGTCGACTCCCTGAAAGAACCGGTCGATGGATACCGCCGCCCGCTTGCCGGCGGCAATAGCTTCGATGACCGTGCCGGCGCCCCACGTCATATCCCCTCCAGCGAAAATGCCTTTTACGCCGGTCTCCAGAGTCACCGGGTCGACGCTTACTATTCCCTGTCGGGTCGTCTTGACGCCTTTAACATTAGTAATTAAGCCGAGATCGGGTGTTTGACCGATGGCAAAGATAACCGTATCTATTTCGGTCGTGTATTCCGAACCTTTAATCGGGTAGGGAGTCCCCCGGCCGCTGGCATCGACCTCTTTCAATTCCATGCGGATACATTCCATGCCGCTGACCTTGCCGTTCTTTTCCAGTATCTGGGTAGGGGTCGTCAGGAAGTTGAGTTTGACTCCCTCGGCTTCGGCGGCTTCTATCTCGATGGAGATGGCGGGCATGTCTTTTCTCTGGCGCCGGTAGAATATCTGGACGGACTCCGCTCCTTCTCTCACGGCTACCCTGGCAGCGTCGACCGCCGAGTTACCGCCGCCGATAACGGCTACTTTCTTGCCGATAGCCACCCGTCTGCCCAGGTTGGTCTCTCTCAGGAAGTCGATGGCATCGTAAACGCCTTTCAGTTCTTTGCCGGGAATAGCCATAGCGCTGCCTTTATGGGCTCCCACCGCCATGAAAACCGCCTGATAACCATCTTTAAAAAGGGACCCGGCGTCTTCTATCTTCGCATTGAGTTTTATTTCCACGCCGAGTTTCTTAATGGCATCGATTTCTTTGGTGAGAATGCCCTTGGGTAGTCGGTACTCGGGAATGCCCACCGCCAGCATACCGCCGGCCATGGGCATAGCCTCAAAAACGGTTACTTTGTAACCGTTCCTGAAGAGGTCATAGGCACAGGATAATCCGGCCGGCCCTGAACCGACGACCGCTACCTTCTGCTTCTTCGTCAAAGCCCCCATTTTAACTGGCCTGTCCGGGTCGGCGTTATCCGCCGCAAATCTTTTTAAAGCAGCGATGGCGATCGGTTCTTCTACCTCCTGCCTTTTACATTCGTCCTCGCAGGGATGCGTGCATACCCTGCCGCAAACCGAAGCGAAGGGAATCTGTTCGCGGATGAGGTCCAGTGCTTCATTAAATTTCCCCTCGGCGATGAGGGCGATATAGCCCTGGACGGATATGTGGGCGGGGCAGGTGAGCTTGCAGGGAGATTTCTTTTTATCGATGACGAACGCACTCGGTATTGCCTGTGCGAAGGGTCGGTAGATAGCCTTCCGCTTCCTTAACGCCATATCGAATTCGCTGGGTACCTCGACCGGACAGACTTTAGTGCATTCGTCACAGCCGGTGCATTTTCCCAGTTCGACGTATCGGGGTTTCTTCTTGACTTTAACTTTAAAATTGCCGACGAATCCGGAAACGCTGACCACCTCGCTATAACTGAGTAGCGTAATGTGCGGATGGCGTCCCACCAGAACCATTTTAGGAGTGAGAATACAGGCAGAACAATCGAGAGTGGGGAACGTTTTATCCAGTTGCGCCATTCTGCCGCCGATAGACGCATCACTCTCCACGAGATAGACATGATAGCCGGCGTCGGCGATATTGAGGGCTGCCTGGATGCCGGCAATGCCTCCCCCCACCACCAGAGCGGTGGGCGTTACCGGCACCTCGCGGGATTGAAGAGGCTCATGCCAGACGACGCGCGCTACTGCCCCCCGGACTAATCTCTTGGCTTTTTCCGTAGCCTCGGCATGGTCACGCGTGACCCAGGAGCAGTGCTCGCGGATGTTGGCCATCTCGAAATAATACGGATTGAGGCCGGCATCTTTAAGAACTGCCTGGAACGTCGGTTCGTGCATACGCGGCGAGCATGAGGCAACTACCACCCGGTTAATTCCCAGTTCCCTGATATCCTTTTTAATCATTTCCTGTCCGGGCTCGGAGCACATGAACTGGTACTGCCTCGCTACGGTTACGTCAGGCAGGGTGGCAGCATGATTTTTGACCGCTTCCACGTCCACGACAGCGCCGATATTGATGCCGCACTGGCAGACATACACGCCGACTTTTGTTTCCGATTGAGTCATCATAGCTACCTCACTTAAGCAATCTGGAGCTGGCGGAGCTTTCCGTTCATCGGGACGACATTCTGGTCCAGAAGCAGGACTTCGGACGGGAGACCGAAGGCAAGTCCCAGGAGTTGAGTCAGGAAAAGCACCGGCATATTTATCTTGATACCCAGTTTACTCGATATTTTCCCCTGGTAGGCGTCCAGGTTCATCTGGCACATCGGGCACACCGTGACAATGCAGTCGGCACCCTGGGCTGCCGCCAGAAGTTCTGAGACGAGTTTAACGCCTATATCCGTCTCCGTGGTCATCAGGACGCCGCCGCAGCAGCGTGTCTTCCAGAGATAGGGAAACGTTTCGGCACCGACAGCTTCAATCAGTCTATCCATTGATGTGGGTAAATAAGGTCCGTCATATTCACCGTAAGGCCGCACCGTCTGGCACCCGTAATAAGGTACGACTTTCAGACCGGACAGCTTTCTCTCGACCCTCTCGGCAACGGCTTCAACTCCGATATCGTTGGCAATGATGTCAAGCAGGTGGCGCACTCTGGTATTTCCTGAATAGTGCAGCCCCGCCGCCCCCAGGATTTCGTCCAGTTTGCTTTTTAATTCGGGCTCCCTCTTCAGGCGATGATTTACCTTGAATAGATTCAGAAAACAGGAACTGCAGCTGGTTACCAGCTCCGAACCGACTGCCTCAGCCAGAGCAAGATTACGGGCTGGTAGTGATACGGACAGCAGGTAACTAACTGACTCAATGGCATTGGCCCCACAACAGCTCCAGTCCTCCAGTTCCACCAGTTCGGAGCCGAGCGCCTTGACGACAGCCCTCCCTGAAGTATCATATCCTTTAGCGGTAGAAAGCAGCGAGCACCCGGGCATATATGAGTAATTCATGCCTTTGCCTCCAACTCATCAACCTTGCGGTAGATAGCTTTAATCTGGTCCAGTCTCTTGATATCGATATGGGAAGCGTCCAGAGATACTTTGCCTTTCCGCCACAGCGTAAAGCCCAGGCGACTGAAGTCCATCACCTTGATACGCTTGGTCTTGCTGAAGTATATCGTCATCAGCTCGACTTCATGCATGCGACCGTGACGGCGGACCGACTCTTTGAAAGCCTCGTAGAAGCGGGCGCTGGCGTTGAGCTTTTCTATGCCGGCGGCCACTGACATCCGCTTGAGCGTCGACATCGTCTCGGTGCAGGCGATGCCCCGCAGGCAGCGCAAAGTACAGGCATAGCAGGCGGTACAGAGCCAGTAGCTATTGCTGGAAAGTACCTCATCCTTGAGGCCCAGCTGAATCAAGCGCCATAGCTGGCGGGGGGTATAGTCCATGGCGTAGGCCGTCTGACACGAGGCGGTGCAGGTACCGCACTGGATACAGGTCAGCAATTTTTCACGGTCGGGCGCTACCAGATCTGCAAAAGTAGGGTCGAGCATCTCTCGTGTGAGGTTAAAGACTTTTTCTACCTTTGGCACCATCCCAAAACCTCCATTCCCCGGGACTCTCCCGGATTAATGAATGATATTATTGATAAACACCCATCCTTTCTATATCTAAAACCAAATACGTAGATGATAATAGGGAATAACGTTCCAATTTTAAGAGAAAAAGATACCAATTATGGATAAATAAACCGCCATTTACACCAATAAAAAGAGCTTCTCGAAAGAAGAGAAGCCCTTTATAGCCTGCCAATGTAATATCTTCTGCTATTCCATTTTCCGGGGCATTTCTATCAGTCCTTTACTGATGGCGTATTTTATCAGCTCGGTGCGATTATGGAACCCCAGTTTTTCCATCACGCTGGTGCGGTGCCGCAGCACCGTCTTTACGCTGATGAAGAGTTTATCCGCAATTTCCTGATTGGTGCGCCCTTCCGCCACGAGCTGGAGTATCTCCCTTTCGCGGTCGGAAAGCCGCTCGTATTCACTTTTATCCTCCCCGGCTTGCGAGAGATATTCTTCAATGAGGGTCGTGGCCGCGTTGGGATATAAATAAGACTCACCTTTATATACAGCCCTGATGGCGGAGACTAACTCCGAAGCCGTAGCTGTCTTGGCGATATAGCCCTTGGCGCCGGCTTTGATGAGGGAAAGGATATATTCGCTGTCCTGGTACTGGGTCAGCACCAGCACTTTGACCAGGGGGGTTTCCTTCTGAATACGCCGCGTCGCTTCCAGTCCGCCCATGACTGGCATCGCGATATCCATGAGGACTACGTGAGGGGTCAGCTGGTGTGCCTTTTCAATGGCTTCCATGCCCTGGGTCGCTTCCCCGATGATGTTAATGTCGTTATAGCCCTTAAGCAGAGAGCGGATTCCCTCGCGGAACAGGGCATGGTCGTCCACGATTAATACTTTAATCTCGCTCATCATCCACCTCGAATTTCACCGGGATTTCCACGGAGACTCTCGTGCCGCCGCCCGGTCTGGTGTCAATCACTATTGTACCACCCAGCAGTTCGGCGCGCTCCTGCATCCCCAGTAGTCCCACGCCCTTGCCGCCGGCGCTGGCGGTAAATCCGTGGGAGTGGTCGAAGCCGATGCCGTCGTCTTCAATTTCCACCGCGATGCCTTTTTCTTTGAACTCCAGGCTGATATAGGCGCTCTCGGCGTGGGCATGGCGGGCAATATTGGCGATAGCTTCCTGGACAATGCGGAATAATGCTATCTCGACTTCTGGAGGCAGTCTCTTTTCCTGCCCGGCTGCCTCAACGTGCACCTCCACTCCGGCGGCGTCCAGAGAGTTATGGGCATAAGACCGGATGGCCGCTGATAGACCAAGGTCGTCGAGTAGACTCGGCCTGAGGTCATAGATAAGCCGGTGGACATCCCTGGAAGTAGCCGACAGAAGAGACTTTATGCCCTCCATTTGGGCTTCACGCTCCTTGATATTCGATTCCGGTGTGGCGACGACTTCCAGGCCGACCCCGAGTGTCACCAACGCCTGACTTGTCACATCGTGAAGTTCGCGAGCGACGCGCTGGCGTTCGTCTTCCTGAGCAGAAATGATGCGCCGCAGGAGCTGTTCCCTCATTTGCTCTTTGCTCTGAAGCTCCTGGTACAACTGGGCATTTTCGACGGAGATCCCGAGTTGATGGCCCAGAGACGTTAAGAGTTGTACTTCCTGCTGGGAAAAGACCCGCGGCGTCTGACTGCCTATATTCAGCACGCCGACGACTTTCTCTTTGGACTTTAGAGGAACGCTGATAAACGCCATTGAATTATCGGCGGACCTGGTGTCACCGTCAGCGACCAGGGCTTTTCCCTCTTCGGCGACCTTCCTCGCCAGTTCGAGACTGGCTATCCCCGGTGCCGATTGTTCGGGCAAGCCTCGTGAAATGCGGTAGGAGGTAAGTGGTGTTTTTTCGTCCATGAGGAGAATGCCACCCACTTCCGCATCCATCAGTTCCAGGATTTTATCCAGTACCCCGTTGAGAATCACGTCCAGGCTTAACGACTGGCTGGCCGTGGTCGCGATTGCATTCATCGCCAGGAGATGGCGGTTAGCTTCAAGAATCCGTCTTTCCATTTCCTTGCTTTCTGTGACATCCCGGCTCAACTCCACGACCCTGATAATATTACCTCTCCGGTCATAAAGCGGGGAGAGTGTCTTTTCAAAATATTTACCTTTTCCTGCGTTATCCCCGTTACCTTCCTGCAGTTGAATAAATCGTAGTGGTTTACCGGTCTGCCACACCTGGTTGGCGGGACAGGCGCGTAACGGTGGTCGGCAGGGCGCGTCCAGTCCGTACATTACCTCGTAGCAGTGCCGCCCTATGGTCTCTTTTTCTTTATACTTGAGCTGGAAATTACGGTTAACGTCGGTAATGAGAAGTTCTTTATCGAGGACCATTAGCTCTTCATCAAGGCTGTCGATGATTGATTGTAGGAAATCCCTGGAACGGCGTAACTGCTCTCCCGTTTCTTCGAGTTGCTGCGTCTTTTCTTCCATCTCTTTGATGGATTCACGCAGGCGTTCCCGCATCAACTCATAAGTGCTGACGAGTAGCCCGGTCTCTCTTGATGACGGTTTCAAACGACCGAGCAGATTACTCAGAAGGTTTCGGGCACCTCTGCCCATAGAATTAACCAGGCTAATCCCGAGCAGGAAGCCCAGATTTGCCAGAAGCTTTAATTTATACCAGAAACCAACTTTCTTCCCCATTTTAGCCTCTTCTAACCCCTTCGATTAATTATAACACAGGCTTTGGCACAGGAATAAAGAACACTGGGGGAAAATATTATTCTGGATGGCGATGATTATTTTACTGTGTTTGATATTTCGAACTATCTACTGCCAGGCTGCACCAGTTCGACTATCAGGCCTGCCGCATCGAGGTCTAAGTAGGCCACGCCGCCACCGCCCTTAAACTGGGATGTAAGCAATATTGTGGAGCCTTCGGCGGTTAGATGTTTGACATCTTCTTCAAGATTATTGACGATGAATCCCAGATGTTGAATGCCTTCTCCTTTTTGATCGAGAAATTCCTGATGAGGAGATTCTCCGTCAATCGGTTGAATTAATTCAAGTTCCATGTTGCCGATTTTAGTGATTTGAATGGTCACCCTCTGGCTGGGTATGAAAGGTTTTCCCCGATATTTTTCCCGGGCATCCGGAGGTAAAATCCTGGGTTTAAAAGGACCTATACCTAAGGCTGCCAAACGTTCTATGGTTTTGTGCATATCCCTGACCACTACCCCGATGTGTATTAAACGCGCAAAGGTTGATTTTCCGGGTGGATTGCTTTCCACGTTTACCTCCTATACGACTTAAGCCGGATTTTATGATGGAGGAATTAAAGTGCCCCCAATGGAATACGGATTTTAGCAACTTTAACTGATATTATACGTGATTTCTCAGCTTCAAGATAGTGCTGCATAATCCGTTATTCTGTTAAACCGTCAAGAACGCTGGGGAGGCATGGAAGGCTATAAGACGGTAGCCTGGAACCAGCCGGTATAGCTAATTGTCGGCTAATACACGTTGTGTTATACTATTAGTAGAGAGGCCGTCGATAAATCGCTCTCCGTTTCCCTGATGTTATAATCGTTATTTCATGATGAGGAAAATTTGCTCAGCAATTGATTCCAGGAAAGTGATAAGCTTTTACTATAGGGGCGGTATTCGTTTCGTCGAACCATTCTGTTATGGTCTTCATAAGAGTTCTGGAGATGAAGTGCTTAGGGGTTATCAGGTCAAAGGTTTTAGTGAATTTGGAGAACCTTTTGGTTGGAAACTTTATCTGGTGAATGAGATTTCGAAATTGGTCATAACAGATAATGGTTTTAAAGGCGATAGGAAAGATTATAAACCAAATGATCCTATGATGAAGAAAATAATTTGTATAATAGAGGGTGAAAAGCCTCAAAGTTAATCTTAGAGAATTACATCCATCAAGAACAGTTGAAAGTCGGTCAAAGCCTTTATTCTTAGCGGTTGGTGTAACTCGGTCTGATGAATGGTGATACAGCTTCAAAAACAGGTCACAACTTTTGCAGGTACTTGGCAACAGTAGCCAGTAAGTCATCCGGGCTGACTGGCTTATCAATATAGTCTTCGTACTCTACTTCCAAACCGCGACTACGCGGGATTCCTGTTCCCACTCCCCTTGTTGAATAGCTGGTCAACATCAGTACTGGTATCTCAGCAAGTTTCGGGTCTTTCTTAAGCTGCTCCGCAGCCGTAAAGCCATTTTCTACCGGCATAATTATATCGAGAAGGATTAAATCAGGTCTCTCTTTTCTTGCCTTGCGTAAACCATCGTCACCGTTAACAGCGACTATTACCTCGTATGGTTTGCTTTCCAAGACGATTTTTGTCGACTCGACAAAATCAGCATCATCATCAATAAGCAGGATTTTAGCCTTCCTTTTCACTGAGGGTCGCCTCCTTAATCAGTCAGATTAGCCGGATAATATTAGGACTTTTTCTTTTTGATGAGTCTACTCACCCTTTCCAGCAAGACATCAGGGGACATAGGCTTCTCAATATAATCATCCACGTCCAGTTCAAGTCCGGTCTCCAGTTCATAGCGCCGCCGACTGGCTTCCTCTCTTACCGAGGTAAGAATCAGAATAGGTATATCCTTATACTTAGACCACCTGGGGTCCTGGAGTTCCTTACATACGGCGAACCCGTCCATTTTAGGCATCATCAGGTCAAGAATCATCAGGTCCGGATTCTCCGCCTTAAGAGTGGCCAATCCTTCTATCCCATCGCGCGCGGTGGACACCTGATACCCCTGAGATTCAAGAATCATGGTGATGGCGTCGAGAATATCAGGGTCATCATCAACAACCAGTATCTTGCCAGGCATTTTCGCCTCCTATTATAATATAGGTCTGGGCATAAGTCCAGCCTTTTCTACCATCTCCGGGACGATATCCTCCCAGCCCACCGCCATAATATGAATGCCGTGTACCCCGGGTATCTCTTTAAGCTGTTCAATAATCTCTAGGATGATTTTTACCCCTTCATCCTTGGCCTTCTCTGCCTTTTCCATCCTGGTGATGATTTCATCGGGTAAACTTACCCCGGAAACGTAGTCTCTCATGTAACGGGCCATACCTACCGACCTGATGGGTATGACGCCCGCTAGGATGTGCGCCTGCTTGTCCAGTCCCAGGTCGCAGACCATCTGCATGAACCTGATGAATTTAGGTACATCATAGACCGCTTGAGTCTGGACAAAGTCTAACCCGGCTTTGACCTTCTTCGCGAGCCTTTTCACTCGGAATTCAAATGGGTCGGCGAAGGGATTGGCGGCGGCGCCAATATATATCGGGACTTCCCCAGCTATTTCCTCGTCATTAAGAAATTTCTTCTCGTCCCGCATCTTCTTCAGCATCTGAATCAACTGAATGGAGTCGATATCAAAGACACCCTTGGCGGAAGGATGGTTTCCAAATTTCTGATGGTCACCGGAAAGGCAGAGAAAATTGCCTATCCCCAGAGCTACGGCGCCCAGTACATCACTCTGGAGCGCCAGCCGGTTCCGGTCTCTGACGACCATCTGCATGACAGGTTCCACACCGGCCCGCTTCAAAAGTATACAGCCAGCCAGGCTGGACATACGCACAATCGCCGTCTGATTATCGGTGATATTAACGGCATCGCAACAATTACGAAGCATCTCGCCCTTCTTCTGTATCACCGCCGCGCTGGTGCCTTTGGGGGGACCTGCCTCGGCAGTGACGGCAAACCTCCCGCTCTCCAGTATTTTCTCTAGGTTTGTTCCTGCTTTCATTGTTGCCTCCTCTAAGTTTTACGCAGGCTTGGTAGCGTGCAAGAAAATTTACACCCGGTGTTAGTCTCAGGACAAGGGCTATCAACCCATATCTTACCGCCATGAGCCTCAACAATCCTCCTGGCTATGGACAACCCCAGACCTGTCCCCTTGATTTCGACGTTGCTGGCACGAAAAAAGTCTTCAAAAAGATGTGGCATATCCTCATAAGGGATACCAATACCGGTATCCATAACCTCAATCAGCAAGTCCTCGCCCTGTTCCCTTACCCTGACGGTTACCGTACCCCCCGGTGTATACCTGATAGCATTGTTCACCAGATTGGTTATCACCTGTTGCATTCGTGGCGCTGAACCTCTGATTGAGGAAAGTATTTCAGGTAACTCAACTTTAATTCCTACGCCATTTTCTTCAGCCAGATTACGCTGACCTTCAATGGAATCCTTTATTACCTGCAGCAGCGAAATTTCCTTCATCTCCTGGACAATCTGGCCAGTCTCGATGCGCGGAATATCCAGTAAATCACTAATCAAGGCCAGGAGTTCGGTGATACGGTGAGAACTCCGCTCCAGCATATTCTTCTGCTTCTCAGGTGTTTTCCCGGCGAAACCACCCAGAATGACCCATAGGAAACCCTGAATGGCAGTAAGCGGTGCTTTCAGGTCATGAGCCGCAATGCCAATAAAGCGTAGGAACTTCTCCCTTTCCTCTCTCAGTTTGCCTATCTCGCTGGAGGCGCGCTCCAGTTCGCCGGTTTTTTCCGCAAGCAGGCGCTCACCCAATGCCACTACCTGCCGCTGTCTCTTCCTCAGCTCCCCGGCAATAGCGGTAG
Source organism: uncultured Dehalococcoidaceae bacterium (assembly GCA_964514525.1). GTDB lineage: Bacteria > Chloroflexota > Dehalococcoidia > Dehalococcoidales > RBG-16-60-22 > JBFYTX01. The sequence continues at coordinate 16,176 of CAZEUJ010000028.1, forward strand.
TCACATAGGTGATACAGTAAAGGAGTAATGCCAGGGTAGTGAGCCTGGCCGCGATATAGCTTCCCTGCCGGTACTGCGTTGGTAAAACAAATCCCTGAAGATTAACATGAGATATCACGCCAGTATACTCCATAACCACCATCAATGCCACGAAGGCAATGGCTACCGTGGACAACAGATATACCACCCGATAGTTAAGGCCGATACTGGCCAGGACGATGTGAAAGACGAAAAAGAACATGAATGGATTTTCTATCCCGCCGGTGAAATGCAATATCACGGTCAGGGCAAACATGTCAAGCAAAATATGTGTATATGTATATTGCCGGACACGCGGAATAACCCGTTGGGGCGGCAATTTCTTCAGTCCTCTGACCTGCTGTGTCAGCACCAGGTTATATAGAGCCATGAAGGCGCAGACGATATATACCGGCAGGGTGGTAAAACCGATATGAAAAACGTATCTGGCGACGAGGGTGACGATGATAACCCCGAGAATGGCAAACCACCTCATATTGTTAAATACCTTGAGGCGCATCACCAGTGTTTCTTCCTCGGGGGTACGCTCGGTCTCTTCTCTCACCGGAATCTTATCACTTATAGTATTAATAGTAGTCAAAATACTTATCCTTGAGATTGTATATTAATTTCGCCCTCTTATCCCTCCTGTGGAAAGGCTTACCCCCTTTCCCTTGCCAAGGGAAGGGGGAAGGGGATGGGTTATTAAATAGCCTCTTAATACATCCCTTAACTTTAAGGGTACTTCTTAATAACTTGAAAAAGGTCCCAATTTTCTTATCTGCTCGGTCATTTCACCGGTGATGGCGAGAAACTTATCGCCCTCCGAGGGCGATACCCACTCCAGGCGTAACCGCCCGTCTTCAATTCCCAGTTGATACATCATTTTCTTGAACAGGGCGATACGCCGCATGGTCTGATAGTTCCCCTCGGAATAATGGCAGTCTCCGGGCTGGCAACCGAGAACCAGAACACCGTCGGCGCCAGATTCAAACGCACTCAAAATGAATTCGGGTTCAACCCGGCCGCTGCACATCACTCTGATAGGTCTGATATTGGCATTGAACTTTGTGGATAAAACGCCGCTTGCGCCAGCAATCCGATAGGAACACCAGTTACACAGAAATGCAACAATCTTTGGTTCAAAACTCATATCAATATTCCAACTGGAGCGTACCGTTTATTTTCCTCCGGACTGTTCTTGAGAGGTTATACGGCGAGGTCCACCCGCATGAGATGTACTCCAATCTCGTAACGGCTGTATTTCATCCAGCATTTCCAATTTACCCCACGCGGATAGGCGGTCGATTATCATTTGCCAGGCACAGGGTATATCAGGCGATATTTCACACTTCCCCTTGGCTGACCCGCCACATGGCCCGTTTAGCAAACTCTTGGCACATCTCGTTATGGGACAAATGCCAGCGGTCTTATCGAGAATGCAGTTCCCACAGCCAGAACACCTCTCTACCCATACGCCCTCCGTTTCTGGCATCCCCATACATACGGTATCAAGCCCGGGAAGAACCGGGATTCCGGGGAATTTTTCACTAAGCGCTTGCACTCCTACACCACAACCCAATGACAGTATGGCGTCATTTTCCTTTACCTTGTCTCCTATCGCATCGAGAAATTCCCATTCACACTGACGTTCTACGGTGTGTTCAGAGAAGACCCGGTTTTTACCCGCTATCTTGTCGGCCATACGCAGAGATGAAGCGAGAATCCCCACCTCTTTTTCACCACCGCTAAAGCAAATAGCCACGCACGTACCGCAGCCAAGCACCAAAATATTTTGATGACCTTCAAGCATGGCTTTTATATTTTCAAAAGTTTTTGCTTTGGCAATAATCATATCAACCCCCTTTTATCGGGCTGGGTCCCAATTTTCTTATTTTCTCGGTCATTTCCCGGGCGACCTCAGAAAATCGTCCTCCCTCCGCGGAAGACATGAAGAACATTTCCAGCCTGTCCTTGCCCAGGCCGATCTTGTCAAGAATGTTTCTGGCGCGCTCTACCCTTTTCTCGGCGCGAAGGTTTCCCTCAACGAAATGACATCCTCCTTTCAGACATCCCGCGACAAAAACGCCATCGGCACCTTGTTCAAAAGCCTTCAGGATATATAGAATAT
>CAZEUJ010000029.1:0-17690 GCA_964514525.1 uncultured Dehalococcoidaceae bacterium
GTTTTCGGGGCGATTATCAGTCCCGGGCAAACGGCAGCGACGGCGGGGACATTCGCGGTCATCACGCTGACAGCCGGGAGCGCTGGAGGCAGCTGCCCGCTGACACTATCGAACGTAGTCGTCGGGAACGTGGACAGCCAGTCCCTGCCGGTAAACGTCGTTAATGGTACTATCAACGTTGAAACTTCCTCCGGCTCTCCTCCTCCGTCCGGAGGGGATGTTGGCGGAGGCGGAGGCGGAGGCGGCGGTAGCGGCGGGGCATCTTCGACCATCAATCTACGCGGGCTCACGACGGACGATGGCCAGATGCTTGAAGATATAATCGCTACGGATATCGAGTTGAGGGTGGAACTTCGTATACCCAAAGGCACCATCGTCAAGAACAAATATAACCAGACATTGACCAGTATGCGCATCGCACCTAACGAGGAAAGCCAGGCCGCTGGCTCTGGCTCAGTAATGATCGGTCAATCATACGAGATTGAACCGGGTGGCGCTACCTTTAACGGGTCGGCTAATCTCGTTTTCAGATACTCCAATTCGGAGATTCCCGCTGACATTCCCGTAAACAATCTCTATATTGCGTTATGGGACCCTGATGCCATGACCTGGACGGACCTGGGCGGCACCGTCGATGCCGATGCCTGCACCGTTTCCGTACCGATAAATCATCTCTCGACCTATGCCCTTATGGGTCATAACCGTCCTGCCAATATAATCGTCACGAACTTTGTTTTAACACCGGGTGAAGTCGCCCCCGGCGAGACCGTAACCGCCAGTATTGAGATAAAAAATCAGGGCGACCTTACCGGGACTTATCAAGCCAATCTGATGCTGGACAACGCTGCGATGCAAAACAGGACCGTTACCTTAAACGGCGGCAGCAGTGAAACGATTGTTTTCACTATTATCCTGGATACGGTCGGCGAACATCAGGTCAGCCTCGGGGGCCTGATAGCCTCCTTCGTCGTGAAGGAACCGCCAGCCGCGGCGGCTTTCACGGTCAACGAACTTAAGATAGACACGATTTCCGTCAATGTCGGAGAGAAAGCTAACATCAGCGTCTATATTGAAAATACCGGCGACCTGGCGGGGAATTATCCGATAACGCTATCTATAGATGACGTCGCCTTGGAGACCAGAGAAGTAACCCTCGACGGAGGCGGTAGTATAACGGTGAGCTTCAGCTTCACTGCGGATGCAGTCGGAGAGCACAGGGTAAGTATCGGCGGTCTGGAGGGGGTATTCGAGGTCAAACCATCGTCCTCCCCATCGGAGGTCGCCGAAGTATCCGGGCTGGAGCTCAATAGTTTCAGCACTACCCCCAGCTACGATAAAAACACGAATACGCTGGTCTCCGTCAGGATAGAGTACCAGATGAACCAGACCTGGACACCCTTAACTGGTGCCAGGCTTATGATGATGGTATTTCATAACGGGGAGGCATTGGAGCAGATCCCTCTATTTGCCTTAAGCCAGCTCAAAGAGGATGGAAAAACCGGTGAATTGAACTACAAACCTGCCGCGGGATGGGAGGCTGGAGAATACGTCTTCCAGGCCGAACTATATGACGGCGAAAATCTCACCCAGAAATCGCTGTTACACAATTTACTCGTCACACCCGAGGCAACAACCAAGGTGGTCAGCTGGTGGACCCTCGGCGCCGTCATCGGTGTCGCGACCGTCTTGATAATTGTCATGCTGGTGATGATAGTGTATCGCCGGCGAGAAATGCTCAGATATTAAATCTTAATTGCTGACGAAGGGTCAACCTGCTTTATCGAGGATAATCCAACCTTAACAAGCCCGTGATACCGGTTAGTTAGAGATATGATGAAAGGCTATTGAGCTAAAGATGGCAATATCAAACCTTTTTCAGCCAACTAGCTTGCCAAAAATAGAAGCAATTCCGCCCACATAGGGCTAAATAAGCGGTTTTTCCTGTACAGTAAGCTCCATCGAGAAGGAAAATACCATTGCATTTGCACATTTTTTGCTTGGTCTCATCGAAGAAGTAATCAACCTTCTTAATTACTTTATATTCCTTCCCGCAATACTCATACATTCCAACTTGAAAGGTACACCCGCGGGTCTTGCGGAATCGATTAAGACATGCCCGTCTTTCCGAGACCGCTAACTTCTGAGATATCGTTAACACCATCTGGCGTCTGCGGGACGGGCTTAGAAGTATCCCCGGGCGGCTTCCTTCAGGATGGCATTATCTAGAGATAAGTCGGCTACCAGCTTCTTGAGTCGGGAGTTTTCCTGTTCTAACTCTTTAAGCCGGCGAGCCTAGTCCACTCTCATGCCGCCGTACTCTTTTCGCCAGCGGTAGTAGGTATGGGCACTTACCCCGATCCTCTTGCTGATGACAGCAACGGTCTCTCCCTGGCTTAGGAGTAGTTCTGCCTCGCGGAGCTTGTTGATGATCTGTTCCGGTGTGTATCCCTTTTTGGCCATTTATCCCCCCTTTTTATGAGATTATATCTGGTATCGTTTTCGGGGGGCAGGTCAGTGTTAGCTGGCACCCAAAACCGGCCAGGAAGGGGCACTTCAAAACCGGCCATTTGAGGTAGGTAGAATCTGCCATACTCCATCAAAAAGGATGGAGGTGCCGATGGGGAACTACCTGAAAAAGACCGTCAAAGATTATTACCAACCGATTTTCGTTGGAACCAACGAGGTTTCTTGATTGCTGTAAGCTGAAGGGTTACAATTGTAACCAAAATGAGTGCATCAAGGCACGATCGATAATCCGTAGGGAGTATCACTCAAAGCCAGCCAGGATACCAGACGTGCTCTATTTTAAAGAAAGCTATATCAGGTCTCCGGCCAAACCGCCCTGTGCCTGTCCAATCTGAGATACCAGAGGAGCATTGGTGAGTTTATTTCAAGCTGTGATTCTCGGCATCGTGCAGGGGTTGACCGAATTTATACCGATTTCTAGCTCGGCCCACCTTGTCATCATCCCCTGGCTTTTCCGCTGGAATGACCCTGGTCTCTCTTTTGACATCGCGCTGCACCTTGGTACACTCATAGCCCTAATCTCGTTTTTCTGGTCGGACTGGGTGCGGCTGGTCCGCGCCGGAGTCGCCAGTATTATCGAGCGTAAAATCGGTCTTGATACTGACCGGAGACTGGCCTGGTTTCTAGTTATCGGCACTATTCCAGGTGCTATAGCCGGTTGGCTGGGCGAAAGTAAAATCGAGGAATTATTCCATCAAGTCAATACCCCGCACACAATGGGGGCAATGGTAGCCATGGCAGTTATCATCGCCTTGCTCGGGGTGGGGCTCTTTATCGTCGAGCGAATCGCTCGACACCTGCGGGGGCTTAATGAGGTATCCCTCAAGGACGCTGTTGTCATCGGGCTTTCACAGGCGCTGGCGATTTTCCCCGGCGTATCCCGTTCCGGTAGTACCATGACGGCGGGACTGGCCATGGGGTTACAGCGGGAGACCGCCGCGCGATTTTCCTTCTTACTTTCGGCACTGATTATTCTGGGCGCCGGTCTTAAAAGCATCCTCGATGTCCGTAGCGGATTAGCCTCGGGCGCGATTGCTCAATCAGATTTGCTCTCCTTTGGCATTGGTTTCATCACCGCGGCGGTGAGCGGCTACCTGTGTATTAAATTCCTGTTGCGTTTTCTTCAGAGGCACTCCACTGATATTTTCGTGTACTACAGGTGGCTACTGGCCGTCCTGGTTATCATCGTCGCCTTCATGAGAGAGTAAGGCCATAACGCTCATCCTTGTCAGACCACACTAACCCGATAATTCAATTCTAATCGAATCTTGACCCGGGTCTTACTACGTTCTAGCTTGAAAAAGTTAACATTTAAAATGTCGTTAGGTTATAATGGGCTTAATCCCGCTAATATCAATTCAGTCTAACAAGAGGAGAGAACCGTGAAAAGCCGGGTAAACCGGCCAAACCGGTCAATAAGTAAAATGAACAAAGTTATCGTTACCGGCGGCGCAGGATTCATTGGCTCGCATATTTCCGAGGAACTGGTCAGGCGGGGTTATCAGGTTACCATCATCGATAATCTTTCTACCGGAAAATTATCCAACATAGAGTCGGTATCCGGTAGTAAGAAGGTCGAGTTTGTACGCGGCAGTATCACCAATTTGCCTCTATTGCGGAAACTATTCTCCGGTGCAGACTATATTTTTCATCAAGCCGCGATAGCCAGTGTCCCGCACAGCATCAAAAATCCCAAAGCTTCCCATAACACCAATGCCTCCGGTACTTTAAATGTGCTTCTGGCTGCCCGGGACAATAATGTCAAAAAAGTGGTTTAAGCTTCCTCCGCCGCCGTTTACGGTGATTCACCCACTCTTCCCAAGACGGAGGACATGACTCCTAATCCCCTATCACCCTACGCCATAACCAAACTCGCCGGAGAGTATTGCGGCAAGGTATTCCAGGAAATTTACGGGGTTAAGACCGCTTCCCTGCGGTACTTCAACGTCTATGGTCCGCGGCAGGATCCCAATTCTCCATACGCCGCCGTTATTCCTTTATTTATCACTGAAGCCCTGGCGGGAAAGTCACCGTATATATTCGGTAATGGTGAACAGAGCCGGGATTTCGCCTTTGTCAAAGATGTTGCCAGAGCTAATATTCTGGCGGCAGAGAGCCAGGCCACCGGTATTTTCAATATCGGCAGTTCAACCAGGGTAACGGTCAACCACCTGGTACAACTAATCGTCAGTCTGGCGGGAGATGGTGCTATCAAGCCGGTTTATAAGGACGCCAGACCCGGAGACATCATGCATAGCGTAGCCGACATCACCAAAGCCAGGGCTTTCGGCTATAATCCTGAATACAGCCTAGAGGAAGGGTTACGAGAGGTTATCAAGTATATGGGGAGATAGACGGGCGGAGTGCCATGGTTGGAACGCTTATCAAACCGTATATCCGGTTTTTCAGACACTCCCCAGGACGAACGCGCACGGGCGTACCGTATAGTACCGTATAGTATTTGAACGTGCCCGTTTTCTACTTGAACGCGCTTTCCTGTCTACGGCCTTTCGATTCTTAAGCCAGTACTCTGGGGTCACACGGAAAGCGTTTCTTTCGTATTTCTGAACGGACTAAGACTGTTAAGATAATTCTCCAGCCTCGGGCCGATACTCGGATCCTTCAAGGCCAGGGTAATGTTCGTTTGGAGCCAGCCATACGGTGTCCCCACGTCATACTGTTCACCCTCAAATTCATAGGCATACACCGGGTGCTGTTTGACCAGTTGTTTTAAACCATCGGTTAGTTGAATCTCGTCATTTCTGCCCGGCGGTGTATCGTCCAGTATATCAAATATTTCCGGCATAAGAATATACCTGCCCATGATAGCCAGGTCCGAGGGGGCCTCCTTGGGTTGAGGCTTTTCCACAAAATCCGTCACCTGGTAAATACGCGAGGATTTTCTCTTGGGCTCAATAATACCATACCGGCTAATCTCGCTTTCAGCTACCTGTTGCACGGCAACCACACTACCCTGATACCGCTGATAGATTTCCATCATGTTTTTTAACACGAGTTCCTGTTGCTCGAATATATTGTCAGGGAGCATCAAGATGAAAGGCTCATCGCCAATGATTTTTTTTACGCAGAGCAAGGCATGCCCCAGCCCCCGCTGTTCTTTCTGGCGGACGTAAGTAATATCGACAAGGTTGGAAAGCCGACGGATTTCTTCCGCCTGCCTTGTATCGCCTTTCTGCTCCAGCACCTGCTCAAGTTCAAAGGATCGGTCAAAGTAGTCTTCGATAGCCCTTTTACCCAAAGACGTTACAATAACCACCAATTCTATGCCGCAGGCTATGGCCTCTTCCACGCTATATTGGATAATCGGCTTATTAACAAGGGGTAACATCTCCTTAGGCTGAGACTTGGTCACAGGTAGGAACCTGGTACCCCAGCCCGCAGCAGTGATTACCGCTTTCTTAATTTTCATATGATACCTCCTGTTGTGTGGAGTGTAAGAATTTTCCTATATATTTAATATGAGGTAACCGCTACCATCCCAATTTTTCTAATATCATGTTTTTCCCGGGTAAGATAATTCTTCTTACGGATGGTATCGGTGTTACACATCTATAAGTCTAGGAAATTCAGGTTGGACAATGGTTAGAATTTTGTACGAATATGGTTGGATAAACGCGTGGTAAACCCCGGTTCAGGCTGATATGGGTCAATAATTGAGATAGCACTATTACAGAATGGATAGTCTATGGGTACAATCACCGATACTCTTTCAGTGCTAACTATATTGTTAACGAATATGGAAACAGTTAAGCTCAGGTAAGAAGATATATTATTTGTTACGTTTAGATGTGAAATATTGAAGAAAGATATTAAAGACGACGTATCACCTCCGAGGATGCTTACAGTGTCCGAGGTAGCCCATTTACTACATGTTTATGCCAATACCGTCAGACTGTGGAGTAAAATGGGGATGATTAAATCATATCGTATCGGGCAACGCCGTGACTACCATTTTAGCATCGGCGATGTGGAAACGTTCTTTCGTAAAGACGGCAACTCCCCCCACTTAGCCAGCACAAACAAGGTGAAATGTAACTCAAATTAGTTCTAACCTGCTCCGCTCTCCCAAACTGGCGCGAATATCCAAGGATGGGAAAGTAAAATACTCATGGCGATGTTGGTCCCAATATAGAGTGCATCTTCCCGTCACCCGCTCCTTTTATTTGTTGCCGTCTTATAACCCAATACTTACTTTATTCTAACCTTATGGGTTTATATTATTCATATGAGAAAATATCATTCCGCCGTTATTAAGATGAAAAATGAAAAACCAAGTGTTTATACCTGAATCACGGATTAAAAAACCGGCATCCGATGAAATCCAGGTCTGGTATGCTTCACTGGACAGGCCGGAATCTCGATTTCAAGAACTGCTTTCTCAGGATGAAAGAGATAGAGCAGGGCGGTTTATTTTCGAGCGGGACAGGATTCAATATATCGTACGGCGGGGGATATTGAGGATACTCCTGGGTAACTATCTGGGTATTGAGCCGGGTCTGGTTCGCATTAATTATGGTAAAAATGATAAGCCGGCGCTTGCGGATACATATGACAGTCAAGAGATGCATTTTAACCTGTCCCACTCAGAAGGGATGGCGATATACGCTTTTACCGGCAACCGTGAAATAGGCATTGACATCGAACAGATACGGAACATACCAGATATGGAGCAAATCTTCGAGCGTTTCTTCTCTCCAAGAGAGAACGAGGTTTTTAGTATCCTGTCCGAAAGTAAGAGGAAAGAGGCGTTTTTTAACTGCTGGACACGTAAAGAAGCTTTTATCAAAGCAACCGGTGACGGCCTGTCCCGGCCGTTAGACGGGTTTGATGTATCGCTGGTTCCCGGTGAACCGGCCAGACTGCTTGAAATAGAAGGAAATTCCGAGGAAGTATCCCGATGGTCCATGCAGGACTTGAAAGGCGCTTCCGGATTCGCGGCGGCTCTTGCCGTGAAGGGGCCCTGCGGGAATATTCACAGTTGGCAATGGTCGGATTAGCGTTATCAGAAATCCGGGTGACGGTCTAAAAATATTAATATCGAAACCCATTAAAGTGACAGTGAGAGAAGAGTGAGTGATATTAGAAATATAGAAGCTACCTACCCGCTTTCCCCAATGCAGAAGGGTATGTTATATCGTTATATAATGGCTCCTAATTCCGGAGCCTATATCGCACAAGTGGTATGCTCTCTTCACGAAGACCTTAACGTTTTTGCATTTAAAGAAGCCTGTAACCAGGTTGTACAGCATCACCATACTCTACGAACCAGTTTCCGATGGGAGGCTCTCGAAGAACCTCTGCAAGATGTTTATTCAAATGTAAATCTCCCATTTGAGCTTCAAGATTGGCAACATCTATCTTCCGCCGCGCAGCAAAAAGAGCTTGAGAAATTCCTGGAAACCGATCGGAAAAAGGGGTTCAATCTGGCAAAGGCCCCGCTGACGCGTTTGACACTTTTTCGTCTCGGGGCAGTTGACTATCATCTCGTCTGGACTACTCACCATACAGTCATATCAAATCGTGGCAATGTGGTATTGTTAGACGAAGTATTCAATATTTACAAGGCAATTTGTCAAAGAAAGGCGTTCAGCTTACGACAACCAAGACCATATCAAGATTATATCGAATGGCTTCAGCACCAGGATACATCTAAATCAGAGAGTTTCTGGCGAAATTTAATGGAGGGTTTCAATACCTCCACTCCTATTGGCACATTCCGAACAGCCAGCTATACGGATGATAAGGATAGGGAGTATGCGGAAATTTTGATATCCATCTCCGAAACGGTCACAGAGTCACTGCGAGGTCTTGCCCAGGAAAATCAATTGACGCTTAATGCAATCGTGCAAGGGGCCTGGGCGTTACTATTAAGCCGTTACAGTGGCGAGGAAGATATCGTTTTCGGAGAGGTGAGAGCGGACCGTCGTTGGGGAGGGGAGGCTGAGGGACCGATAGTGGGGCTCTTTCTTAATACTCTCCCAGTGCGATTGAGAGTGTCTCCGGAGAAACCCCTGATTCCATGGCTAAAGGATATCAGACAATTACAGATTGCCATGCGAGAGCACGAAAATACACCTCTTGTTGATATTCAAGGGTGGAGTAATGTGCCCCGCGGTATGCCGTTGTTTGAAAATATCTACGTATTCGACTACCAAGATTTGAATACCTATATGAAATCCAAAGTGGATGGTTGGGAAAATACAGGATTGCGTAGCATCGTAGCTAATATAGTAGATAATGAATACGCCATTACGTCATACGTATACGCAGAATCCAGTCTTAAATTAAAGATTGCCTTTAATAGAATCTGCTTTGATGATTCAACTATTCATCGAATGCTGGGAAACCTAAAAACTTTATTAGAGGGTATGGCAGAAAACCCCAACCGTTCTCTTAGCCAGTTACCAATTCTGAACGAAGCCGAGCGCCATCAAATACTGGTGGAATGGAACAACACCCGGGTGGATTACCCACAGGATAGATTAGTCCATCAGATATTCGAAGCCCAGGTGGAAAAGACACCGGATAGTGTAGCGGTCGTCTTTGAAGGTCAGCGTCTTACATATGGAGAGTTGAACCAGCGGGCGAACCAGCTGGCACACTACCTTCAATCCTTGGGCGTGGGGCCGGAGTCACTCGTCGGCATTGCCGTAGAGCGGTCAATAGAGATGATAGTGGGGTTGTACGGCATTCTAAAGGCGGGTGGCGCTTATGTACCCCTTGAACCGGCATATCCAGCAGACCGCGTCGCTTATATGATGGAAGACGCCAATGTGCCCGTATTATTAACCCAGAAGAGGTTGCTGGACAAGCTACCTCCCTGTAAAGCGCGTGTGGTCTGTCTCGACACAGACCGGGACAGTCTCATAGGCAGTCAAAGCACGGAAAACCTAGCCTGCAAAGCGACCCTGGAGAACCTGGCTTACGTTATCTATACGTCAGGCTCAACCGGGAAGCCCAAGGGGGCGATGAATACCCACGCCGGCATTTTAAATCGCTTGCTCTGGATGCAGGATGCCTACCGACTGACACCGTCCGATGCGGTTTTACAGAAAACTCCGTTTAGTTTCGATGTATCCGTATGGGAATTTTTCTGGCCGCTGATGTTCGGGGCTCGCCTGGTGGTAGCCCGTCAGGAAGGTCATAAAGATAGCGATTATCTGGTGCGGACCGTCATCGAACAGCAGATAACGACCATGCATTTCGTGCCTTCCATGCTGCAAATATTCCTCATGGCGAAGGACGTAGAAAAGTGCACCTCCCTGCGCCATGTAGTCTGCAGTGGTGAAGCTTTGCCCCTGGAATTGCAGAATCGATTTTTCGCGCGATTAAACGCAAAACTGCACAACCTCTACGGGCCAACGGAAGCGGCGGTGGATGTCACCTACTGGGAATGCCAGCGGGAGACTGGTTTACGGACGGTACCAATCGGCCGTCCAGTGAATAATACCCAGATGTATATACTCGACCGCCATATGCAACCAGTACCGGTTGGGGTTTCCGGTGAATTGTATATCGGAGGTGTGCAGGTTGCCAGGGGCTATTTAAACAGGCCTGAACTGACCGCTGAGAAATTCATTCCCGACCCGTTCAGTGGAAATCCGAAAGGGCGCCTTTACAGGACGGGCGATTTAACCCGCTACCTTCCGGACGGAAATATCGAGTATCTGGGGCGTCTTGATTTTCAGGTAAAGATTCGGGGTAATCGTATCGAGCTGGGGGAGATTGAAACGCTTCTCGGGCAGCACCCGGCAGTCCGTGAAGTTGTCGTCCTGACGCGTGAGGATATACCTGGTGACATGCGATTAGCTGCGTATATTGTACTCAACCAGAATCAGGAAGTTTCCACCGGAGAATTACGGGACTACGCAAAGCAAAAATTACCGGATTTCATGGTTCCTTCTTATTTCATTACCTTAGATAAACTGCCGCTGACACCCAATCAGAAGGTCGACCGCAAAGCATTACCCGCGCCCGAGAAAGCCAGTATAAAGTCAGAAGCGATGTATATAGCTCCCAAGAACGAGCTACAGCGGACTATCGCACGTATCTGGCAGGAAGTCCTCAATACTCCAAAAGTCGGAATGAACGATAATTTCTTCGAACTGGGCGGTCATTCTTTACTTCTCGTAAAGGTGTATTATCGACTTTGTGAAGTAGTTGATAAGAAACTCTCTCTTACGGATATGTTTAAATACCCGACTATCGGTACACTGGCGGAGTATTTATCCAGAGATGAGGGTGGAAAAGATGCCAGCACCATGCAGGGCAGCATAAGACAGGCGGAAGCACGGCGAAACGCGATACAGCAGCGGCGGCAGACCAAACAGAGAGTCAAGTGAAATCATAGATAATAATTAATGAGCGGTTATATATATGGTAAAAGATAATAACCTTGATGAGTATAATAATCTCGATATAGCGGTAATCGGCATGGCCGGGCGTTTGCCCGGCGCGAAAAGTATTGATGAATTCTGGCAGGGACTTTGTTCGGGCCGGGAGTCTGTTACTTTCTTCTCCGATGAAGAGCTGAAAGAATCGGGCATTGACCCGGCTGTCCTAGCTGACCCCTCTTATGTTAAAGCTTCGGCTATATTGGATAGCCCGGACTTCTTTGACGCTTCCTTTTTTAAATACTCTCCACGGGAAGCCGAAATGATGGACCCGCAACATCGTATTTTTCTGGAGTGCGCCTGGGAAGCCCTCGAACACGCCGGTTACGACGCCGACAGGTATAACGGTTCGATCGGTGTTTATGGTGGAGCATCCCTGAACACTTACCTTTTATTTAGCGGTCTTCTTGATCATATGGCTACCTTCGATCTCGCAACTATGATTGCAAGTGAAAAGGATTTCTTGACGACGCGCGTTTCATATAAATTGAACTTAAAGGGGCCAAGCGTTACCGTCCAGACTGCCTGCTCGACATCTCTGGTAGCCATCCATATGGCCTGTCAGAGTTTATTGAATGAAGAGTGTGACATGGCCCTGGCCGGTGGTGTCTCCGTAAGGTTCCCTCACAAGGCAGGTTATTTGTACCAACCGGGGAATATACCCTCTCCCGACGGGCATTGCCGGGCGTTCGATGAAAAAGCGCAGGGGACGGTTTTCGGTAACGGGGTCGGAGTGGTGGTATTAAAGCGGCTAGCCGATGCCATAAGGGACGGAGATTGCATCCACGCGGTTATTAAAGGCTCCGCCGTCAATAACGATGGTCATTTAAAGGTGGACTATACTGCGCCCAGTGTCGAGGGGCAGTCCCAGGTCATCGTGCAAGCCCTGGCCAATGCCGGGGTTGAGGCCGATTCGATATGTTTTATCGAAGCACATGGGACGGGGACTTCTCTTGGCGACCCAATTGAAGTTTCGGCACTCACCAAAGCTTTTAATAACTATACCGACAAGAAGGGCTTTTGCGCTATCGGTTCGGTAAAGACAAACATCGGGCACCTGGATGTTGCCGCCGGCGTTACCAGCTTTATTAAAACTGTCATGGCACTCAAACATAAGATGATACCGCCAACCCTGCATTTTCAAAAAGCCAATCCTGAAATCGATTTTGAGAACAGCCCTTTCTATGTCAATAACAAACTGATGGCCTGGGAATCCCGATATCCCCGACGGGCCGGGGTCAGTTCGTTCGGCATTGGAGGGACGAATGCCCATGTCATACTGGAGGAAGCACCTGATATCGAGGCCTCCAGAGAATCTCGACCCTGGCAACTATTACTTCTCTCGGCAAAAACCGGCACCGCTCTGGAGACAGCGACGACGAACCTAGTCGAACACTTGAAGAGTCACCGGGATATAAACCTTGCCGATGTTGCTTACACACTGCAGGTGGGGCGCAAGGCTTTCAACCATCGACGTATGGTCGTTTGCCGGGATGCCGACGATACTATAAAGATTCTGGGAGCGTTAGATAAGAAACGGGTTTTGTCATCTTTTCATGATGATGTACAACGTGATGTGGTATTCATTTTCTCGGGGCAAGGTTCTCAATATATTAATATGGGGCTCGAACTATATAAGACCGAGCCGGTATTTAAAGAAGAGATGGACCGCTGTTTCGAGATTTTGCGGTCTCATCTTAATATCGATTTACATGAGATAATATATCCAAGCGGGCCGGTTACCGAAGAGGTAACGGAAAAGCTGACACAAACGATGTTTACCCAACCGGCGCTATTCACCATAGAATATGCCCTAGCCAGGTTGTGGATGTCCTGGGGAGTGCATCCGGTAGCGATGGTGGGGCACAGCATTGGTGAATACGTGGCGGCCTGCCTGGCCGGGGTGTTTTCTCTTGAGGATGCCCTTACGGTGGTAGCCGCGAGAAGCCGGCTTATGCAGGGACTGCCCGGCGGCTTGATGCTGGCTGTTTTTCTTTCCGAGAAAGAGTTACAACCGTTTTTAGATGAAAAATTATCAGTGGCGGTTATCAACCTGCCTTCTCTATGCATTGTTTCCGGTGAAAAGGAGGCTATCGCGGATTTAGAGAAGCAGCTAACGAATAAAAACGTGCTCTGCCGGCATATCCGCACTTCTCATGCCTTTCATTCCCGAATGACGGACCCCATAATAAATGCATTTGCCGAACAGGTGAAACAAGTCAGGCTGAATGTACCACGGATTCCGTTCGCTTCGAATGTCAGCGGCACATGGATTACACCGGATGAGGCAATGAATCCGGAGTATTGGGCTAGGCATCTACGCCTGACGGTGAGATATTCTGATTGTATCAAGGAGTTATTAAAAGAAACGAACCGTATTTTTCTGGAAGTAGGGCCGGGGAGTACCTTTAGCATGCTGGCCAAACAGCATCCGGATGCAAGAGAGCAAATTATACTTTCATCGACACGACATCCGAAAGAAAGCAAATCAGATGTGGCTTATATTCTAAATACCCTTGGTCAGCTCTGGATGGCCGGGGTCCAGGCGGATTGGTCCGGTTTTTATAAGGGAGAGGTGCGACATCGCGTTCCTTTACCGACCTATCCCTTTGAACGTCAGCGTTACTTGATTAAAACCAGCCAGCTGACGCATGGAACAGTCTCCATTGAGACGACTGTGTTAAAAGAGCAGAACGAATTGAGCCGGTCGGTGGAAGAACAGATGGATCGTGGGGTAATTGCCAGCGTCCATCATGAAAAAGACATCGAACCGATGCTTGCGGAGATATGGCAGGATATACTCGGCGTCAAACAGGTAAAAAACACGGACAATTTCTTCGACCTCGGCGGGACATCTCTCATGGCGGTAAGCCTTTTTTCAGAGATTGAGAAGGGATTCGGTAAGAGACTTCCTTTAGCGGCTCTTATGAAAGCTCCGAATATAATGCAGTTAGCCAGGATGATTCAAGAGGATAAATCATCAGTAGCATGGACTTCATTAATAGAGATTCAACCTGGCGATTCTAAACCACCCTTGTTTCTTTTCCATGCCGCGGGCGGTAATATATTGATTTATCGAGATTTAATACGTCATCTCGGGCCGGAACAGCCAGTTTATGGACTGCAAGCACAGGGGCTTGATGGTAACCAGCCCATTCTTTCCAGTATCGAGGGCATGGCAACTCAATATATTAAGGAGATACAGGCTGTTCGTCCGGAGGGACCTTATCTTCTGGCCGGATATTGCATGGGAGGTACGATAGCACTGGAAATGGCTCAACAGCTACAAGCACAGGGCAAAGAGGTGGCTCTGTTAGCCTTGATGGAAACCTATAATTTTTCGAATCAGCCTAACGCAGTATTCGATAGAATACAATACCGAATACAGCAAATCGAGTTTCATTTACGAAACCTTTTATTGACCGATAAGAAAATGACATTTCTCAAGGAGAAAGCCAAGGTGGCCTGGGACAGGAAAGACATTGTATTCGGGTCGCTGTTAGCGAAACTCGGTCTCCAAACTAAAACCGGCAACGGGCGCAATGTATTGTTATCCAGCATCTGGGCGGCTTGCGACCTGGCGGCAATAAGCTATGTACCGAGAGTCTACCCGGGACGTATTATTGAATTCCGACCGATGAAAGAGTATGCTTGTTTTAGCGGCCCTGAACTGGGCTGGGAGAAACTATCAACCGGAGGGCTGGAGACCTATAAGCTACCGGTCTATCCCCGGGGAATGCTGGTGGAGCCATTTGTGGGGCTTCTTGCGGAGAAAATCAGTGTATACATCCAGAATGTATTAGAGCGACTACCAAGCAGTTAAGTATGAAAATTTAAGATAAGGCTGTTGTGCAAAAATAGTCCAGAGTATTATAACCATACTAAGAATAAAAATATTATATTTATCCGACCTTAGGAGAATATCATGGCAGGCATGAGATTGGGATTTTTATCAAAATCAAGAGGACTCAGAAATTTAATTTCGAGGATTTTTACAGTAGCGGGCCGGTTCGGCATTTCCTCGAAGAAGTTTGAGCGCCGTCTAAAGAAATACTATGAGATAATCCGTAAGGTCGGCTGTGTGCCAACTTTTGCCATTACTGCGGTAGTCCTGGCAAGGCATCCTGGCTATATCAAGGAGTTGAGCCGTCAGGGAGTCGAGTTTGCCGTACATGGTTATGTACATATCGATTACGGGGTACTGGCAGTTGAGGAAAAAGGAAATCACTTTAAAAAGGCGGTAAACATCTTTAACCGGTGCCAGATTCCCTTTGTGGGTTTTCGCGCTCCTTTTCTACGCACAAATGAAGACACAACACCAATACTGAGTGAGCTTGGTTTTAAATACCACAGTAGCCGTGTTTTATACTGGCCGATAATAGATATAAATGAATTTTCAAGATATGCCAGAAACAACCTTAACCGTTTGCTGGAGTTTTGCGCGCCGTTAGATTCCGAGAAGTATTTTTCCTTGCCAAAAAAAGAAAATGGTCTGCTTGAGATTCCCGTGACACTGCCGGATGATGAAATGATTATCGAACGACTAGGTATTACCGATGAAAAGAAAATCGCTGAAATCTGGCTGGAGATACTGCGAAAAATATACGCTAGCGGTGAGCTATTTATCCTCTCTCTACACCCGGAAAGAATCGAATATTGCGAAACTGGTTTGCAGGAAATTCTTCGAAAAGCAAAGGAACTTAATCCACCAGTTTGGGTGGCTACTTTAAAAGAAATTGCCGAGTGGTGGCAAGAAAAGGATAAATTTATCTTTAATATCCAACCCCAGGGTGATGATAGATATAGAGTAAAAGCAGAGTGTTCTGAACGAGCAACTGTACTGGTAAAAAACATGAAGGTACACGTACCTGCAGACCAATGGTTTGATGATTATAAATGTGTTACTGCCAGAGATTTTATTCTGGAAAGTCCTAAACGTCCGGTTATCGGTTTTAAGGCGGATTCCTCTACAGCCGCGATAAAATTCTTACAGGGTGAGGGATATATTGTAGACTTAAATACAAAACCGGAGGATTGCGGAATTTACCTGGAGAATTTAAAGCAGTTCGGCGAGGCTGACGAGAAGGCGCTTTTACGGCAAATTGAACAATCAGACGCCTCCTTGCTCAGGTACTGGCGATGGCCGAACCAGGCTAGAAGTGCTTTATCTGTTTCCGGGGATATCGACTCGATGACCATCGTTGACTTTGTATTAAGGGTTTTGGAGAACGGTTTGGTAAACTGGCGACAGCTAAAGAGAAGAATTTATAATAAGTAAGAAATCAGCATTATCTTATATCATGCTTACGCCCATAATTAAATTAAAAGCCCACCTTAAAAGCCTGGCTAAAAGAAGCCGACTCATTGTTGAATTACATAGCTTGTATCGATGCCTGAATATCACTTCTGGTAAAGACATTGTATATTTATTTAAAAACTTAAATAAGCTTAAGCTAATTTTGAAAGTCAATCCTTATACAATGCTGGTGTTTCGAAGATTATCTACACTGCATGAATTGGCTTCGCGTTTCGAAAGAAGAAAGGTTGGCGGCAGCTTTATCGAGTGCGGCGTATATAATGGCGGCAGCGCGGCGGTCATTGCGGCCGCTGCTAGAAAGAATAAAAGGCGGCACGTCTGGCTTTTTGACTCCTGGTAGGGGTTGCCCGAGCCGGATGAAAGAGACATCGCCTTTAATTCGGACAAAGCATTTAAGGGAGAGAACCCCGGTACCTGAAGCTATTTTGACGGTGGCTCTAACATAAGAACTGGTACAACTACTGGGGGCAGGTCAGTACCAATATTAGTGTTACACTTAGTTAATCGAGATAGTTCGTATGGATTAGTAAAAATGTTGAAAAATAAATTTAAAAAATACCTGCGATGGTCGCTTGATAATAGAACAAGAGGGAATTTGATAGGGAAGTCATTGTTTCTAGCCTATTCTATATATAAGAAATTGGATAATATATTATATAAAAAGGATAGTAAAGCCGTTGCCAAATTCTATATTCGATTGAAGAACATTGAGCGCCAGATGAGAGGGAAGGGTACCTTTGTAACCCTTGAAGAATTATTGGTGTGGACGAATGATTGGATAAAAACTTTCCCGGAAACTTATGACATTATTGTTGGGATACCCAGGGCTGGACTACTAGTCGCCAGTATCATTGCATTAAAGCTCGGGAAACCACTCAGCACTCCGGAGCAGTTCAGAGACGGGCAATATTGGATGAGTGAACACATTGAAAAAACAGTGGGTAAAAAGAAAGAACCGTATAATGTTTTACTAGTTGATGACAATATTGGCCGTGAAAAAACAATAGAAGAACCCGCACAAATTATGCGTTCGTCAAATAAAAACATAAAAATCACCAAAGCAGCCTTAATGATTAGTGAAGATGCAGTAAACTACGTGGATATATATTTCAAATTACTTCGTGCTTATCCACCGGTAGGTGAGTGGAAACTTCTGACCAAGAAGAGAGGCATACTTGCTGTCGATATGGATGGGGTAATTTGTGAAGATTGTCCGTCCCTTGTTGATACGGATGAGAAGCTGTATACCGAGTGGCTCAGAAATGCCAGATCCTATTTAATTCCCAATTTTGAGATTGATTATATCGTGTCAAACAGGCTTGAGCAATATCGTCCGGCGACCGAAGAATGGTTGGCTAGACATGGAGTCCGGTATAAGACACTAATTTTGTGGGATATACCGTCTAAAGAAAATCGAAATGGTAAATTTATCG
>CAZEUJ010000030.1:0-17681 GCA_964514525.1 uncultured Dehalococcoidaceae bacterium
TGGTTAAGGCGCGTACCACGTCGATACCACCTATCCCATCCAGTTTCAGGTCGATAAGGGCAATATCAGGGCTGTACTGAGCAAACTTTTCCAGGGCCTCTCGGCCGTTTTTAGCGACGGCAACGACCTCAAATCCGAGTGTTCCCAGCGCATTGGCGAGGAGGATGCGCGTAAAGGTGGAGCTATCGGCTAGAAGTATCTTAATCTTTTCCATTGTTATCCCCCTTGTTTGTGCCGCTCTGTTGAGGCAACGTAAAGCACATGGTGGTTCCCTTCCCCGATTGACCCTGTTGCACCCATATCCTTCCCCCGTGTGCTTCAATGATTTTCTTCACAATCGCCAGGCCGATGCCGCTCCCTTCCCCATCTGCTGTCCCCCGATAGAAGAGGGTAAAGATCTTTTCCGCCTCACTCGCGTCAATCCCGAGCCCGTTGTCGCGCACAAAGAAGATGGTTTCGTTCTCTGAAGGGTAGTGACCTATCTCGATTTTCAGGGGAACGGTTTTATCCCGATATTTAATGCTGTTCTGGACAAGGTTGGTCAGCACCTCGGCTATCCTTATCCTGTCCGCATAAACCCTGGGGAATTTATCAGCGAGGGAAACGGTAGCCCCAATCGAGCTTATCTGCTCGTTAAACTCTGCCATCACTTCATTGACGATTTTGCCAAAAGAAACATCACTGGTTCGCTTTATCAGTTGTTCGGCACGGGAATATGCCAGGGTTTTATTCAGGAAATCCTGCATTTTCCCGACGCTGGACTCAAGCAGGCGGATATCCTCCCGCACATTGTCTACCTTCTGGTTATGCAGGTCCTCCCGGAGCAGGCGGCTGAAACTTTCAATGCTTACCAGAGGACTTCTCAGGTCGTGAGCGATGCCGTAGCTGAATGTCTCCAGCTCGCTGACTTTTGCCTGAAGCTGCCGGCTGAGCCTTTCCTGCGCTTCCTCCGCCCGCCTTCGCTCGGTGATGTCACGAATATTGCACTGGACTACCTTATAATGGTCCACCTCATAGACATTGCTGACAAACTCCACTTCCAGCCGCCGCCCGGCGGCAGTTTTCAGCGGTAGCCCTTCATAGTGGACATATCCCTTCCGCTGCAATTCTGCAAAGGTTTTTTTATTGGCAATGACATCCTTCAATAATCGTAGTTCCCAGATTTTCTTGCCAAGGAATTCGTCATGCGAGAAGCCCAGCATCTCAATAAGAAACGGATTCACGTCAATGATTTCTCCAGTCTCGGCATTGAGTATCAAAATGCCGTCTCTAGCCACCTCGAAGAGCCGGCGATACCGGATTTCTGAGGCTGCCAGGGATTTCTCCGCCTGCTTGCGCTCGTTAATGTCTGTCCAGTTAGAAAGGAAGTATTTTACCTGACCTTTGCTTCTTATGAGTGTAGCAGTTACCTCTACCCAGAACGGCTCTCCACTCTTTTTAAGGAATTGGCGTTCTTGTTTGTATATTCCCATGCTGATAACTTCTTCAAGATGGCCGTTATGTTTCTTCAATTGTTCTTCTGTCCAGAAAGGGAATACATTTTTCTTGCCGATAAGCTCATTGGATACAAAGCCGGTCAGTTTCTCCAATGCGGGATTTACGTAGGTTATAGAGTTGTCCGGATTACGTACCAGTATGGGATGGGGAGAATTTTCAAGCACGCTGGAATTGAAGTGTAAGCTATCTTGCAGCGCCTGCTCTTTTTGGCTGATATCATATTGAATACGCCTGGATAATATGGGTATTACCACAGCGATGGTTATTGAAATCGCTATGGCTAATACAGCGAACGTTGTTGGCCGCGCAGCAAGAACCACATTGCCGAAAATGATTTTTTCTAGCCAACCACCGATCAGAATAATAGCAATAGATATCGGTATAATGGTGCGGCATATTTGTGCATTTGCGGAATTGCCGAAGAGAAAACGATTCAAGAGGTTATCCGTTCCATTAGACAATTGAGCTGTCCCTACTAGTAAGAAGCAAAAGGCAGTAGGCAAAGCCACAGGAACCATTGACCCGCCATACAATAACGGTTCGTTGTACCAATAGCCCACTAAAAGAGCCGCAGAAATCGCAATTACACCACAAGCTAAAACATCGGTGAGGATAGACTGCCAGCGACGCCGGATGTGCGAAAATGATGAAAACAGTATTGATAACGATGCAATTATAAAAGTAATTGCTGTCATCGTGGACATGCGACCCACCACGAAGCCATATTTTGAAACGATTGCGCTTACCAAGAAACGTTCGATATCCAGTGATAGGCCGATATGGGTACTGATGAAATTTTGAAGGCTTAAATAGAGGGATATTAGCAACACGATAATTAACACCGCCTGAGTTGAAATTGCGAGGACTCGTGAGGTGCTTTGCCGGTGTCGGAGGAATAGCACCACTCCTAGCAAGAAGAATGACATCGCGGTCGTCGGAGCCATAGGCACGCTTTTAAGACTGACACCGACCGACTGAACGAAACCGGATAACCACTCAACCAGCATGACAAGGGAGACAAGCACTACGATGCCAGCCAGACCTGCCGTAAAATACCACAGAATTTGCGACCGCTTATTTTCCGGTAAATTCCATCCCACGATCTTATCCCCCCTCGAAAAATGACATCATCTATCTTTGCTTTTGTCTCGGGTGTAAAGGAATTTTGTACTTTGTCAGGAATCCAATGAAATCATCCCGGTATATCCGATAGTGACCTTTCGGAAGCCTGAAAGCCGGCAGGCGCTTTTCTTCAATCCAGCTCAGTACCGTTACGGTACTCACCCCGCAATGCTCGGCAATGAACCTGGTAGTAATATATTTAGGACACCAGTGTTTTTCTTTTTTACGCACGTTAAACTCCTATGGAATTTTGAAATTTTATGAATTTTTACATATCTGACAGTTCTGATGATTTTTCTATATTTACTGTATTAGGTGCCAATCAAAGATAAATCACATAATGCCCGCAAAAAATCACAATAATATCGCAAATCGGGCGATTCACTCGGAAACCCGAGTTTAAATGATCGGCCACAATTCTCTTGACAATTCAGTTATCGGGTAATATACTGGTATCCCAACGTAGGTCATACCGATAATATCCAGGAATCCCCTCCGCCTATTTTGCAGGTAAACTTAGTAGTTACGATACTATTCGACTCAATAGTGCTTTTTACGAATTGGCGAACACAGGTGGTACGTATGGAGAAGGATTTTTACACAGGTGACCGCCGGCAAAACTATTGTGTTAAGTGCGAAATCGACTACGGGGCGCAAAAGCAGGGCGTTAAAGAACCAAGGTGCGAAAGGTGCGGCAACAAGCTGCGTACCAGATTTACCGGCCTGGCATTATCGGGAGGCGGTTTCAGAGCCGCCCTGTTCCACCTGGGCGGGCTCTGGCGACTCAACGAGCTTGGCTGGCTGAAACGAACTGCCGAGCTGACAAGCGTATCCGGGGGCTCGATCACCGCTGCCTGCCTTGGCCTTAACTGGAAAGACCTCGCCTTCGACAACAATGGTGTGGCTACCAATTTTACCGATGAAATAGTACCGCCGTTAAGGGACTTCTGCTCTAAGACAATCGATATCGGGAGTTTCGTGGGGGGGCTCATCAGTCCGTTTCACCGTCCGATAGACCTGATTGCCGGCCACTATAAAAGAAGGCTATACGGTGATAAGACTCTACAAGACTTGCCGACCGACAATGAAGGGCCCCGTTTCACAATATATGCGACCAACCTTCAGACGGGGTCCAGCCTGCGTTTCTCGCGCCCTTATCTGGCTGATTATCGCCTGGGGAGAATAGATACACCGGGCATCCCGCTGGCGATAGCCGTGGCGGCATCATGCGCCTTCCCGCTGATTATGTGCCCTCTCGTACTTAAGTTAAACCCCGGCGACTGGAAAGGCTGGGAAGATGATGATGCTGAAAAAGATGACGAAAAAATTGACCTCAAGGATAAGGAAAAATTCCGGTCTTGCATGCTGCTCGGAGATGGGGGAATTTATGACAATCTCGGACTCGAGCGGGTCTGGGACCGGTACGCAATGGTGTTTGCGAGCGACGCCGGCGCTCCGTCTTCCATCATGAAAGGGTCGTGCGGACTTAAGATAAGCCAGTTCATGCGCCTCAAGAGAACCTTTGACATCACCATAGAACAGGCCCGCTCCCTGCGAAAGCGCTGGCTGATTGAGGATTTTAAAAATAACACCTCGAAGGGCACGTACTGGGGTATCGCTACCCACATCCGTGACTACGAACTCGAAAAGCATGGACACCCACCGCCTCTGGTTGTTGATAACGATACAACGCGCTCATTGTCTCGGATGCGCACTCGCCTTAATTGTTTTAAAGCCGAGGAACAGGAACGATTAATTAACTGGGGATATGCCCTCGCCGATGCTGCCATGCGCCGTCATGTCCTGGAGCCAGGAACCAAGCCGGGCAACCTGCCTTATCCCGGGCGACCAATGTAACACCGAACCGATTATCCGGCATATTGCCGAGGAGGTGAATTATCATGATACCATCACGACAGCAGAAAACCCCTTCCCCGCCATACCGTCGTTTACGTCATTTCGCTTTCGATCCCAGCCTGAGTCGACGCATCGAGACATACGACATCAATGAAGTCGTGACAAGCCTACCCTGGGACGACCATTTTGGACCCGGCCCGGTTGACGATTACCTGGAAGTCGTTGATTACGACCCCTCCAGCCAGCTTTTTTACGCCCCGGTAGACCTGAACGACTCGTTATTACTAGCGCAGGACGGCCTGCCTTCATCGGACAGTAATCCCCAGTTTCACCAGCAGATGGTATATGCGGTAGCCCGCCGGACTATCGATAATTTCGAAAAAGCCATCGGCCGGAAGGCTTTATGGGCACCGCACCGGAACTTCGACGCAGTAAAACAAAATGAATTCGTGGAGCGTTTACGCATCTATCCCCATGCTATGCGCGAAGCCAATGCCTATTACAGTCCCGCCAAGAAAGCCTTGCTCTTCGGGTATTTTCCGGCTTCAGCTACCGCCCCGGGAGACAACTATCCCGGCGAAACGGTATTCACCTGCCTTTCGCACGATATCATCGCCCACGAGACGACCCACGCCCTGCTGGACGGCTTACACCAGAGGTTCATTGAATGCTCGAACGCGGACGTACTGGCTTTTCACGAAGCCTTTGCCGATATCGTGGCTTTGTTCCAGCATTTTACCTATCCCGAGGTACTGCGCCACCAGATCGCCCGCACACGCGGTAATCTGGAAAGTCAGAACCTTCTGGGAGAGCTTGCCTACCAGTTCGGTCAGGCTATCGGGAACTACGGGGCCTTGCGGCGCGCCATAGGGGTGATAGACCCCAAAACGAAGCAATGGATACCGGAAAAACCCGACCCCATGAAAATACATAAAACCATGGAACCGCACGCTCGGGGCGCCATCCTGGTGGCGGCCGTTTTCGATGCCTTTATCACCGTCTATAACTGGAGAATCGCCAGTCTTTTACGCATTGCGACCGGCGGTGCCGACGCGCTTCCGGCCGGTGAACTCCATCCTGACCTCGTCGACCTGCTGGCTAAGGAAGCCGCTAAGACGGCCGGTCATGTCCTGCAGATCTGTATCCGTGCCCTTGACTATTGTGTCCCGGTGGATATTACTTTCGGGGACTACCTGCGGGCGCTTATCACCGCCGACCATGATATCGTCACCGATGACCGGCATAACTACCGCCTGGCATTCATTCAAGCCTTCCGGCAGCGCGGCATTATCCCCTGGGGCGTGCGCAACATGTCTGAGGCGAATCTCTTATGGGAAGAGCCTGAGAATCCCGGGATTTTTAAGGAAGTGTTTATGGTTGATTTTCTTGATAGATTCGCCCTGGATCGGAAATTGCTTTCGAAGAACCGCGCGGATATTTTTAACCAGAACAACATGAACCAGGCACTGATTCACAATATCATCAGCCAGAGACCCAGGGTCGCCGAAGCTTTTAAGATAAGATTGGATACCGGCTCGCCGCGGACTTTTTACGGAATGGACCATGACGATATTCCGCATTTCCAGGTGTTCTCCGCACGCCCGGCGCGGCGCATCGGTCCCGATGGCCATACGGTTACCGATCTGGTCGTCGAGATAATCCAGAGTCGCTACGGCTACTTCAAACCTGAAGACCAGGAAGAGGCGGATAAAGGTAATACTAAAAAAGAACCCGATTTTATCCTGCGCGGCGGGTGCACTTTGCTGATAGACCCGCAGGAAGCCAGGGTGAGATATTGTATCTACAAAAGAATGGACAGCGATAGCCGCCTGAAGAGCCAGCGTGAATATCTTACCGGCGAAGAAGGTTTTTCCGCTAGAGCCACCTACTTCGGCGATCCGCGTCATGTATTTTATCGCAACAAAATAGGAGAAAAAACGAAAAAGGGAGAGTCCGGCTACGAGTCGTTCTCGTTTCTCCACCGCTCTCATGATATCGAGGAGGTAGAGTAATGCCAGAGTCTAAAAAAACATCGCCACCGCCCATACCGATGAAAGTGCCGAAACATGGCGTTACCGTCCGCATGTACAATACCGGATATGGAGACTGTTTTCTCTTAGCTTTTCCCGGCCCCCGCAGGAAACCTCGCTATGTGCTAATCGATTTCGGCTGCCATCAAACATATACAAAAGGCAGCGACAGACTAAAATTGGTGGCCGCAGAGATTGCCGGGGTCACTGGCAATCACCTGGATATTGTCGCTATTACACATGAACACAGCGACCATACTTATGGATTTAAATACGGTCAACAAATTTTTAAAGACCTTAAAATCGATGATCTGTGGTTGTCGTGGGCCGAAGATCCGACCAACG
Organism: uncultured Dehalococcoidaceae bacterium; assembly: GCA_964514525.1. Classification (GTDB taxonomy): domain Bacteria; phylum Chloroflexota; class Dehalococcoidia; order Dehalococcoidales; family RBG-16-60-22; genus JBFYTX01. The sequence goes on from CAZEUJ010000030.1 coordinate 6,852, forward strand.
AGGTCGTCAAGCAGTTACTGGGTAATACCAAGAAAAGCGCTAAAAAGCTTAAAGAAGCTATAACCAGGCTGACATCCATCGACAAGGAAGCCGCCATCAGGCTTCAGGGTGCCAGGGACATACTGGATTTTGAACTTACCGATGACACTGAAGGTAAAAAAGAAACCCAATTGGAATATCTGAAGGACAAGTGCTCCCGTCAAGAGGATCTGGTTTACCGCCGCCCCGGCCAGGACCCGTTGACGATACCTGGCGTAAAAGATGTCAGGGTCTATGTGCTGGGCCCACCCTGGAGTGCTAAAGATATCAAACAATCCGATTCGCCATCTGAAATATACGAGGGGTTTGCCGCGATGAGCGAATTCCAGGGTTTCGCCGCGGCTTTTGAATCCAGATATGGGGACATATCCCTAAAAGACGCTCCAGCGACGCGACAAAATTGTCCCTTCGATAAGTTTTACGATATCTCATTTGAAAATGCCCGGAACGATGAGACCTACAAGGATTTTTTCCATAAATTCTATGGTTTTACCAGGGAGAAGGGGCAGGGAGAAGAGTGGCGCCGCATTGATAACGACTGGCTGTCTACTGCCCTCGAAATTGCTTTAAAAATTAATAATTATATTAATAATACAAGTCTGGTACTTGCCATCGAATTGGCCTACGCCGAGCCGCACAAGGTGCTGCTGTTCGTTGGAGACGCCCAAGTGAGCAACTGGCTCTCCTGGAGTAGCCAGGATTTCGCTAAAGAACTCTTGAGCCGTACGGTACTTTATAAAGTCGGGCATCACGGCAGCCACAACGCTACGCTGAGTCAGAAAGGGCTCGAGATGATGACGGACCCGGGACTGGTGGCTATGATACCGGTCGACCAGAATTGGGCAAAAGAAACTCCGGGTTGGGAACATCCTGCCCCAAAACTCTTGAAAAAACTCGAAGAGAAAACGAAGGGTAGAATTCTCCGTTCGGACACGATTAAGAAAATGCCGGAGGTCCTAGTAAAACCTGATACTACTACGGAGAAGGATTGGCAAAATTTCCTGAAAAATATAGATTGGGACAAAGACACTAAAAATTGGATTCAATATACCATAGAAGGATAATGATGGACATAGCTGAATTACTCAAAGGCAACCAGAGTTTTGTCCACGGTATAGATAAAGGAGTATTAAGAGAACTGGCGGTAGAAGGTCAGCAACCCGTGGCAGCGGTAGTATCATGCTCGGATTCCAGGGTGCCCGTCGAGGTTATCTTTAACCAGCTTAAACCGGGGACGCTTTTTGTCATCAGGGTCGCCGGGAATATCGTCTCGGATTCCAGCGTCAAAGGGAGCATAGAGTACGCCGTCACCCATCTGAAAACCCCCTATCTCATAATCCTCGGCCATACAGAATGCGGCGCCGTTAAAGCCCGCCTGGCCGGCACCAGAGAAGGCGAGATAGGCAGGCTGCTTCGCAACATGAAACTGGTGAGTAAAGACTTAAACGGGGCTATCACCGAAAACATCGATTCACAGGTCAAAAGGGTGTTGGAGATGGACTGTGTAAAAACTGCTCTGAGGAAAAAGACTATAGAAGTCTACGGCATGTTATATGACCTGAGCACCGGGCAGGTCAAATGCTTGAATAAAAACGGGGCGCCTTTCCCTCCATAATAAAATCCCTCCCCCGGTGACGGGCCGGGGGAGGGAAAAGGAAGGAGGGAGACTAAATTCTAGCGAACCGTTACAGCCTCTCCTAGAGTTTCTCCTTTGATATCGGGTTGATAGTAAGAATAGGCTGTTGAAAGCACGCCTTTCGCCTTTACCGGATAAAGCGCCCTCACCTGGAAATCGAAGGTTATCTGCTGGCTCGGCTTCATGTTTTCCACATAGAAGATGACCTTCCGCCCGGACACATCGAAGCGTTTGATATCCGCCATTTCCTGCGTCACGGCCACGATGGAATCGATGACCGCTTCAAAACCCGTGGGCACCGAGACATCGAGGACGATCATGCCGGCTTCGGAGATATTCAATTCGGGCAGCGGATTGAACTCAAGAGCCACCGACACCGTAACGAGGTCGTTGACGGCAACCTCGGTGGTATCATAAGTAACATCAATCTTGAGCATCTGCGCCTCTGGCGTATCGTCCGTTTCTGGCAGGTTGAAGCGGCGCACCACCTGCCCGATGGCATCGCCCTGGCCTTCTACCGTCATCTCGATATTGACGTTGACCGGCACCGGTACGATTTGCAGCACATCGAAGTTGTCCTGATTTATTCTTAATTGCCTATCGATTCCTTCTCCCTTCAGGGTTACCGTAAGATCGACATCCGACCGCGCGCCGGTGGCATACTCCGTAAGCGCCTGGAGAGTAACGACGGTATCCTGCGTGGAACCGTAGCCGCCGTAGGCGTTCCGTTTGGAAATAAGCCACTTGGCAGAGCGGGAGGCATTGAAGCTATCGCCGTGCCTGACCAGGGCTAGGGTGGCATAAGCGGTCGTCTCGATGTCCGAGCAGGTATTGACGTCCGCTCGGAACGGCATAACCATATCGGGTCCGCCATCTTTTTCCCCGGCTCCGGGGAGGGGCTCAATGATATCGTCGCTGCCCCAGTGCAGGCCATTTTCGTCTTCTTTAGCCAGGGACATCAGCTTGTCGTAGGCTTTGTCTTTTAAGGGGCTATCAGCCAGCTCCAGGGCATAAGTCGTGATGGCGACTTCATAAGAGTCGGTCATTTCATCCAGTTTGCCTTCAAGGTATCCAACCGCCTGGCTGCTGGAGTCCGTTTCGCCGGCTTCCAGCAGGGCGATGGCCACATATGCAGTCAGGGCTTCTTTGCCCTTGACCCCGCCGAGCATCTCCTGATGGTGGACAAAGCCCACCTGCTCAAAAGAGCCATCGGCGTTTTGATGAGAAGTAATCCAGTCCTTCGCCTCATCCAGCACGGTATTGTCAATATAGAGGAGGCCCTTCGCCTGTGAGAAGCACTTGAGCACGAAGGCGGTCAAAAACAGGCTCCCGGAATCGTCATTCATCCCGAAGGCGCTGAAGCTGCCGTCCGTGCGGCGGTAGGTAAGCTGCCGCTGGTAACCGGTAATCATCAGCTTTTCCGCCTTGGCCATGATTTCGGGTTTGAGTTGCCCGCTCGATTGCAGGTATTTAGTAATATAGACGTCCGGGGCGAAGACAATCATGTTCTGCTCGCCGCACCCGAAAGGCATCTGCAGCAGGGCATCCAGCCCTTCGATGGTCTGGGTCAGGAAGCTGGAGGTCACGGCGATATACACCCGCCCTGAATCTTCGACGACGACACCCGGGATGGAAGTATCGATAGATTTAGTGATGCCGCCCGCCAGGGTAATATTATCGATGATTTCCCGCGGCACGCCTTCAGGCTCGATAATAATGGTCTTGATCACGGCATCGGCCGCCTCGGAGCTGCGGGCGCTTATTTTTACGTCTTTAATACCGAGCTTGACGGGACGTATCCTGAACTGCGCCGCACCGATATCGTTGGCGGCGATGGTGATGGTCTGCGTCGGATTGTCCAGAAGCTCAAACCAATCGCTAATTTCAATGTCCACCTGGACTTCCTGAGGGGTATCGAGGTAATTATAGACGGCCACGCTCACCGGGAACTCCTCGCCCCTGATAGCCGAATAGGGAAGGTCGATGGTCAGAAAGAAAGGCTGAAAGACTATAAGCGAGTCTTCCGCCACGCCGAGCCCCTTTTCTTTAGAAATGGCCACGGCGCGCAGCATCCAGGTAGTGATGGTATCCGGCACCGTCACCTGCTGGGTAGCTTTGCCGCTGCCATCGGTCTCCAGGTCCATCCAGAGCCAGGTCTCCGGAAAGAACTGCCTGATACGCTGCACTTCGGCTAGGTCGCCGATGGTATGACCGGGCGTGGGCGCAATTGTGGGTGTGGGTACAGGTCTAACCATGGGTACTACGAGTCCGTCGGCTTTTTCCGCCGCCCCGAAGCCGAAGAAATTTACAATCCTGCTGAAAAACCCGCCCTCATTTTGCGGTTCGTATTCCTTGCTCTGTGGCAATTTTTTATTGGTCATTACCACCACGCCGGCGTCTTTAAAGATATCCTCAGTGCCGGGGACGGTATAGGTGGGGTAAAAAGAGACCTCGTGGATCTCCGCCTGGGGATTCATATAAAGCCGTTCCAGCTCATCGAAGACCTGCTGGAGGTTGAGTCGGTTTTCCGCCAGGATAAACACCGATTTATCGACGGCGGCGATGCCCACCTTGGCTTTACCATCAGTCTCGATGTCTATTTCAACATCCTCGGCAGGTTGAGCTTCATCCTGCCCGAAGTCAGCGCTTACCTCCAGGGGATAGACTGCCTCCACCTCAAACGGAAGATAGTCGGCGGCTACCTCGGCATTGGGCAATATCTGGTAGACCAGCAACTTCGCCAAAGGCGCCATCAGCGGCGTGACATTAAAAGTAATATCCTTATCTGTGGTATAGTCGGAAAAGACGACCGTGCCCCGCGAAAGCACTTCATAATAGAAGTTCGTGGCGCGGTCGGTGGAATAGACTTTGAAGGAAATTTTCTGCCCTATTTTCGCCGTTCCCTCCGTCGTCTGTTCCAGATGGATAAAGTTGCCGGAAGGAGAATATGAAGACTGGAGAGTCAGCGAAGCCCAGGCGGGTTCCACCGAAGAAACGGGGGTCAATTCGAAAGCTTCAATCATCAGGGCGATGGCTTCCGCCGGCGGAGCGAGCTCGAGAAGAGCCTTGCCTTTATCCGTGCTGATGTCATGCTCCTCCGTCTTGAAATCCTTGAAATCTTCGTCCATATAGGTAATCGTGACGTTAACCTGGGCATCTACCGGCTGATTGCCCGGCGTCTCCGTCAGCACCAGAACATTAAAAGGCAGACCGGGTTTAAAAACATAGCCTTCCGGTATCAGCTGAAGGTTTACCGAAGACTGCGCCACAGTAAGGAGTCGGCTCGTCTTTTCGACGTATCCGGTCGATTTTTCCGTGACGGTTATCTCCAGCTGGACATTACCCTGCCCGCCGGAAGCCGGCGTGCCCGCCACGTACTGCGCGGCCGGCAGTTCGAATTCAATTTCGCCATCGATTTCTTTCGTCAGGGTGGCGTATTCTTCCCACTGCCCGACGTACCTGGTGGCGACGATGGTCACCTCGCCGCTGACCGGCTTGCCGAAACTGTACTCCGCCCCTATTTTTCCCTTAATGGGTTCGCTGACCAGGAACCACTCTTTAGGCAGGTCGACCGTTACCTCGTACTTGGGCAGGACGTATTCTTCCACCCGCACATCCATCTGGCTGCTGGCTTTATCCGTAACGGCATTGATTTTCCACACGCCGAGATTGGGCTCATCGGAGATGGGCAGGTCAACGCCGGCCATACCGTAATCGTCTGTGGTCACGTCCGTACTAAAAATTTTAATTCCTTTGTTATCCAACACATCGATGGTGACCGGCTCGGTAACCGGTTTAAGTTCCGCGTCAAGCGCGAGGACGCGCATGTGCATAGTCTGGCCAGGTTTATAGATAGGTTTGTCAGTTTCCACAAAGACCAGGAAGCTGTTTTCCACATTAATATCCGCCTCATCGGAAAACGCGCTCCCCTTGATCTGGATTTCGTATTTGCCGTCAGCTACTTCGGGGATATCGAGAGAGATGGTGCCCTTACCGTCAACCGTCTCTCTGGCGCTGGCAATTTTCTGGCCATCTTTTAAAAGAATAACCTCGACCTTTTCTTTCGCCGGTTTATCGCCCGCGAATAGCGCCAGCGAAATAGCTTCGGTGCGGCCGCTATGCAGGACCTTCGGCAGGACCGCAATATAGTTGCTCGCCGCCAGTGCTGGTTGGCACGACGGTAAAAGCCCGATGACAAACGTCAGCACCATGAGGAGCCCTATAATTCTCAAAAGCCTGCTTTTCATAGACCACCTCCCTGCGTGTTTTGTTCCACGCTATATACTGTATAACGTCGTTGCACATAAAAAGTTATTTTAAAAAGAAAAGAGGTTCATCAAGCAGAGGCCTTTTGACACGAAACTAAATCATGCGTACAATAACTATAGAAATATATAAAAGTGAAGGAGCATAAGATGGCTGGCGGATATATGGGAAAAATTTTATGGGTGAACCTCTCCACAGGAAAAATAAAGAGCGAAGCGCTTGACGAAAAACTCTGCCGCGACTTCATCGGGGGTTATGGCATCGGGGCAAAGCTTCTTTACGATCGCATGAAGCCCGGCGCGGACCCCTTGGGGCCGGACAATATCCTGGGACTGATGACCGGGCCTTTCACCGGTACCCCTATTCCCTCCGGCGCGCGCTATGCCGCCGTGGCAAAATCACCGATTTCCGGGGGATGGGGAGACGCCAACTCGGGAGGATATTTTGGACCTTACCTCAAGTTCTCTGGTTACGACGGGGTGTTCTTCACGGGTATATCAAAGAAGCCGGTTTATCTCCTCATTGACGAGGGCAAAGCCGAACTAAAGGACGCCAGTCATCTCTGGGGAAAAGACGCTTACGAGACCGAGGAAACCTTAGAGGCGGAATACGGTAAGCAGTGCCGTGTTGCCTGTATCGGCCAGGCTGGAGAAAAGAAATCTCTTATCGCCGCTATTATGACGGATAAAGGATCGGCGGCCGGACGCTCCGGTCTGGGAGCGGTCATGGGCTCCAAGAAACTGAAAGCGGTGGTGGCCAGAGGTACCATGCCCGTCCCTGTGGTGGATAAAGCGGCTGCCGAAAGATTGAGAAAAGAGCACGTGAAAGCACTCCAGGAGACGCCCGGTATGGGAGGATTAAAGAGCCTGCACAGGTTCGGTACCTCCTTTATGACCGCTAACTCTGCACATAGCGGTGACACACCGGTGAGGAACTGGGGCGGCATCGGCGTGATTGATTTACCTGATGTGGAGGGTCTCAAGGCGGAAGTAGTGGAGACCTATGTAGCCAAGCTGGGGGGCTGCTGGCATTGCCCGGTGGCATGCAAAGCAGTGCTTAAAGAGGGCACCGGCGAATACAAATACCCCGCTGGAATCCGGCGGCCGGAATACGAGACCCAGGGAAGTTTCGGCGCTTGCTGCTCCAACAGCAATACCGAATCCATCAACATGGTCAACTATATCTGCAATGGATATGGTCTGGACACGATATCCGCCGGGACGGTGATGGCTTTCGCTATCGAGTGCTATGAAAACGGCATTATCACCAAGAAAGATACCGGCGGTATCGAGCTTTCCTGGGGCAATCATCGTGCCCTGGTGGCCATGACCGAGAAGCTGGGTAAAAGAGAAGGCCTCGGGGCTAAACTTGCCGATGGCGTGAAGGTGGCGGCCAAAAAAATCGGGAAGAGGGCGGAGAGGTTTGCCGTACACGTCGGCGGGCAGGAGGTGGGTATGCATGACCCCAAGCTGGCGGGATTTGGCCCGGCCGCCGGCGCCCGTTACCAAATGGATGCTACCCCGGGTCGTCATACCCAGGGTTTCGGGCCCGGTAGCTTCTCCGGCCATGTGGTCAACGCCAGCGGACTCTGCCTGATTGGGTTCGGCTTCGGGGGAGGTCCTGCCAAACTGGTATATTTCCTGAACGCCGTAACAGGTTCGAATTATACCCTCGATGAGGTCCTTAAAGCGGGAGAAAGAATTGCTGTCATCAGACATCTCTTTAACCTGCGCGAGGGTATAAAAGAGTTGGATTGGACGCCACATCCCAGAATCACCGGCAATCCTCCTCAGGAGACAGGGCCGCTCGCGGGTGTGACAATTAATCAAACAGGCCAGGTATACTGGAACCTGGGCGCCCTCGATTGGGATATGACAACAACCAAGCCGAGTAAAAGAAAGTTGATAGAGCTTGGCTTTAAAGATCTCGCGGAAGAGCTCTGGCCGCCGCCTAAGTTCCCCTTCGGTCCTCCGCAATAATAGAATATCTTTAGACAATATAGCAAAGCCCGGGGCTAAATACCTCCGGGCTTTGATTTTTATCACGATATATCGTTTTTGTAATATCCCGGTCGCGCTGGTATAATCATGGATAAATATTTTATTTGTTAGAAAGGAATTTTCCGAGAATGACTGAAAAGACCTGGGCTGAAATGACTCCGCAGGAAAAAAGAGATAAGCGTTTAAATGGTTGGCTGAATAACTGGGGTAATAAATTCCCCAATGCCGAAGTCGAAAAGGCTTACAAGACGAGAATACAGAGGCTGATTGACGTTTATAACGTCAGAGAGCCGGACCGGGTACCGGTCAGCCTGCCGGTGGGCAATCTGCCCCTGAGAATGGCCGGCGTAAACGCCTATACCGCCATGTACGACCAGGAAAAAGCTATGCAGGCGGCGGCGAAATTCAACGAAAAATACGCGGAGGAGCTGGAATATACCGCTGCCGGATTTTTTTACGCCCCGGGCCAGGTCCTGGATTTATTGGATTATAAACTTTACGCCTGGCCGGGGCACGGCATCTCCAAAGACGGGACCACCTGGCAATTCATCGAGGGCGAATACATGAGAGAGGACGAATACGACGACCTCATTCGCGACCCCTCCGATTTCTGGATGAGAACGTACCTGCCCCGCGTGTTCGGCATCCTGGAGCCGATCAGGATGTTCCAGCCGTTCACCAACATCACCGAAAACGTGCATGTTAACCAGTTCATGCCCCTGGCTATGCCCGCCGTGCAGGAGATGCTCCAGAAAATGCTGGATGTGGGCAAGGAATGGCAGAAACTCATGCAGGTCATGTTTAAAGCCGTGGGTGGCGCTGCGCCATCCACCGCATTAGCATTCATGGGTGGTGGATTTGCCAAAGCCCCTTTCGATACCCTCGGCGATACGCTGCGGGGCACCCAGAACATTATGAAGGACATGTTCCGCCGACCCGAAAAGTTACTGAAAGCGCTCGACGTGATTGCGGACCTGCAGATAGCCACGATTTTGAAATCCCCCAACATCGATAGACTGACCACGGTAATGTATCCCCTCCATAAAGGGGCCGACGGCTGGATGTCCCAGAAGCAGTTCGATACTTTCTACTGGCCCCCCCTGAAAAAGGTCATGGACGCTTTTATTAACGAAGGCCTTATCCAGAACCTCTTCGCCGAGGGCAGCTACAACACCCGTCTGGAATACGTCGATGATTTCCCCAAGGGGTCGGTGGTATGGTACTTCGACCGCACGGATATGTTCAAGGCTAAGAAGATACTCGGCAAGAATTGTTGCCTCCAGGGCAACGTGCCGTCTTCTATGATAGTTACCGGCGACCCCAAGGATGTTAAAGAGTACTGCCGCAAGCTGATACAGGAAGTCGGCAAGGGCGGCGGGTTTATACTGGCGGCCGGCTGCGTGGCGGACAATCCCAAGCTGGAAAACCTCCAGGCGATGATGGCGGCAGTCCGGGAATACGGATGGTATAAGAAATCGCGGTAGACATGGAAGAATATAGCACCATAAAAACCATCATCGATGTATGTAACGCCAATGGCGTGGAATTTCTGTTCTTCAATCCCGGTATCGATAACGTTCCCCTGCTGGAAACAATCTCTAAATACCGGGCGTCCGGCCGGAAAGCACCGCGCGGTATCCTCTGCCTGGATGAGTTCGTGGCGATGACGGCCGCCCACGGCAACTACATGGCTTCCGACAAACCCCAGGTGGTATCGGTACATTCTGAATTGGGCGTATTACAGATAGGCGGCGCCCTGCACAACGCCCAGTGGGGAAAGGTGCCTCTGGTATTTTTCACCGAAATCCAGGGGCCTCCTCAGCGTACCAACTGGCGCGGCGAACCTTGCGACCAGGGTTTAATGGTGCGTAATTTCGTTAAGTGGGACCACCAGCTCAGCGCCGGTGAAGATATCGGCGAAATATTTGATAAATCTTTCAGCATCGCCGCATCTGAGCCGTACGGTCCCGTTTATCTTGCCTTGCCGCGGGAGACCCTCTGGAGCAAGGGAAAAAATCAGAAAAGCCGAAAATATAACATGTCCAAAGAGACAATTACCGCGGCTGACGACGCTCTGCTCAATAAAGCCGCTGATATGCTTATTCAAGCCGATAATCCGCTTATCGTCACCGGTTATTCCGGCCGGAACCTGCGTTCGGTGGCTTATATGGTGGAACTTGCCGATACGCTGGCTGCCCCGGTGTTTACCTCCGATGTACGGGTGAATTTCCCGAACACGCACACCATGGCGGCGTATCTCTCCCCCTCGGCCGGTTTCGGCAATCCACTGATCAACAACGCCGATGTTATTTTAGCCGTCGATTACGATATGCATTACGCGTCGGGTCCGGCCTCGCTGATGCCAGACGTGAAAATAATCCATATCGATATCGACACCGCGAAAAAGGGCGTTCCGCTCTGGGGCAGAAAACCGGATATCCTCATTAAAGCCGACTCCAGCCAGGCGATACCCGCCCTGACTGAAATCGTTAAACAGAAATTGACGGCGGAAAAGCGGGCGCAGTTAGAGAAACGCTATAAACTGCTGGAAACCGAGCATAAAAAGCTCGACGGCGAGTGGCGCGCTCTGGCGATGAGCCATGCCGACCGCAAGCCTATTACCGCCCATTGGTTGAGTTATTGCATCGATGAGGTTATCGACGATGACACTATTATCGTTAACCAGACCATTTCGCCGGCGGCAATCGTGGCGCACCAGATTCATCGCACTAAACCGGGAACGCTGCTTTCCTGTGCGGGAGGCTGTATCGGCTGGGCGCCCGGGGCTGCCCTTGGTGTCAAGCTGGCGGCGCCGGACAAGACGGTGGTCAGCTTGATGGGCGACGGCGCCTTCATCTACGGCTGCCCGGAGGCATCATTATGGTCGGC
>CAZEUJ010000031.1:0-17292 GCA_964514525.1 uncultured Dehalococcoidaceae bacterium
ACTCAAAGGCCGACCAGAAGTACATGATATGCAACGCCGATGAAGGCGACCCCGGGGCTTTCATGGACCGCAGCACCATGGAAGGCGACCCCAATACTGTCATCGAAGGGATGACCATCGCCGCCTATGCCATCGGCGCTACCCAAGGCTATATCTACATCCGGGCGGAGTACCCGCTGGCGGTCAAGCGCGTCCGCCTGGCGCTAAAGCAGTCCGAGGAGAAAGGCTTCCTCGGCGATAGCATACTGGGCTCCGGTTTCAGTTTTCACGTGCATATCAAAGAAGGAGCCGGGGCGTTTGTCTGCGGGGAAGAGACGGCGCTGATGGCCTCGATAGAAGGCAAGCGGGGTATGCCACGCTCCCGACCGCCCTATCCGGCGGTCTCCGGCCTCTGGGGGAAGCCCAGCAACATCAATAACGTAAAGTCGCTGGCGACGGTGCCGGTCATCATCGCGCGGGGGGCGGAGTGGTACGCCAGCACCGGCACCGAAAAAAGCAAAGGGACATGCGTCTTCGCCCTCACCGGGAAAATCGCCAACAGCGGCCTCATCGAAGTGCCGATGGGGATTAAACTGCGTAAAATCATCTACGAAATTGGCGGGGGTATACCGGGGGGCAAGAAATTCAAAGCCGTCCAGACGGGCGGACCCTCCGGCGGCTGCCTGCCGGAAGACTATCTGGAGAAATCGGTCGACTACGAGTCGTTGACGGCCGCCGGCTCGATGATGGGGTCGGGGGGCATGGTCGTCATGGACGAGGATACCTGCATGGTAGACGTCGCCCGCTATTTCCTTTCGTTCACTCAGGCGGAGTCGTGCGGCAAGTGCGTGCCGTGCCGGGTCGGGACGAAGCAAATGCTCGACGTACTGGAGAGAATCTGCGCGGGCAAAGGCCGACCGGAAGATACCGCCTTCCTCCAGAAACTCAGTGAGCAGATTAAAGTGGGGTCGCTCTGCGCGCTGGGGCAGACCGCCCCGAATCCTGTCCTGACTACCTTACGTTATTTCATGGACGAGTATAAAGCCCACATCGAAGAGAAGCGCTGCCCGGCCATGGTCTGCCAGGCTTTAGTGCGGTATTATATCCTGCCGGACAAGTGCATGGCCTGCGGCATCTGCGCGCGGGCCTGCCCGGCGGCCGCCATCAAAGGAGAAAAGCGCATGGTGCACGTCATCGACCAGGAGAAGTGCGTCAAGTGCGGCACTTGTCAGGAGGTCTGCCCGGAGAAGTTCAGCGCAATAGCCAAAGTATCCGGGAAAGAGCTGGATGTGCCGAAAGAGCCGACGCCGGTTAAAGAAAGGCCGAAGGCGGGGGTATAATCTATCCCTCTTCCTGTAATAGCCTCTGCGCACTTATCGCCGCGATAGCCCCGTCTCCTACCGCCGCCACCACCTGCCGGGGCGACCCGCTGCGGATGTCCCCCGCCGCAAGGACATAGGGCACTTCCGACTCCATTTTCTCGTTAACAATGACTTGGCCGTACTCGTCTAACGGAACGATGCCCTCAAGATAGCCGGTATTGGGCTCCGTGCCGATATGCACCAGGACGCCATCTACTTTTAAAGTCTCTTTATCATTACCAGAGGCCAGCTTTATCCCCTCCACTTTATCCCCACCCGTTATCGCCTCCACCATTGCGCCGGTGCGGATTTCCACGTTAGGTAAAACGTTAAGCCTGTCCTGGAGAACGGCGGTAGCGGTAAGAGCAGGCATAGCCTCAAGGAGGATAACTCTAGAAGCGATTTTTGCCATGTATAAAGCCTCGGTAACGCCGGCATCGCCGCCGCCGCAGACCGCCACCACCTTGCCGGCATAATGGCCGCCATCGCAGAAGGCACACTCAAAAACCCCCCTCCCCGCCAGCTCCGCCTCGCCGGGAACACCCAGCTTTTTATTCTTCGAGCCCCCGGCAATGATGATGACACTGGTAGTAAAGCCCCGGCCGCCGGAGCAACCCACATACCGCGTACCGGAAAAAAGCTCGATGCCGGTGACCTCGGCGTTTTCTATCTGGAGGCCGTATTTCACAGCCTGGCTAACCATCTGTGAAGCCAGCTGCGCGCCGGCAACGCCACTGGCAAAGCCGGGGTAGTTCTCAATCGACTCGATGTTTCTGATATAGCCTCCGGCGGTTTCTTTATCGAGGAGGAGCGTGCGTCGTTTCGCCCGGCACAGGTAAAGCCCGGCCGTTAGCCCCGCCGGCCCCCCGCCGATGATAACGGCATCCCAGTCAAACATGATGACCTCCGTGGAAAATTCAATAACAGGATAACAGACATAAAATTAACGGTCAATTTCCGTCTTTATTACCCTCATCCCCCTGACCCCCTTCCCCTGAGGGGAAGGGGGAAGTGTTTTTAGAGGGGGGCTTTGCCCCCCTCTTTTTACTTCTCCCCCTCTCCGAACAAATTATCCCGAGAAAAGTCACTCCTTCTGTTCGGAGAGGGGGATAGGGGGTGAGGTAAGCTATTACTTAAGGTCCTGGAGGATTTTTCCTTGACAATAACTTGACCGTTAACGATAATTGGCGTGATTATCATTTCTAGAAGGAGAAAATATGAAAGTACAGAACTACCGACAGGTAAATGTGATAAAAGCGGCGCCGGGGGTTACCATGCGCGTGGTGGCCGGGCCGGCGGAAGGGGCGCCGACCTTCGTCATGCGCGTCTTCGAGATACAGAGCGGCAGCTCGACGCCTTTCCACGCCCATCCCTGGGAGCATGAGGTCTTCGTGGTGGCGGGGAAGGGGATATTAAGATGCGAGGGCCGGGAAACGCCGCTCATGGAAGGCGATGCCGTCGTCGTGCTGCCCAACGAGCAGCACAGCTTCCTGGGAATCGGCAGAGAGACTTTCCGGCTGATATGCGTCGTGCCGCTGGTGGACGGGAAAATGCCGGGGTCGCCGGCAACGGACTGATCGAGATAAGGATTTAATATGTCCACTAAAGAGAACAAAGAACTGGTCCGCCGTATCTATGATAGATTAAATCAAGGAGATACTGACGCATTTTTTAATGCGTGCGCCCCCAACTACATCGAGCATTTAACCGACCGTGATATGAATCTGGGGCAGTCAAAAAAATTTGAAGCCAACTGGTTAAAGGAGAGTGTCAATCTTAACGCCACCATTAACGACATGGTCGCCGAGGGAGATAAGGTGGTCGTGCTGGTGACCTGGAGATGGACACAAAAAGATACCGGAAAGAAAATTGAGATGACTAATGCTAATATATTTAAAATAGCTAATGGTAAATTTGCGGAATGCTGGAACGTAACTGATATACGACTAGCCCAACAGCTTGGGGCGAATCCTAAATAGTTGGACTCTCTCGCTCATCCTTGATACACTATAGTCGTGAACGGCTGGATGGGCAAGATACTGCATATCGACCTCACCGATTCCAGAATACGCGAAATTCCGACGCAGCCCTATGCTAATAAATACCTCGGGGGGCGGGGGCTTGCTTCCCGGCTCTACTGGGAAAAGGTGACCCCCGCGGTGAAAGCCTTTGACGCGGAGAACCGGCTCATCTTTATGACCGGCCCGCTGCTCGCCGCCGGCGTCCCGGGCGCCGCCCGAATGTGCGTTTCCGGCAAGTCGCCCATGGCTTACCCGGAAGGCTACTGCTACGGCAGCATGGGCGGCTTTTTCCCGTCCGAGCTTAAAAAAGCCGGGTGGGACGGCATCGTCATCGACGGGCGGGCTCACAGTCCTGTCTATCTCGTGATTAACAACGACCAGGTCGAACTGCGGGACGCGGTCGCGCTATGGGGCAAGGGCGCTTATAAAGTAGAGGAAATGCTCAAGCAGTCCCACGGCGAGAAGATATGCTTTGCCACCACCGGTGTCGCCGGGGAAAACTTAGTGCGGACGGCGACAATTTTCGGCTCACAGCAGGCTGCCGTCACAGCGGGCTTCGGGGCGGTCATGGCATCCAAGAAACTCAAAGCCATCGTCGTCCGGGGCACGGGCAATAATCCCACGGTGGCCGACCCCGACCGACTCAAACAGCTCAACCGATATACGATAAAGATAAAAAACACCGTCAGCCTGGCGATAACCCCCCGGATAGAAATGACCGATCACGGCCATGTCCTGAAGGAGGTGGGGCGGCGGCACTGTTATCAATGCGGACTGGCATGTTCCAAACTGATCTACCGCTTCGGCGATGACCCCAATCTTGAAGGACTGCGCGGCTGCCAGGCGATGGAGTTTTATCTCCCCTGGATATACGGCCGCGAAGACGAGCCGCTCAAGACCCTTTTCGACGCACCCACCATCACCAATGACTACTCCATCGATACCTTCGAGCTCCAGAGCATGGTGGACTGGCTCTACGCCTGCTATAAAGACGGCGCCCTTACCGAGCGCGAGACCGGGCTGCCGCTAGCGAAAATCGGCACCCTAGAATTCCTGGAAAAGCTGCTGCACGCTATCGCCCAACGGCAGGGGTTCGGGGATATCCTGGCCGAGGGCATGATGAGGGTACGCCAGGAAGTATCAGAAAAAGCCCGGGCTATGTTCCCCTATAATGTCGCCCCCATCGGCCAGCACGACGGAACGCCGCCGCGCGCTTTCATCGCCGGCGCGCTGCTCTATCCCTTCGAGACCAGGATGCACCCAATATCAGTCCACGAGATGGGCTATCTCCGCGAGCCGTGGACCATGCACCAGGAGGACCCGAAATCGTCGCCGGTCTCGCCGGAGTCCTTCCTCAAGATAGCCAGACTGTTCTGGGGGAGTGAGGCCGCCGCCGACCAGACGACCTATGAAGGCAAGGCTATGGCCGCCCGGAACATACAGAACCGGACCTATCTCCGGGACAGTTTAGGACTGTGCGACTTCGTCTGGCCGATTACCTATTCCCTGGCCACCCCCGACGGCGTCGGCGACCCCTACCTGGAGGGGAACATTTTTACCGCAGTGACCGGAATACCGGCCTCCGAGCTCGATATTTACGCGGAGCGTATCTTCAACATGCAGAGACTTATCCGGGTGCGGGAGGGGCATAGCATCCCCCAGGATGATTTCCCGCCGGAGTTCAACTTCACCGAGCCACTCAGTTCCGTCATACACGGCGGTAAGATGATCGTACCAGGCCCCGGCGCCCGCCCTGTTGATGTGACCGGTCGCGTCCTCGACCGCGATAAATATAAAGCGCTACTCAAGAAATACTACGGACTGCGTGGCTGGGACGCCAGGACGGGTCTGCCCACTAAAAAGACCTTAGCAGCCCTGGGGATGGATGACCTCATTGTGAAATAAAACCTGGAAAAATGCTATATCGATAAGAATAGAATGACTATGATGTGGTACTCTTTATCAAAATTGAGAGAGTCACTGATTCATCCCCGCCATCGGAGGTGATATATATCGTCCCGGTACTGAATCCCTCGCCCAGTCCATTGATAAATACGTTAATGGTATCGTGTTCTCCGGAGCTTTCTCCTTTCAAGGGACTTACGTCCAGCCAGCTGCTCCCTATCTGCCAGCTCAAGTATCCATTAGCTTCATAGTCTATGGTATAAGAAAGAACGCCACCGCCATTGTTCCATATCTCGAAAGACATACGCCCGGAATAATCCGTCCCTTGCGTGCCGAAGTCCAGGAACGTGGTTGAAACCGATATTACCGGGCTGCCGGTCGGCGTGGGAGAAGGCGTTGGAGTTGGAGTAGGGGCAGGCGATGGTGTCTGTATCGTCGGTTCAGCCGTTCCCGTGGCTGATGCCGTTGGCGTTACCGATGGAGTGGACGTAACCGTAGCCGCGGCTGATGTGGGCGTCCCCGAAGGGGATAATCCATCGCCCTCTTCATTTTCATTCGCTCCTTTAGGCAACCAAATCACGGCCAGGATTATTGCTATCACCGCCACACAGGCTAAACTGCCCAGCGTTATCAGCAGCCCCTTCCTGGATTTGGGTTTCTTGATTTCTTTTATTGGCTTTGTCGCCGTAGCAATTTTACCTTCCGGTGACGGGGGACGGGCGTGAATTTCATCTAGCGCCTTGTGTATGCGGGCGATACGTTCCGCATTACCCCTGGGGCCGGGCTTGATTCCCAGCAGTCTGACGCCTTCAATAATCAAGGGAATAACAGCTTCAACGCCATCCTGGGGAATGCGTATCGAGGTAGCCGAGCCAATCGCCTCACGCCACTCGGGCTGGCGCCGCTGAAATTCGGCGTGCGTGATGTCACGCAGAATAGGTATAAAATGCTTGGAACTCTCGTGAGCGCGCACGACTTCCTTGGTGACCTGGCTTGAGCCGAGGGAGTGCGGCGATATTATCACGATCACTGCCTGTGATTGTGCTACCGCTTCCCCGGTTCTCAAGATATAGGATGGCCCCGGTACGGAATCAACTTCATAACACCATGTCCTGTAGCCAGCTTCTTCCAGGCCGAGGGCGATTTTTAAAGCGACTTCGGCATCTTCTTCTACATGGGCGATAAACACAAAACTCATCTAACTCCTCCGCTGTTTAAATACAATGTATTACCTTACGACCAATCCGCTTATAATTGTTAAAAATATGGCTTAATGGGGATATTATGTTATATCAAGGTTTAATAGTCAATCCATGGCTATCGGTTCGTAATTAAGCGGGATACCGCGTCCACATTGAGTTGGACATTTATGGAATGATAGCGTAAAATTTTATTAATCAAGGCGACAATCGCAATAAAATGGAAACGAGGAGGACTAAATGGAATTAGATGCCGCTATTCTAAAGAGGTGTACGATAAGAAGGTGGAAGCCGGACCCCGTGGAAAAAGCCAAGATTGAAAAAGTGCTGGAGGCAGGCCGGCGGGCGCCCTCGTGGGGAAACACACAGCCGTGGCGCTTTATCGTGGTTCAGGACAAGGCTGAAATCGATAAAGTCAGTAAAACTTCCGGCGGACAGCCGCAGGTCACTACCGCCCCGGTATTAATCGTTTGCTGCGCTACCACCGATGATTTTACCCGCAAGGGGCACGGAGAAGCATTGAAGAGCCTTATACCGGCCGGAGCCATGACGCCCGAACTCGTGGAGATAGTTTTACAAAGCGATGTATTCGCGCCGTACCATCGCGGCGAGGCCGTGATGGCCATCAAAGCCGGCGAGCAGCTCATGATTGCCATCGCCTTTATGATGCTGGAAGCGGTAAACCAGGGGCTGGGCACCTGCTGCGCGGGGGCGATAACCCCCAAAGAAGTCCACCAAGCCATGAACCTGCCGGATAACATTTTTGTGCATACTATTCTTGCGTTAGGATACCCCGGAGAAGACCCCAAGCCCAGGCCGAGAAAAGACATTAATAAGATCGCTTTCTGGGGGAAATACAAACAATAAGTATTACACCCGGGAGGCGGGCAAGGCTTTAAAGCTCAATTTCCTTCAAGTCCGCCGCCGGTGTAAGTTTGGCTTCGGTCAGGTTCTGTATTTCCCGGAATGTCCAGCCAGGGGCCATCTCCTTTAGAACGAGGCCCTGCGCGGTCACTTCAATAACAGCCAGGTCCGTGACAATCAGGCTCACGCACCGCCTAGCCGTCAGGGGGAAGGTGCAGTTCTTAACGATACGTGGCTGGCCTTCCTTGGTCGTGTGCAGCATGGTGACAATGACCCTGCCCGCCCCGGCGGCAAGGTCCATGCCCCCACCCATCCCCGTGGCCGGCCTGCCCGGCCGTCCCCAGTTAGCGAGGTCGCCCTTCTCGGAGACCTGGTAAGCCCCGAGGACAACAACATCGACGTGGCCGCCCCGGATCATATCAAACGATGCCGCGCTATCGAAAAAGCACATGCCGGGCGCGGACGTAACGGGCTGGTCGGAGGCGTTAATCATCTCATAGTCTTTTTCGGCATCGGTTGCCAGAGCTCCGTAGCCCAGCACGCCGTTCTCGCTCTGAAAGAATACAGTCCTGCCCTCGGGGATAAAGTTGGCGCAAAGACCCGGCATGCCATAGCCGAGGTTGACCACCGCGCCATCGGCGAACTCGCGGGCCGCCCGCAGGGCAATCGTCGACTCATCCAAACGGCTTTTCATTTGGGCACCTCCACGATACGGTGCACGTAAACGTGAGGGGTCACGATAACCTCCGGGTCAAGCTCTCCCACGGGCACCAGACGGTCGACCTCGACAATGGTGACCTTGGCGGCCATCGCCATG
Source organism: uncultured Dehalococcoidaceae bacterium (assembly GCA_964514525.1). GTDB lineage: Bacteria > Chloroflexota > Dehalococcoidia > Dehalococcoidales > RBG-16-60-22 > JBFYTX01. The sequence continues at coordinate 8,147 of CAZEUJ010000031.1, forward strand.
ACCGGATTAAAGCACCGGGCAGTTTTACGGTACACCAGGTTTCCCAGGGCATCCGCCTTGTGGGCTTTAATGAGGGCAAAATCGGCGGACAGCGGCAATTCCAGGATATACTCCTTACCGGCGATGACTTTTTTCTCCTTGCCTTTCTCGACGACGGTGCCTAGACCCACCGGTGTATAGAACCCTCCCAGTCCCCCCGCCGCACATCTTATCCTCTCCGCCAGAGTTCCCTGAGGCACCATCTCAAGCTCAACCTTGCCCTGGCTATACAGCCTCTCGAAGGGAGAGGTGGGCGGCATACCGCCCAGGGCGGGCACCGACCCGATGAATTTCTTTACCTGGCCCCGTTCGAAGACGAGTCCCAGGTCATGGTAACCCTCCGGCTTGATCCGCTTGGTAAGTTCAAAACCCACGCCGCCCATATTGGCGATAACGGTAAGGTTTTTAGCTCCCTGATTGGCGAGAGCGAGAATCAGGTTTACCGGCAGGCCGCTGAAAGACCCGAAGCCCCCAATCATCACGGTGGCACCGTCAAAAATATCGGCTACCGCCTCATCACAGCTTTTGAAAATTTTGTTGACAGGCATTTCTTTTCCTAGTTATTTACCATGAACGATATAACGTTTTTCGCTACTATGTCAAACGTTATAAAATGAGCATAGAATCAGTGATGTTGTCTTTATAACACGACCATGGCTAAGGCATATTCAGAACCCAACGAAATAGGAGACGATAACATAGGGCGTCAATATGTGGATTTACGGCAATAATCAGGCAGCTTTCTATCGAGACAAATTGTTTAGAATTTGATTTTAGATTTGTCCCAATTAGTTACTCGTTTAGCCGTAAACCTGGGGCCCAGATAAAGAGCGTGGAATAAAACCGGCTTGGTGATGATTCTAAAGTTCAACGGGCAATGTAATACGCCCTTGGGAATGAAAACAACGGTGGTGGAGGTAATGGTGTGTTTTTCAAGTTCCTCACCTATCCAGAAATCTATCTCGGCATTGAAACTATTGCACAGGTCCGGCAGTTAGGCACCCAGGAAAATCAGGAATTCGTCTTCTTCATGGGTATGCGGGATGGTCTCAAGAAGATATGGTTTAATGAATACCTGCCATCCTATTGAGGCTGTCGCTCCCGGTAACGCTGGCGCACCTCTAAAGTAGGTTTGAGGACTGGCTATCTCCGGAAACGGTGGTAGACTGTTCAGGGAGACATAATCGTTCGCTTTCGGCGGAGCGCCATCATAACTTAGAAAATACTTATTATACTTTGTTTCAGCCATTATCGTTTCCTCCAACAGGTAATATGCCCATTATAATAATCTTTAACAGTGTTTTCTCGTTTAGTTCCAGGTTTCAATGGACGATATAAATCTATATAAACTGGATAGAAGTGCCCGCGCTATCCTAATATCTTCTTTTCCCCGTTATAACCCAATGCGTTTGAAATTCTCAAAGCGTAATCCTTCACAACGGGGATACATTCTCTGATTTTTTCACGGGTCAGGCGGATAGAGGGCCCGAGAATATTTAAAGCTCCAACCACAACCCCCTCGTTATTTTTCAACGTGGCCGCAATCCCTCTAACACCCTGGAAGCCTTCTTCGTCATCAATAGCCACACCCTCTTGCCGGACATTAATCAAATGTTTTTTTAAGTCATTGATATCGGTGATGGTATTCTGCGTGTACCGCCTCAAATTATTAGAAAAATGTGTTCTCAATTCGTCTTCAGGCATTTCTGCCAGAATAGCTTTGCCAAGGCTACTAAAGTGCAGACTTGCCATCCTACCTTCATAAGAAGTTACTTTTAGCGGATGACTCGGATAAATCGATTGGTATATTACCGCATTCCTGCCGTCCCAGAGTGCCAGAGAAACAGTCTCATCAATGATCCGGCCGACTTCATTTAAATAAGGTTCCGCAACCTCCATAATCGAGTTATGCTGCTTTAGAGCTTTCGTATAATCCAGAAATTTCATTCCCAGAGAATATTTTCCTCTTCTCTTGGTTTGTTTCATAAACCCGCAATCAATCAATGCTAAGAGTATTCTTCTGGCGGTAGATTTATTCAGGCGTGTAAGTTTAGCAATTTCTTCCAGCGATAGGTCACCATCACTCGAAAGAAACAAATCTAATATAGCTACCGATTTTTTTATTATTTTCATAAATAATACTATAAAAAAGAAATTCTATTTCATTTTTTGATAATTGGATTAAGTCTAACACTATGATTCCCGGATGTAAAGAGCGCCTGCCCAAGTATTATCAGCATAGAATTAAACCATACGGTAATATAGCGGAATAATTTATTAATATTCAACATAATCGTGTTGTCATTCCTCACTGGCACTTGACATCTTCAAATATATTAATGTATATTTTATGGAACTTTGATGTTTAAAAATGAAATTATAACCCATAATACGATTTTCCTGCCCTGGATTTAAAGTGCGAAATATTAAGTGGTGGCAATATAAGGAGGTGCATCTATGGGAGTAAGGGACCTTTCAGGGTGTAAAATTTCTCTTATTCCTTGAACGGGTCTATATATAAAAAATATTTCACTTTAGCTTATTAAAATATGAAAGGAGTAAAAATGAAGAAGGCATTTGTTCTCCTGGCAATCCTGTTAATCGGTATCCTATTAATAACTGCCTGCGGTAAACCGACGCCTACACCAAGCGGGACGCCCACAACTTCACCAACGCCCTCCGCTGGTACACCGCAAAAAGGAGGGACTCTAAGGTATATCTATCCCTACTCCCCGGCAACTACCCCCGGCTGGCCCAACGACCGCGCCAACCCTCAGAAACTGTGGATGCAATGGGTCTGTTTTGAAGGCCTGATTAAGCTAAAGGCCGACGGCACGCCGTTACCATGGCTGGCCACCTCCTGGGAATGGGGCCCGCAAAATCAATATATCACGTTCACCCTCCGCCAAGGCGTCAAGTTCCATGACGGGACCGACTTCACGGCTGAAGCGGTTAAAACGGAAGGCGACATAGTAATCTCGACCGGGGAGAGCAACGCGGTCAACTGGGACCGCTGGGAAATCATCAATGATTACTCTGTCCGTCTTTACCTGAAAGAATATCTAAACGATTTCTGGGGGACCGTGGCCGGTGTTAACATGACGTTCATATCGCCGACCGCTTACAAAGCCAACGGACAGGAATGGATGATGGAGCATCCTATCGGGACCGGGCCCTTTAAATTCCTCAGTTTTGAAAAAGATGTATCTTTGAAATTCGTGAGAAACGATAATTACTGGCAGCCCGGCAAACCTTACCTGGATGAAATCCATTTTATCACTGTCAAAGAAGCATTGACCCAGCAAGCCACGATGCAAACGGGGGACGGTGATGTCCTGGCTTTACAGCAGGGTAAAATACTCGCTGATATGAAGGCGCTCGGATTCAACGTCGTTGCCCAATACGGCGGTACCGATTTCTTAATCTTCGATACAGCCAATCCCGATTCAATATATAACAATATAAATCTTAGAAAAGCGATAGAGTATGCGTTGCCCAAACAGGAGATGGTCGACGCGTTGGGTTACGGCTTTCTGGTAGTGAATAACCAGATGCCTCCGCCGGACAATCCCGCCCATAATCCTAACGTTCCAACGCGGGATTACGATCCCGATATGGCCAGGCAACTGCTTGATGAGGGGGGGCTTCCCGTCGGAACCAAGCTCAACATAATTACCATCGGCTCTTCCGGTAAAGCCCTAGCGATTCAGGAAGCCCTAGGAAAGGTAGGCCTCGAAGTAACGCTGGAATCAGTAGATAATGCCAAGTTCTGGAACTACTGCATGGCGGGTTGGTCTAATGCGATACTGGATGTAGGTTACGCCGTCGGCACGAACTTCGCCGCCTGGCTCAGGGGCTATTTCCCGCCTGTGGGCGTCCTGGATGTCAGTTGTAAAATACCGGATGCAATCGTCGCTAAAATCCAGCCGGCGTTGAGAGAGCAGGACCCCGTTAAAGCTAAAGCCCTCAACGATGAAATAATTCAAATGCTTTTCGATGACGCGACTTTCGTTCCCATCTATTCAAATGCCATGGGTTACATTCTCGCGACCAAAGTCAAGGGGTCGGGCATTCTCACCTATGCAGATTTCTCGGTGTGGGACCCGGCTGATACCTGGCTGGAGGAATAGAGACAAGCTGGAATCTGGCGGGAGCCCGGTAAACCATGGCTCTCGCCAGATTTCTCTATTACCTGATTTCGCTCTACCGGAAAACGGCGTTAATCTCAACGATTGGTAGAGGAGATTCAGATGCCGATTGATGAGCTTAAGCCGGATTATTCGCATAGTCCCGGGGGTTTCAAAGAGGATTACCAAATCGTTAGTATTCACTGGTATTACACCTTCCAAATAACAAAAAAATTAGATAAAAGCGAGAGTAATAAATGGCTGCGAGAAAGTACGAGAAATACGTGTTTTCCGGTTTCAGAGAGGAAATGAAATTACCATTCATGGCTAAACCACAGGCTTATTTCCGGGGAGCCCGGCAAATCCCCGGTGCCGGTATCAATATGGGGTGGCAGTTGTTTATTGAACCGATATTACTGGAAACAGAGCCGCATACTCATGACGCTGACGAATATCTTATCTTCCTGGGATGCAATCCCGCCGACTGGTTCAGCAGTTTTGAAGCGCAGATTGATTTATTCCTCGGTAAGGAGTTAGAAAAATATTTAATCGATAAACCTACTATTGTCTATATACCGCCTAATCTATCACATTGTCCGCTTGATTTCCGGGTACTGAATAAACCCGTCCTGTTTACGGCTCTCCTCCAGACCCCGAAGTTCACCAAGACCATGAAGGGAAAAGAATATTCATTTGACGGGCCTGATGCCAAGGGCAATATCAAGGCAGATATATTTAAAAGGTAATCGGGTTCCCCATGACCCAGCCGGGATATCATATACACCTTAAAACCGCTAGCCCATCTGGATAGTTCATATAACGAGAACGCGATAGGCTCGACATGGAGCATGATAAAATGTATATTATCAGTGACGGTTGTGCAGGCCCAGTAACTGCCGCCGAAGAGCGGAATGATAAGCTATATTACCCGTAGATTTATCCAATCGGTAATTGTCATTATTATCGTTACTATTTTCGTTTTTACCGGTATGCGGCTGTTACCCGGAGACCCCATTTACATGCTCCTTAATCCAAACCAGGTACAGAGTATTACGGCTGAAGAAATTGCACAAATACGACATGAAGCCGGCCTGGACAAACCGATGCCGGTTCAGTATTTTAACTGGCTGGGAAATGTGTTTAAAGGCGACCTGGGGAAATCCATTTTAAACAAAAGGCCAGTTACTATCGACCTTGCTAAACGCATTCCGGTGACCGCTCATATAGGAATTCTGGCATTTATCATCAGCGTAATCATCGGCATACCCTTTGGTATTATCAGCGCCATCAGACGAGGGACATGGCTGGATACCCTGGTAACCACATTAGCCAACCTTGGCATAACGGCGCCTACTTTCTGGCTGGGCATCATGCTGATGTGGCTTTTCGCCATATATTTGAACTGGTTACCACCCATGGGCTATACTTCTCCTTTTGAAGATTTTGTAAGAGGCACCAAGCAACTGATAATGCCGGTGTTTTGCATGGCGATATTCCCTATCGCCAGCAATGCCCGCCAGGCGCGCTCCAGCATGTTGGAGATACTCCGGCAAGACTATGTCCGTACGGCCTGGTCGAAGGGTTTAACAGAACGTGCGGTGATTATGGGCCATGCCCTGAAAAACAGCCTTATCCCCATCGTCACACTGGCGGGCATGGGTATATCAGGAATCATCGGCGGTTCGGTGCTGATAGAGCAGGTATTTAATATTCCGGGTATGGGCCGGTTGGCGGTGGATGCTCTCTTTCAACATGACTACCCATACGTACAGGGTATTACGCTGGTGATGACTAGCGTCATCGTATTCTCAAATCTTCTCGTCGATTTATCTTACGGTTTGTTAGACCCCAGGATAAGGTATAACTAATGTCACAAAACCCGGTTGTCTCAAATACGATAACAGAATCCACTTTCCGTGTTAGTGAAACACGCAGGTTCTTCAGGGTATTTATGAGTCGAGGGCTGGTCATTTTCGGGCTATTGATTTTACTCATATTCTTTATCACCGCTGCCGCCGGGCCTTTATTTGCTCCCTATAGTCCCACCGCGCAGAACCTCAAACAAATTCTACTGAATCCCTCCACCGAACATCTTTTGGGTACGGATTTCCTTGGTCGAGATACTTTGAGTCGATTGATATACGGAGCCCGGACTTCAATTATGGTGGGTGTGGTGGCGCTGGGGATTGCCGCCATTATCGGGGTGATTGCCGGACTGTTAGCCGGGTACTATGGCTCGTGGGTTAATGCCATTATTATGAGAATCATCGATGCCCTTATGTCTTTTCCGATGATATTGCTGGCTCTGCTTCTGGCGGGATTACTGGGCGGGGGATTGAAAAATGTCATGATAGCTATAGGTATAGCTTTAATTCCAGGCTATGCCCGGTTGATGTGCGGGCAGGTGATGGCTATAAGAGAAAGCGACTACATTTTAGCGAGCACATCGATGGGCAGCGACAACTGGCGAATAATGTTCCGCCATATCGTGCCAAACGCCTTGCCACCTCTCATAGTATTAATTACGATGCAGATAGGTATGGCCATTCTGGCTGAAGCCGGCCTCAGTTATCTCGGTATCGGTATCGCCGCACCGACACCTTCCTGGGGGTCCATGGTGAGCGATGGATTTACGTACCTACTGACAAACCCATTATTATCTTTTGTTCCCGGTGTTGCCATCATGCTGGTGGTATTTGCTTTCAATATGGTGGGGGATGGGCTGCGGGATGCCCTGGACCCGAAGCTCAGGGGAACAATATAACGGAGGTACTTATGGGAGACATGCTGAAAGGTAGAGTGGCTATCATCACAGGTGCTGGCAGTGGCCTGGGCAGGGCTCACGCCATAGGCATGGCTGCCCAGGGGGCTCGGGTGGTAGTAAACGACCTGGGGACCAGTTTTGACGGCCAGGGGACATCTAATAATCCCGCCGACCAGGTCGTAAAAACGATCAAGCAAAACGGCGGCACCGCCGTGGCCAACTATGACAGCGTCGCTACCGAGGATGGCACAAAAAAAATTGTTAAAACCGCTATCGATAGCTTTGGGCGCCTTGATATTCTGGTAAATAATGCCGGGATAATAAGGGGCGGCATGATTTACGAGATACGAACAGATGATTGGGAGGCCATGATAAAAACGCATCTTTACGGTACTTTTTACTGTACCCGTAATGCCGCACCGATAATGAAAGAACAAAATTATGGAAGGATAATCAATACGTCTTCCCACGTTGGATTTGGTCAAATGGGCGGGTCGGCTTATTCTGCCGCTAAGGAAGGAATAACAGGTTTCTCCCGTTCGGTGGCACGCGATATGGGTAAATACGGCGTCACCTGCAATATAATCCGGCCTATAGCTGCCTGGCGCGGCGCAAAAGTAAAAATAGATGCGTACGAGGTTAACCGACCGGAAGATGTTGCTGTTCTGGTAATCTACTTAGCCAGTGAATCGGCCGACCATATCAACGGCTGTATCTTCGAAGTCTATAATGGTCACGTGGGGATATTCGAAGAGCCGCCGCCGGTAAAACAGGTGCTCTGGAAAAACGGGCACTGGACTCCCGAAGAGCTTGCTCAGATAATTCCTCAAACGTTGACAAAGGGTAAATCTCGCGAAGCGTTTCCCAACACTCTTCCCTTCAAGTTAAATATAGAACCGTCACAACGGGAAAATCACTAATTTTAGACACTAAAAATGAGTATAAACTGTCGTACGGTGAAGCTATTTTCGTGTCATAACACCAACATCGCATCTCCGAAGCTGTAAAAACGATATCTCTTCGCTATCGCTTCCTGATAGGCTTTAACGACGAACTCCTTACCGCCGAAAGCGGTAAGGAGCATCAGCAACGTCGACCGGGGCAGGTGAAAGTTGGTGACCATAGCGTCGGCCATCTGGAAACGATGACCCGGTAGTATGAACAGGTCTACCCAGCCTTCAAAAGGCCGAAGTTCCCCGGCCGGACTAAACATTGCCGCCTGTTCCACAAGCCTTACCGTCGTGGTGCCGACACAGATAATCCGCCGTCCCTCGCGCCGGGCGCGATTCAGCTTGTCGGCTGTTTCTTTAACCACGATACCGTATTCTTTATAGATGACGTGATTCTGCGGGTCATCCTCGGTAATGGGCCGGAAAGTGTCCAGTCCCACGTGCAGGGTGGTAAACAGGCAGTTCACCCCTTCTTCCTCGATTTTTGCTAGTAGCCCGGGCGTGAAGTGGAGTCCGGCCGTCGGGGCAGCCACGCTGCCGGTCACCCGGGCATAGACCGTCTGATACCTCTCCGGATTTTTCAACGGCTCGTGGATATATGGCGGCAGCGGCACCTCGCCGGCTTTGAACAGGCCGGACTCGTCGGAAAAACTCACTACCCTCATCCCCTTATCCCCTTCCCCGACAATTTCCGCTTGAACGCCCGGTTCTATCTGGATGGCGGCTCCCTGAAGCAACCGCCGGGCGGGTTTGACTAATGCCTCCCAGATGCCGGGTGCTTTACGCCGGAGGAGTAAAATTTCTACCCTGCCCCCGCTGCCCGACCTTTTCCCCTTGATGCGAGCGGGGATAACACGGCTGTCGTTGAACACCATGACATCGCCTTCATGCAGGTATTCGAGAATATCATAAAAATGGCGGTGTTCTATAGAGCCTTGTTGGCGGTCGAGAACCAGGAGCCGGGAATGGTCCCGCGGCTCGATGGGGGTCTGGGCGATAAGCTCCGGCGGGAGATGATAGTCGAAATCGCTGGTTTTCATAGCTTTATTATACTATGAATAAGACTATTGAACCTCACCCCCTGGCCCCCTCTCCTTGAAGGAGAGGGGGGAAATAGAAAGAGGGGTCGTGACCCCTCTTAGACGCCCCGAATTTGACTTACGAATATAAAAACACGATTTAAAACAAAAATCCCCGACTTTTTCACGAGTCGGGGATTTTTAGAATTGCATACCTTTAGTAACTCTAAAGTCCCGCCAGCGCCAT
>CAZEUJ010000032.1:0-17015 GCA_964514525.1 uncultured Dehalococcoidaceae bacterium
CGCACTTTTCGGGGAGGATATAGTACGCGATGAGGTGCTGGCACATGAGCGCCGGACATTTTCCCATCGTGATATGCTCCAGGTATTCGTTTCTGAAATACCGCAGCGTGGTCAGGATGGGATTGGGCGCCGTTTGCCCCAGTCCGCAGAGCGACCCCTCTTTGACTTCTTTAGCCAGCTTTTCCAGCGTTTCGAGGTCTTTGATTTGACCCTTACCCAGGGTGAAATCCGTGAGTATCTCCAGCATCTGCTTGGTGCCGAGCCGGCAGAATGTGCACTTGCCGCAGGACTCACGCTGGGTGAACTCTAAAAAGTACCGCGCCATCTCCACCATGCAATCGTCCGCGTCGCAGACGACCATCCCCCCCGACCCCATTATCGCCCCGGCGCTTTGGAGGGAGTCGAAATCGACCGGTAAATCGAGGGCTGATTCCGGCAGGCAGCCGCCGGAAGGTCCCCCTATCTGGACGGCCTTAAAGCGTTTGCCCCCCGGTATCCCGCTCCCCGCGTCGAAGATGATATGTCTCAGGCTGGTGCCCATCGGTACCTCGACCATCCCCGTATTGACTATCTTGCCCGCCAGGGAGAAAACGGCTGTGCCCGGACTGCCTTTGGCACCGATTCCGGCGAACCAGTCAGCGCCGTTATTTATTATCTGTGGTACGTAGGCTAGCGTCTTGACATTATTTACGACGGTCGGCTTGCCGAAGAGTCCTGCCGTCGTCATGCGGGGAGGTCTGGGGCGGGGGGTGCCCGTTTTTCCCTCTATGGAGTTAGCCATCGCGGTCGCTTCGCCACAGACAAATGCCCCCGAGCCCTGGAACAGCGTGATATCAAAGCTGAAATCGCTGCCGAGTATATTTTTGCTGGTGAGCTTTAGCCTCTTCGCCTGGTTTAAAGCAATTTCCAGTCGTTCTACCGCCAGCGGGTATTCGGCGCGGACGTAGATATAACCGTGCCGGGCGCCCACCGCGTACCCGGCGATAATCATTCCCTCGATGACTGAGTGCGGGTCGCTTTCGAGTATCGCCCGGTCGACGAATGCCCCCGGGTCTCCCTCGTCGGCGTTGCAGATGATATATTTCGGCTTTGCGGCTTCCTCGCGGCAGGCCTGCCATTTCTGTCCGGCCGGGAAGCCCGCCCCGCCCCGTCCCCTCAGCCCCGACCTTTTTACCTCGTCGATGATGGCCTCCGGTCTTTGTTGTAGCGCTTTGGCCAGCGCGCTATAGCCTCCCGCGGCGATATATGCCTCTAATCTGGTAGGGTCGATGTGCCCGCAGTTTTTCAGGATTATTTTCTGTTCGTATTTAGCTCTGGGAAAGTCCTGCAAGCTGGGCAGGATTTCGTTGGCTTCCAGTGCCCCGAGGACGAACTCGGGCACGGGGTTTTCCCCGAGGATGAATTCATTGACCAGTCTTTCGGCGATGACCGGGTTGACGTGCCCGTAGGCTATCGGCGGGTAGCCGGGCTTGCTGATGATTACGATAGGTTCGGCGTAGCAGTGCCCCATGCAGCCGACCTCTATCACCGGGCAGTCGAGGTTGTGCTTCTTGATTTCGTCTTTAAAAGCTTTGACTACATCCAGCGCCCCGGCAGCTCTACCACATGTCGCCGTGCCGACCATTATTACCGGTTTGTTCTGCTTTAGCTTCCGCCGGTAGGCTTCGGCGTGTTTTTTTATCTTATCAAAGGCGGCGTTTATCGTCTTTGCTTCAGTCGTGGTCACTTTTTTTCTTTATCCTTCGCGGCGTGGTCGTATCCGAAGGCGAGCAGGATGCCGTCCACCCTGGTAGGTTCGACTTTGCCTTCCGGCCTGTTATCGACGACGGTCACCGGCGCCATGGTGCAGCAGCCGACGCAGGCCACGGTGTCCAGGTCGAACTCGCGGTCCGATGTCGTCTGGCGCGGCTGTATATTCAGCCGGCGTTTCCACGCGTCCAGGGTGATGTAGCCGCCTTTCATATGGCAGGCGGTGCCCAGGCACACTTTAATCGAGTGCTTACCCGGTGGATTGAGCCGGAATTGGTTGTAGAACGTGACCACGCCGTAGACGTCTATTACGGCAATATCGAGGTATGCAGCGATTTCCATCATGGCTTCCCGCGGCAGGTAGCCGAGCTTTCCCTGTACTTTTTGCAGTATCGGTATCAGGCTCGCCCTTTTTCGACTGAACTCGCCGAGGATCTCCTGCGTTTGCTGGATAACCTGTTCCTGTTCTTCAGCCATTCCTTCCAGTTTTTCGCTTGCCATGCCACCTCTTCATTCGCTATTCGCTCTTCTGTTTCAATTCTGGCGAAGCTGGCAGCTTTTGTCAAGGAACGGACTTGGGGATTCATCAGAGAGGGGCGGAGTCCAATTAAAAATTTAAATACAGAGTTTCGGGACTCGTTTCGTCCAGGGCGTCTAATAGGGGCGTAAGCCCCTCTTGTTTCTCTTCCCCCTCCTTTTATAAAGGAAGGGGATACAGGGGGTGGATTTTGTAAAATTAATCAGGTGACATAGTTAAAAACCCCGACTTTCTTTAACGTTGGAGCAGCTTGCCTTCCAGCAGGTAGACAGCCGTTTTTATAGCTTCCTCCATACTTTGGGGATTGGCTACTCCCCTGCCCGCAATGTCAAAGGCCGTGCCGTGGTCTACCGAGGTCCGCACGAACGGCAGCCCCAGGGCAATACTGATACTCTTTTCAAATCCGTGTACTTTTACGGCGATATGCCCCTGGTCATGATACATGGCGAGAACAACATCGAACTCTCCCGCCACAGCGCGAACATAGATTGAATCGGCGGGGAAAGGACCGCGGGCATTGATGCCCAGCTTCTGCGCCTCTTTTACGGCGGGCATAATTTCCTCGATTTCCTCCCGCCCGAATAGACCTCCTTCCCCGCCGTGAGGATTAAGCGCGGCCACCCCGATTCGTGGATTTCTGATTCCCCATTTCCGGAAAGACTCATAAGTCAGCCTTAGTCTGGCCAGAATCCTCTCCTTTGTTACCAGGGCGCAGGCGTCTTTTAAAGAGTAATGGGTCGTGAGATGAACTACCCGTAGGGTGCCGGAGACCAGCATGCCAGCATATTGAGTAGTTTGGCTGATTCGCGCGAGAAATTCCAGGTGCCCTATATCTCCATAACCTGCCCGTATCGTTGCTTCTTTGTTAATCGGAGCCGTTGCCAGAGCGTCAACTTTATTTTCTAAAGCGAGTTCGGCGGCTTTGGCAACATACTCCATGGCTGCTTGGCCGCAGGCTACGCAGACCTTGCCGGTAATTACGTCTTTTAGGTTAAGATTTTGCAGGTCAAAGAGGTCGATTATTCCATATTCCCCGCGCCTGTCGTCTAGACGGTCGATAGTGTGCAGTTTTAGCGGACTGCCCAGTAACTTTATCGTGTGTCTCATCACGTCTCCGGCGCCGAACACTACCGGGTAACACATGCCGTAAATCTGCCGGGAACGGAGGGCTTTTACTATTACCTCGGGCCCCACCCCGGAGGCATCCCCCATGGTGATGGCGATTATCGGTCTCCTGTTACCCGTCACGGTCACTCTCTCTACCCGAATATCTTGCTCCCGATTCTGATAATGTTGGCGCCCTCTTCCACGGCGACGCGATAGGAGTTTGTCATCCCCATCGAAAGGTATTTCATCTCGACGTTCGGAAGGTTGAGTTCTTTAATCCGCTCGTACAATTTTTTCGTCTCGGCAAAACAGGGTCGGGCGTCTTCCGGGTCGCCGACCTGCGGTCCCATCGTCATCAGGCCCATCACCTTGATATTCTTTAATGTTGAAATATCTCTGATTAGCCGCTCGGCGTGCTCGGGGTAGACGCCGGCTTTCCCGCTCTCCCGTCCGCTGTTTATTTCAATCAAAACCGGCATGGTCTTGCCGGCCGCGGCGCACCTTTTATCGATTTCACTGGCAATCTCGCGGGAATCTACCGTCTCTATCATATCGAATATCTCGACCGCTTTTTTGACCTTGTTCTTCTGGAGGTGCCCGATAAAGTGCCATTCGGCTCTCCCCCCGATTTCCCGGTAAGCTCTTTCCGCTTCCTGCACATAGTTTTCCCCGATTGTCTTAATGCCGGCCTCAATAGCTTCGAGGATTTCGCGGGGTTCTCTCGTTTTGGCGGCGGCTTCCAGTTGTACCCCCTCGATGAGTTCACCAAGTATTTGCTGCACATTCTGCCTGATTGTCATTTTTCACATTTTACCTTAATTGGTCTGGCGCTGCTAGCTTTTCCGTGTGCTAAAGCTATAGAAGATGAACGGCTTATGCTAAAATGGGATAGTATATTCCGTCTGAGGAGGTATTTCCTTGCCATCTTCCGAAATTCTGGGTCTGGTAGCCGGTTTATTTACCACTTTCGCGGTCGTCCCGCAGATTCTGCGGGTGTATAAGCTGAAGAGCGCCCGTGAGATAAGCTTTATTTTCACTTCCGCTCTGCTGACGGGTGTAATAATCTGGCTGATATACGGCATCGTTCTCGGTCTTGTGCCGCTTATTATCTGGAACTCTATTGGGGCCACTCTTAACAGTTGTCTCCTGCTGGCCAAGTTCAAGTACGGCAGGTAAGGGTTTGACTATAAAAAATACCCCTCGCCGTTACTCAAGCTGGCTTGCAGGACTATTTTCTCGGAAAAATGTCCCGGAACCCATTGACCAAATTGGATAAATAGGTTACACTGTTGGTATGTCCTGTTCTTTAGTGGCTGGGCGAAAATTCAACTTTGCCGTTGACCGTTGGCACTGGCAATCGGCGCATGCTATTGGCCATATTGGGACATTATTAGACTAATCTGTAGATTTTCCTCATTTTCTTTTTTGTTTTTTATATATATTGGCATACACGCTTTGATTGGTGGCAGGATATTAGTTTAAGCCTTTCTCAAATGAGGTGAGGCGGATGGAGGGAGACATGACGGACAAGTTCGCACATTTGCGCAACAGACTGGAGAGTGAACGAAAACGCCATGCCGAGGAATTGGCCAAGGTACAGACAAATGCGTCCACTTCCGATGAACGGCGGGAGGGCAGTCCCTTCGGCAAGCGCGAGGAGGAAGCCACCGAGACCCTGGAGTTAGAGAAGCGGTTGGCTCTGGAAAACCACATCCGTCAGGAAATGAGCGATATTGAACACGCTTTGGAGAAGTTTGAGAAGGGCACCTACGGATTGTGTGAAAATTGCGGCCAGCCTATTGACCCCGAGCGTCTGGAGGTGCTGCCGCAGGCGGCTTATTGTCTGAAGTGTAAGGCGCTGCTGACGAAGAATGCCAAAATTGCATCACCTCCCAAATAAGCGGGACATTATCTTCCTGGGTATTGCGTTGCTCGTCGTCATTGTCGACCAGCTTAGTAAATTGTGGATAACCGCCAATATGTCCCCCGGGGAATCGCTCTTTGATGTCGGCTTTTTCCAGATTGTCTATGTCCAGAATACCGGGGCCGCTTTTGGTATTTTCCAGGGCCATCCCCTGATTTTTACCATTTTTGATTTTGTCGGTATTGCCGCCTTTCTGTTTCTTGTCCTGTTCCTGAGCTGTCGCTGGTCCTTTCTTGATAAAATGTGGGTCCGGTCGGCTATCGGCTTGATACTGGGCGGCACTATTGGCAACCTGATCGACCGACTCCGCCTGGGGCAGGTCACCGATTTTCTCGATTTTAAAATCTGGCCGACTTTTAATGTGGCTGATGCTTCGATAACCGTCGGCGTTATCATTCTCATCTTTTGTATTATTATTTGGGCTAAACCGGCCGGGCGTCGGACATGACCAGGGGTTATTCCTTTGTGGCGGATGTTTCGGGAACTCGCCTCGATAAATTCGTCGGCGAAAGGTGTCCCGAGCTGTCCCGCACCCGCGCCCAGAAGCTCATCGCCGCGGGCTTTATCACCGTGAACGGACGGCCGACCAAGTCTAGCTTTAAGTTAACTATCAATGATAAAGTAGATATTTCGATACCCCCCGAATCCCCCGTCCCCCTCTCTCCCGAAGTTATTCCCCTGAAAATCGTTTATGAGGATAAAGACCTGCTCGTGGTGGATAAGCCGGCCGGCCTGCCGGTGCACCCCGCCCCCGGCCACCCCTCTCATACCCTGGTAAATGCCGTCCTGGGTTACCTCCCCGGACTCGCGGAGGACACGGAGTCATCCCGACCCGGCATCGTGCACCGACTGGATAAAGATACCTCGGGACTTATCATTGTGGCCAAGAACCGCCCCGCCCACGAAAATCTCTCCGACCAGTTTAAATCACATTCGGTTGCCAAGTCTTACATCGTGCTGGTAAAGGGCAAATTGGAGCCTGAAAGCGGTGTTATCGAGGCGGCTATCGGTCGCGATCCCCGCAACCGCCAGCGGATGGCGATAGTCTCCCGTGGCAGAGAAGCCCGGACGGAATACCGCGTCCTCAAATATATCGGCGGCTACAGCCTGTTGGAAATCAGGCCGGAGACAGGTCGTACCCACCAGATACGCGTGCACCTGGCCGCCATCGGCTTCCCCGTCGTCGGTGATGCCACCTACGGTGTCTCATCTCCCCATCTCTCACGCCAGTTTCTCCATGCCTCCCGCCTCGGCTTTAGCCTCCCCTCCACCGGCCGGTACGTTGAGTTCGAGTCGCCTTTGCCCGCGGATTTGGAACAGGCGCTTAAAAGGATATAAGTAATTTACTTCGCCACACGAATTTGGTATACTTGCCATGTCCCTGCGAAAACAAGAGCCATTAAAAAATTATGGATATTAAACTGGATTACCATTCATCAACGCCGCTATACCGTCAGATCGCCGATCAGCTCCGGCAGTTTATCGCTACGGAGCAGATTAAGCCTGGCGACCGACTCCCCTCTATCCGGCAGCTTTCCCAGTCGCTTAACATTAATCCCAATACTGTTTGCCGGGCTTACCTTGAGCTGGAACAGGAGCAGGTCCTGGTCTCCAGGCGCGGCGGCGGCACCAGCGTAATGTCTAAGGACAAGATGTCAGACGTACGGGCTGGCCGCCAGAGAAAGCTGCTGGAAAACATGAATGAAGACATCGTCAGGTCACTGAGTCAGGGTTACAGTCCCGAAGAGCTCGAAGCGGCTTTTTATTTGAGTCTGGAAAAGTGGCGCGAGGAGAGGCAATCCGAAGTAAATAAACCCGAAGAGGCCCCCGCGTCGAGAGAGGCAAACAACGTTATCCGCATCGTGGGCAGCCACGACCTCGCTTTAAACATACTTCTGGATTTACTCAGGCAACGTGTTGAGGGTCTCCGGACTGAGGTGACGCATGCCGGCAGCCTGGGCGGCCTTATCGCTCTCCAGGAAGAAAGGGCGGACCTGGCCGGTACCCACCTGCTGGACGAAGAGACCGGCGAGTATAATTATCCTTATGTGAAAAGAATTTTGCCGGGACGTGAGATTGCTATCGTCAACCTCTCCTTCCGTATCCAGGGGCTGATGTACGCTTCGGGAAATCCCAAGAAGATAAAATCATTGAATGACTTAAAACGACCCGACATTACGTTCGTTAACCGCCAGAAGGGGTCCGGCACGCGGGTGCTGCTTGACCTGCAGTTGAAACGGCAGGGCATTTCGCCCTTTGAGATTAAGGGATATGACATCGAGTTTAATACGCATCTGGCGGTTGCCTCGCACATCGCCCACGGTAATGCCGATGTCGGCCTCGGTATCAAGGCGGCGGCGTTGAGTAACGGCCTGGATTTTATGCCGATGTTCCGGGAGCGTTACGACCTCGTCATACCGATAGCCAACTACCGCAGCCCGCGACTCGCCCCCATGCTGGAAATCATTAAAAGTGATGAGTTCAAGAAGATCGTGGACGGTGTCGGGGGTTATGATACCTCACAGACCGGCGCCACCATGTTTTACTCTTAGAGTTTTATCAGGAAATAACTGATTCCAGAGGCGCTCCGATAAGGCTCTCCAATTCACGTTTTACTTCCAGGGCTACCTTTAAACGTTCCATCGTCTTGGCCTGGGCTTCAGGGGTAAAATCAGGGTGGTGATACCGTTCTTCGATAGTGACCAGCCTTTCTCCCCCAACGAATTTATCCGCTAGGTATACTATTTTAGCCTCTAAAGGCAAATTAATGTTTCCTTCCGCCAAATTGGAGTGGACGGCCACGATGTCTCCCACTTTACCGAAACCCAGCCCCCGCAGTATCTTCCCTCCCTCTACGTCATGTTTGATTTGGCCCTTGGCGATATCATGAAGCTTGGCGGCCATCCTGATGGCCTCTATATCTACCGTAAAACCGGCGGTATCCAGCGCCAGCCCGATGGCTGTAGCCGCCTCGGCTACTTTCATGCTATGCCGGACTTTTTCCGGCGCTACTTTGCAGATGTTCAATATTTCATCGCTCTCTTCATCCGTGGGCACTTCGTAGCGCTTAAAATGCTCCATCAGTGAGCGGTAGTTTTCCGGGGTGTCGATATCAAAGTGGATAAAGCTGTCCGCGACCGGTACTTCCAGCGCTAGTTTCTCGTGTGCTTTGAGGACGGCTTTAAGCCCCCCGTTTTTCCCCCACCCCAGGATATCGGGAACCAGCCCGGCGGGTATCAGCGGTGGATGTCCCCTTTCCCCCCCGAACGCCGGGTAAATAATTTTATCCGGGTTTTCCGCGGCCGCTTGCATCAGCCGCCGGATAGTGGTCGGTCTTACCAGCGGTATGTCCACCGGCAGGACAAAAAATGCCTGGTGACTCGGATGCAGGTGGCGGATGCCCGCTTGAATCGAACTGAACATGCCCTGTTCGTAATCGGGATTATAAACAATGGTGATATCGCGCTTTTTAATGCCCGCCCTTATTTCGTCCTGTTTGTAGCCTGCCACGAGGAAAACATCGACCGACTCGCTTAAAAAAGTGGCGATAACATGGTCGGTTACCGTGGTTTCACCGAGGGGGAGGAGGGGTTTAAACCGCTTCATGCGGCTGGAGAGGCCGCCGGCCAGGATGATGGCTGCGTACCGGCCGGGTTTCACGGCTGTTGTTGGCTCCTTACTTTGATTAACTCGGCGACGATACTGACCGCGATTTCTTCCGGCGTTTCCCCGCCGATATCGATGCCGATGGGGGAGTGCACCCATTCCAGATGTTCTCTTTTTACGCCTTGGGTCATCAGATATTCGTAGATGGCTTCGCGCTTGCGTCGACTGCTGATCATGCCGATGTAGCCGGCGTTAGTCTTGAGGGATTGTTCGAGTACCGCCCGGTCGTACTGGTGCCCCCGCGTCACGATGACGATGTAGGAGTCCTCGTCTATTTCCAGTCCCTCGAAGGCGTGATTGAAGTCGTTAATCACCAATATTCTATGTGCCTCCGGGAAGCGTTCCGCATTGCCGTATTCCGGCCGGTCGTCGATCACCACCACCCTGAAGCCTGCCAGCGCCGCCAGGTGGGCTGTCGGTACCGCCACGTGCCCCGCCCCGAAACAGTACAGGGTTTTTATTTTACGTATCCGGTCGACCATTACCCGTATGTCTCCGAGCGGTAAAACGGCGGTATTGGAGACGTTATATAGTTCCGACTTCAATTTCTCAATATCCGGCTTGGTTAATAAAGAGGTAAGAGGGCTGCCGTCGGTATCAAGAATGCTGTGCCCGGATATCTCTAATGTACTGCCTTCGCCTTTAATATGTGTTAAGAGATAGAATCCTTTGCCGCTTTGAATAACATCGCGCCACCGTCTGGAGAACTCCAGGTTTTGCGGCGTCGCTGCCAGGTAGTCCAGCAGTATCTCGGCTTTACCGCCGCAGATCATCCCCGGGGCAGTAGCGTCCTTGCCGGTAAGCTCGTATGATAGAATTTTTGATTTCCCGGTTGATAATACATTTCGCGACTCCCGGATGGCGGCGGCTTCCAGCAGGCTCCCGCCTATCGTGCCGTAACCTTTCCCGTTTGCCCCCACAACCATCTTGGTACCACTGTGCCGGGGCGTAGAGCCCTGCATGCTCATGATGGATACCAGGACGAGCGGACGCCCGTCCTCAAGCTGTTCGTTTACCGTCTTCGCCAGAAATTCAATTTCGTCCATATGATCACGGAACCACCGCTAAGACTGTAATAAAATCCAAAAACCCGAATCGGCAGGCCGCCGCCAAGATAGCCTGCCGATTCTTTACTGTATTTTTATTTCTTGGCTTTCAGTGCCGCCTTGACCTTTTCCGGGGTGGCAGGGAGGTGGTAAATCCTGGCCCCGCAGGCGTTATTGATAGCGTTGGTGACCGCCGGGGCGGTGGACACCATCGTCATCTCGCCGATGCCGGTAGAGCCCAGAGTGCCCCTGATACGCGGGGTCTCGCGCTTGATGAACTCCACCTCGAACGAGTTTTCGATGGTGGGGAATTTGAACGTTATCCAATCCTTGGTCTTGCCGAGGACGAATTCCTCCCTCAGGGCGTAGCCTATCCCCTGGTCCATGCCCCCTTCGAGCTGTCCTTCCAGGTTCTGCGGGTGGATGATAGGTCCGGCGTCCACGGCGGTGGTCATTTTCAGCACTTTGACATCGCCGGTCTCCGTATTGACTTCCACCTCGGCCATCTGGATGTTATGCACCTGGGAATCGAATGAGTTGCTCTGCCCGGTCTTGGGGTCGAGTCGGTCGGCCCCGGCGATTTGCTTGACGCCTTCATAGCGAGTCGCCTTGCTGGCTTTTTTAAGCCCGGCGTAGGTCTTGGAGCCGGCTTCTTTCATGGCTTTGGCCATTTTTTCCAGGCCGTTGACCAGGGCGCCGCCGCCCATGTAGGTCTGTCGGCTTCCGGCGGACGGGCCTGCCCCTACGGTCTTATCGGTATCGCGGGTGTACAGGTGTATCTTTTCCAGCGGCAGGCCGAGGACCTGCGCGGCCAGTTGTGAAAGCATGGAATCGTTGCCTTCGCCGGGGTCGGCGATGGCGGCATAGATGGTTACGGTGTCGTCCGGGTTTATTTCCACAAAGTTCGAAGCCTGGTCTCCCGCCTCGGCGATGCCGAAGGAGTGGCAGGCGATGCCCACGCCCCGCTTTATCTTACCGCCCTTTTTATTAAACGCGGCGGCGTCCTTTTTAGCGCGCTCATAATGCGGCCTGATGTCGTCGCAGAGTTCCGGGAAGCTGGTCTGGTCTATGGGGGCACCCGTCGAGCGCGTCTCCCCCGGTTTCAGGGCATTCCTCTTGCGCAGCTCCAGGGGGTCGATGCCCGTTTTTTCGGCCAGCATATCTATCAGGGATTCCAGGGCGAACATTACCTGGGGCGGTCCGGCCCCTCGCGCCGCCCCGCCGCTGCCGTTATTGGTATAGGCCATTTTCCCGTAGGCGTAGACGTTGGGAATATTGTACGACCCGTTCAACATGTGGAAAGCACGACCCGGCATAATCGGCCCGAGCAGGAAGTAGGCGCCCTTGTTGAGCATGAACTCGTTGGAATAGGCGGTCAGTTTGCCTTTGGCATCGGACGCCAGCTTTGTTTTCATGGCGAACGGGTGCCGCTTCGAGGTTATCAGCATCGATTCCGCGATGGTCGGGATATAGCGGATGGGGCGTTTAAAATGCATGGCGGCGGCCGCGGCAATGCCTTCGGACGAAATCGTCGCCTTGATACCGAACTGCCCGCCGGAGTAGGGCTCGATATAGCGTACTTTCTCCGCGCCCACCGCTTCCTTGATGATGGCGGCGTGCGCGTGAATCATAATGCTCCGCCCGATAATTACCAGCTCATCGCCGTCGAGGTACGCCACGCAGGCCTCCGGCTCCAGCGCCGCCTGGTGGTTCATCTGTGTTGAAAAGTCCCCCTCGACTGTAGCGGATGCTGCCTTAAACGCCTTGGCGGCATCGCCTTTTATCTGCGGTTGCTGGTAGCAGAGGTTGGGCGAGTGCGGATGGATTTGTACCGCCCCCGGTGCCAGCGCTTCTTCTGGCGTCAGCATGACCGACAGTTTTTCGTAGGTCACCTTGACGGCGGCCGCGGCGGCCCTGGCCTGTTCTCTTGTCTCGGCGGCGACGATTGCCACCGGGTCGCCCAGCGTCCTTACCTTATCTTCGCATAGTATCGGCTGGTCCGGGACGATGACGCGGATCCGGTTGGTGCCTTTAATGTCCTCCGCCGTCATCACGCCGTAGACGCCCGGCATCTTCTTCGCCGCGTTGGCATCGATGGACTTTATGATGGCATGGAACTCGGTGCTGTGCACCGCCGCAATTTCCAGCATGTTTTTCATCTTGATGTCCCCGCCGAACTTCGCCAGACCGCAGGCTTTGATCATCGCGGATGGCCGTGGATGAGATTCGCCTATCATCTTTTTCTTATTGAGACTGGCGCGGACTTTGGCGGGCGTGGTCTCTTTGCGCAGGAATTTCCCGGCCAGCTTTACGGCGTCGATGATTTTCACGTAACCGGTGCAGCGGCACAGATTGCGTGCCAGCGCCTTCTTAATCGCCGCCAGATCTGGATCGGGGTTCTGGTCGAGCAGGGCTTTGGTGGCCATGATCATACCCGGCGTGCAGTAGCCGCACTGGATGGCCCCGGAGAGCACGTAGGCTTCCTGGATGAGGTGGGGATTTTCCGGCGTGCCCAGTCCTTCCACGGTAATGACATCTGCGCCGTCCAGGTCGGCCACTTTCTTCAGGCAGGAGCGGACGGCCTTCCCTTCGACGATTACCGTGCACGCCCCGCACTGGCCTTTCCGGTCGCAGGACTGCTTCGTTCCGGTGAGCCCCAGTTGCTCGCGCAGCAGGTCGAGCAGCACCAGGTCCGGCCCGGCCTCGACTTTATGTTTAACTCCGTTTACCGTTAGTGATACGTTTTTCATTAGCTGCCCCTTTCATATTTCTATTTCATCCTGATATTTAAAGGAATATTTATTGCTGGGGATTAAAATATATAGGAACAATTGGATGTATTAAGTACAATGATACATTTCCCCTTAAAATATCATTTACCGCGTTTTTTGTCAATAAATTTGTCCTCATAAAACTACGTATGACTGGCTTTATATCGGTTGATGCCCCGGTGCAGCAGCTCGATGATCCCCCGCGCTTTTTTGAGGAACTCTTCTCCGCCGCCTCCCAGCGCCCTGGAGAAAGATTCCTCGGTCAGGGCCTCCGCTTCTCTTATAGTTTTTCCTTTCACGAGTCCGCAGAGTATCTCGACCACCACGTTGGCGGTGGGGTCGCAGTTGCACAAATATTTAATGTCGTCGATAATCCCATTACAGACGTTGATGTAGATGTGGATATAGGCGTGGCCGACGTGCGAGCAAATCCTTATCCTCTCGCCGACCGTGTCCAGAAATATCGAGGGGTTTTCCAGTTCGCCGGTATGCTCGAAACCTGTTTTGCATAACCGACGGTAATATTTAACTACAAGTTCGTCCAATTAAACGCTTACCCGGCCTTTCAGATGTAGCTGCGTTCCTCGAAGATAGTATTTAGGGTTTCGACGAAAATCTGGCATTCTTCTAGGGTATTATAAAAATAGAGGGACGCCCGGTAGACCATCCTGTGCTCGGACGGCAGTCGGGGGCGCATCCAGCCCTGCCCGAATTTATAGTTTAAGTATGAATGAACGCAAAAAACGCCGTCGCGTATCATGATATTGCTCTTGTCGCTTAACTCTTCGGCAATGCCCACGGCGTTAGGCCGCCTTACCTCGAAGGTCAATATCCCCGCCCTTTGATCGGCTTTTTGCGGTCCCAGGATGCTGAACCAGCCCGTGTCCCCGTAGCGTTTGTGGAGTTCTTTGGTCAGGAAGTCGTTCAGGAGATTGATTCGACTGTTTATCCTGTCCATGCCGATTTTTTGCAGGTACGCGACGGCGGTCCCGGCTGCTATCTGTCCGGGGTAGTTCTGAACGCCCACCTCGAAGCGCTCCGGGGGCTCCAGCAGGGAATAGGATTCGTAAGTCGTGTCCCCGACGGTGCCGCCGCCCAGCATACATGGGGCGATAGCGTCGGCGGGGTCATCTTCTTCGTGGAGGGCGTGGCCAAGGAGTTCCTGCTTGCCATAGAGGACTCCCACACCCCTCGGCCCGCACATCTTGTGGATGGAAAAAGCCAGGAAGTCGACGTCCAGTTTTTGCACGTCGATAGCCCGGTGCGATGCCGTTTGCGCGGCGTCGAGCAGCACCTTCGCCCCGTTATCGTGGGCGATTTTAATTATTTCCCCGGCCGGTATCGTATAGCCGGTCAGATTGGATGTATAAGCCATGCTGACCAGGGCGACCCTGCTGTTTTCGAGCTTTTGTTTTAGTCCCTCGATGTCGAAATTGCCGTTTTCGTCCGTTTCGACATGCTCCACTTTGATCATTCCTTTTTTCTGGAGTCGCAGCCAGGGGAGCAGGTTTGAGTTGTGCTCTTTATCGGTCAGCAGGACGGTATCGCCGGACTGGAATTTAAATCCGAGGGCGACGATGTTGATGGCGTGGCTGGTATTCTGGGTAAATATTATTTCCTTCTCCCACCGCGCGTTGATAAACTCTTTTATCAGACTGCGCGAGCCTGTTATGCCATTTTCAGGATTTCCTTCGATATGGCTGTTGACCTCCGCGGCGAACCAGTGGCGACTCCTCGCCCCGCCGCACCCCGGGAAGCCTGTGTAGTATTCGTTGATGGCTTCGATCACCTGCCTCGGGACGAGGGTGGTGCAGGCGTTGTCGAAATAAATTGGAGGTTTATCGTTACGACGCTTTTTCAGCGCCGGGAAGTCTTCCCTGATTTTTTGCACCCATTTTTCGGTATCCAATATTCGCTCCAGCGGGGGAAATTAACTATTACTAGCTTATATATTAGTATTATTGGCACAGTAGATACAAATC
This sequence comes from uncultured Dehalococcoidaceae bacterium, assembly GCA_964514525.1. GTDB lineage: Bacteria > Chloroflexota > Dehalococcoidia > Dehalococcoidales > RBG-16-60-22 > JBFYTX01. Next base: position 14,784 of record CAZEUJ010000032.1, read on the forward strand.
AGGTACTATTTTCACGTCCTCCTTTCGTAAAGTAGGGACATACAGAGGGTGGATTTTAAAGCCGGGGCGTCTAAGAGGGGTGCAAACCCCTCTTTTTATTCTTCCCCTCTCAAACATGAGAATAATTGCGCTCAAAAGATAAGTCTGTTTGAGAGGGGGATAAAGGGGGTGAGCTTAGAAAAATCGTTCATGCATTGGGATTCAGGGCGACCTGAAAATACAGCACTATGCCCGCTGCCATTAATGCCATTATCAAAGGTATGCTGAATTTCAAGGGCAATCTGGAAACCACCGGGGCGGTAGTCAATGCCACCGGGAAAAGTCCTGGTAAATAATAACGGGCGTACCTGAAGTAAGAGCTGCCGCTCGTTAAGTATTCAGCCGTGAATTCGTAAGTCATGTATAGACAGTAGACGCTGAGAAACCAGCCGGCCAATACGAGTAAAAAGTCCCAGGGCAGTTCTTTGTTTAGGCTGTTCCACCTGCCGGCGGTGTTCGCCCGCCGCCGACTGAGCTTTCGCCATAGCACCACGCCGAACGCAGGTATTGCTGCCACCAGGATGGGGAATCCCTGGAACAGGGCGGGCGGCACGGTCTTTAAATTGTCCAGAATTATTCTCCAGGGCATCGATTCACCGCTTTCAGTGGCCTGCCCCAGGTACTCGTAAGCAAACTTGACGGGAAATAACGTATATTTATATCCGTAGTCCAGCGGCGACCCGAATACGTAATAGTTGTAGAGGAGTAGGGCGGCCAGCGGGATGCCTATGCCCATAGCAATGGCTGTAGACTCGCTGAGGAATCTTGTTTTCTCTCTCTTTTTCCACGAAACCAACCGCGTTACTGTATAATGCAGCGCTATTATTATCGCGATCGGTAAATTCGAGTATCTCACCAATACCGACCAGCTTATGAACGGGAAAGCCAGGAACAATAGCACCCCGCCCCGCACCGGACTCAGCCTTGTCCGCTCCAGGCTGTGGTAAAAATACAGGCCGCCGCCCATCGCCAGGAAAGCCAGCGATGCTAAGGTGTCCATGTAGGCACGGTTCCACATTATCAGTCCGATTGGCGTGAACAAAAGCAGCAGCGACCCCGCGCAGGCGGTCTTTTCGTCGCGTAGGCGCTTGAGGAGCAAATACGTGACTATTACCATGCCCGCTGCCAGTGCTACGTTGCCCCATCGCGCCAGGTGTGCCAGCTCGAAAGGTACCAGGTAAAATACATAGCCGGGGGCTTTTTCCAGAGCCCACCTGTTCTCGCCTATCTTTACGTACTGCATCAGCACCCCGCCCTGTTGCCTCGCCTCGTTTATCTCCTGGAAAAGCAGTCGGTCGTTGATCACCAGCTTGCCCTGGGAGAAGTTCTTGACTCCGTAATAGTACGCCCAGGGGGAAGCCCCGCTCATCTGTGCCGGGATTACCATAACAAGTATCACCGCCGCGATGAATCCTGCTGCTGTAATCACCCGGTAGACATTTATATGCCGGGCTAACGTCTGCTTTAAACTCACTTTTTTCCCCCGTTTCTTTAGCTGTATTTTATCATAATCTGGCTTTGACTTTTAAGTTTTTACCTTTGACTTATCATTTGTTTGCATCTCTCTGAGAAACGTGCGAAAATACTATTTGAACCATCACGATATATCGCGTTATACTGATAAGCGTAAACCAAAAAGAGGAGTTACGATGCAATATCGCCAATTCGGCAAGCTGGACTGGCAGGTTTCGGTGCTGGGGTTTGGCGCTATGCGCTTGCCCGTCATCGGTGAAGACCAGTCGAAAATCAACGAGCCGGAAGCCATCAGGATGATTCGTTATGCCATCGATAGCGGCGTTAATTATATGGATTCCGCCTATCTCTATCACATGGGCCAGAGTGAGGTGCTGGTCGGCAAGGCGCTTAAAGACGGCTACCGCCAGAAAATGAGAATGGCTACCAAGCTGCCCGCCCGCATGGTGGAGAAGGCTGAGGACTTCGACCGCATTTTCGGTGAGCAGCTCCAGCGCCTGGATATTGGTATGATTGATTTTTATCTGCTGCACGGGCTGGATAAAAACGGTTGGACCAAGGTGCGCGACCTCGGCGTGCTTAAGTGGGCTGAAGCTCAAATGGCTAAGGGCCGCATCGGTCGCCTTGGCTTTTCTTTCCACGATAGCTTTGAGGTCTTTAAGGAGATTATCGATTCTTACGATAACTGGGTGCTCGCCCAGGTCCTCTATAACTATATGG
>CAZEUJ010000033.1:0-16126 GCA_964514525.1 uncultured Dehalococcoidaceae bacterium
TGATGCCGGAGAACATGGATGACCCGGACGTAATCGTTGAAGCTGTCAGGGCAGGGGCCAAGTCCTATATCAAGAAGCCTACATCAGGTGAAGAGATTAAAAGACGCCTGACCAATATGCTGGGAAGGAGTGAGGAAAAATGACCACGCCAAGAGAGATAAACGTACTGTTGGTGGAGGACACCGAGGAGCACGCCGTGCTTATGAGGCGAGCCCTGGAGAAGGGAAGGCTGAAACCGCGACTATTTGTGGCGGAAGATGGGCAGGCGGCACTAGATTTCCTGCATAACCGGGGCGTTTATGCCGATGGAGAGGCTAATCCCAGGCCGGACTTAATCCTCCTTGACCTGAAGCTCCCGAAGGTAAGCGGGCTGGAGGTACTGGAACAAATAAAGAGCGAGGAAGGGCTGAGGGACATCCCGGTAGCGGTGCTTACCGCCTCGGATGAGAGAAGGGACATAATCAGGAGCTATCAGGGGGGAGCCGAAAGCTACTTTACCAAGTCGGTTCTCTTTCTCAACAAAGGGGCGGGCCCAACGGCGATTCTGGATACGGTGATGGCGATGGCGGGTGTATAAAAAAGCCTGTCCCTGATGAACGCTTGCACTAAAAAGGAGGTAAATAATAAGGTTAACCAAAAATAGATACAAACCCTTAACCTAAAGGAGCTAACTAATATAAATATATACAATTCGAAACAAGATAGGAGCTAATAATATGAATTACTTAAAAGCTTTTCAGAAAGACCAGAGGGGCGTATCACCGGTAATCGGCGTAATACTGATGGTAGCGATAACTATCATCATGGGCGCGGTAATAGCCGGTTTCGCTTACGGCTACCTCGGGACTACCTCAAAGGCACCTAATATCGCGATGTCTGTGATAGATGACCCGACCACCGACGACCAGCTTCTAATAAAGCACAATGGCGGAGAAAGCCTATTGGCCGAAGAATGGATGTGCTCGATAACAGAGGATAAGGAGGGTTCCACAGACTTCACGGAACAGGACGAAACGGGTGAAAACGCTATATCGACCGGCACAGTTTTAACAGTGACAGAGGAAACGGGCTCTGGTACTACTGACCTCACCGCAGACACGTGGTATCACGTCGTTGTTGTCCATGTGGCGAGCGACACGATTCTGCTTGATACCAACGTGCTGGTACGCTAGCGATAATTTCCGGGAACTGGCGAGTTCATCCTGAATATTGAATCCATCTGATTGAATACGAGTTTACGCTTAAGATGAAAAGAAAAGCACCCGATGTTGAAAAGCCTGGGGATACCATCGAGCCGCGGTTGGCACCGGAGATAGATAGAGAAAAATACCTGGAGGTATATCCGGTGAACGAGCCCTATGCCTATATCGGCATTGAAGCCAGCCAGCCTCCTTCCTATCAGGTGTACGAGGTTAGCCTGACCAAAGGCGAGGAGGAACTGATCAAAGAAATCAGGGCCTGGCTCTACGAGACTATCGATGTAGATTTTGCTTCGCTGGACAAGCCCGAGGAATTCCTGAGACATAAAGTGGAGGAAATAACTGGAGAATTTCACATCCGTTTGAGCCTGGAGAGCCGGGAAAAGGTAATGTACTACCTGGTAAGGGACCTTATCGGCTACGGCAGACTTGACCCCGTATTGAGGGACAAGAAAGCCGAAGACATATCCGCTGACGGTCCGGAAATTCCGGTTTATGTTTACCATCAGAGCTACGGATCTCTAAAGACCAACGTTATTTTTAATGAAGAGGAGCTGGATTCGCTGATTAACAAACTGGCGCAAAGGTCGGGCAGGCATATCTCTCTGGCCAGACCGCTTCTGGATGCTTCGTTGCCCAGCCGGGACCGCCTGCAGTTGAGCATCGGCGGTCAGGTCACCACCCGTGGTTCCACTTTCACAATAAGAAAATTCAGGGAGATACCCTTTACCCCCATCGACCTGATAAACCTCGGCACTCTGTCTTTGGAGATGGCGGTCTATTTCTGGCTGGCGGTGGAAACCGGGTTCAATATCCTTATCATCGGCGGCACGGCATCGGGGAAGACTACCTTTCTCAATACTATCTCCATGTTCATACCGCCCAACTGTAAAATAGTCAGCATTGAAGATACCCGAGAAATCAACCTTCTCCAGGAAAACTGGATACCGTCGGTCACCAAGGACACCGAAGAGAGCGGTTCGATAGAGATGTTTGACCTGCTCCGAACCGCCCTCAGGCAGCGGCCCGAGTACCTGCTGGTGGGGGAGGTGCGGGGACGCGAAGCTTATACCCTTTTCCAGGCGATGGCCACCGGCAACATCACCTTCGCCACTTTTCACGCCGACTCGGTGGAATCGCTGGTGAAAAGGTTGACCAAACCCCCCATTGACGTGCCGCTGATGCTGCTCGATAGCATTGATATCGTGGCCTTAATCAGTCTGGAAAAGACCGGCGATGTCAGAAACAGGAGATGCACCAAGGTGGTGGAGGTAACCGATGTCGACTTTGATAAGGGGACTCTCAAGACGAATGAAGTCTTCCGGTATATCGACGGCAACTTCCAGTTCTTTAGTGAGTCCGGGGTCTTCCTGAAGGCAATGATAAAAATGAATATGAATGAGGAGGACTTCTCGGCGGAGTTCTCGCGGCGAATGAGGGTATTCAAGCGGTTGTGTGTAAACAGGGATATTGATTTCTATACACTGAGCAAGCTGCTGTTCGACTACAGCCGGAATCCGGACGAGGTGGAAAAGAGTCTGTTGCCGGAGGATACACCGTGAATGCCGGTAATATTGCTTTAACCCTCTTCGGTAGTTATTACCGGGGAAGGCGGGCCCGGTTCTCCTTCCTGACCAATGACCTGGTAAAGGCAAGGAAATACATCACCGTAGAAAAACTACTCTCCACGGCCACCCTGTATTCCCTGGTGCTTTCGTCTGTTTTTACTACCCTGGCGCTGGCATTAGCCGGCTTCCTCTTTAACTATGTCCCGATCTGGCGGTATATTTTCACAACAAAAACCAGCGTGATAGGGATCATATCCGACTTCGGTATGGTTGTTTTCGTTATGTTTGCTTGCTGCACCATTTTATTTCTTTTCTTTATTTTTTATCCGCGGGTCAGGGGCTGGGAAAGGAAAAGGAAAATAGACGGTCATTTGCCTTATGCCATCGGTTGGATGTCATTCATGGCCGGTATTGGTGTAATTCCTTACGTCATTTTCAAAAAACTTGCCGAAGCCGAGGATTTCTTCGGTGAGGTGAGCCGGGAAGCCAAGCTGGTCGTCAAGGACGTCGAGTTGCTCGGTTTTGATTTTATCAGCGCGCTGCATAACCTGGCCTCGGTTACTCCTTCCAAACGCCTGAGGACATTCATCCAGGGGGCGGTGACGAATTCTCTCTCCGGTGGAGAGATGGGTTCATATTTTATGAGCAAGTCGCAGGAGGCTATGGAAGAGAACCGGAGGATGTTCACTGATTTCATTTCGACTCTCGGCATGATTTCCGAGGTTTATATCATCGGCCTGGTGGCAGCCCCCATTTTTATTATCATCATGCTTTCCGCCATGATGATGTTAAGGGGTACGAGCCCGGTAATTCTGATGGTAATCATCTACGGGGTCATTCCCGTAGGTTCGTCGATGTTCTTACTTATTATAGATTCATTAACGCCGGAAGGGATAAAGTAGGATGGACCGGGACTTAGTCCTTGAAGCGGTAGAACATAGCCGCAGGAAATCAACCCTGCAGCAATTTTTCAACTCCCCACTCCGCACTATGAGGGAGAAACGGTACCTCCTGTATTTGATATCGACCGCAGGTGCGATAGCCTGTGCCGCTGTTGTTTTTTACCTGGGCATGGACGCGACGAATATCGGGATTCTGGTCTTTCTCGTGGTTATCGTGCCCCCGAGTTTTTTTAATCTTTACGAAACGAACAGGGTCAGGAAAATAGAGGCGGAGTTCCCGGCGTTGATGCGTGATATCAGTCTATCGGTTAAATCGGGGATGACTCTGGGGGAAGCGATGAGTATCGCTGCGGGAGGGCAGTATGGCGCGCTTACGCCGGCTATAAAGCTGATGGATAACATGATGTCATGGGGAATTTCTTTTGAGGAAGCTCTGCTTAATTTCGCCAAGAAGTACCCTACATCGCTAATCCGCCGGACAATATATACCCTGCTCGAAGCATTCCGGATAGGCGGGCATCTGGGTGACATACTGAAGGGCGTTGCCAGTGATGTCGAGCAGACCAAAGCGCTGGAAAAGAGAAGGAGCGCGGAAACCAAACCGTATATCATGGTCTGTTACGTGAGCTACTTCGTTTTCATTATCGTGATATTGATTATGAACTCCATATTTCTGCCCATGATGCAAAAAGCGGCCGAGTCCGCTTCCGGGGCCGCCCTGCCGGCCGGGCTGGGTCAGTTTGCCGTGTCCACGCAGGATATGGCCTTATACAACCGGATTTACTTCCACGCCCTGGTGATACAGGGTTTCTTCGCCGGTATTGTCACCGGGAAGATAGGTGAAGGCAAGGCGGTGGCCGGCCTCAAGCACTCGGTATTCTTTATTATAATAGCTGTTATCGTCTACACATTATTGATGTAACTAAAAGACATGAATGGTATGAATTTTAAAAATCCGAACCTGCGGCGGCAAGAGAGTGGATTTTCCACGATGATCGGCGCCATCATCATATTTCTAATCGCCGGAGTGATATTCGGTACCGTACAAGGGCACTTCGTTCCTGATTGGAACAAAGATGTGGAATACGAGCACCTTGATAGTGTCTATGACGACATGATGGCCCTAAAGTCGGATATAGAGGACGTGGCCGTGTCCGGGGAGCCCAAGTCCGCTAATGTCCACATGGGTGAGCGTTATCCTGATAGGATGTTTCTCTTTAATCCCGGCGCCGGGGTGGCCGGCTCGCTGACCTCGGATAATATGGCGATTAGCATTGAATATACCCTCGACGGCCTGGGTGACCCGACGATTACCGCGAACTACACCTCGAACCGGATAAGCTATGAGGTACAGGGGACTATCGATAGCCCGAAGCTTGTCTATGAAAACGGGATAATCATCAAGGACTACGGCAATGAAAGTGCCTCGACTGATGAACAATCGCTAATCGCTGGCGGCGGGGTCTATATTCCGGTTTTACTTGGGAATTTGACTTCGCTTTCATCTATGGAAACGCAGTCGATTGAGATAAAACCACTATCTCAGTCTTATAGCCGTGCTAATATTAAATCGGTGACAATCACGCTCGATACGGACTACCCGGAAGTCTGGGAAGAACTCCTCGCCGGAGTCGGCACCGAGGGCATAGCGACGATCAAAGCTAAGGATGATTTTGAAAGCGGGGGCTGGACCGGGGGCGACGGCTGGCGGTACAGCTGGTATTCCAGCGGAGAGGCCGAAGTCATAGACACCGCCGCCCCATATCAAGGAGTTTACCACCTGCGGTTACGCTCCAGCACCGGTTATGCGGAACGCGCTGTCGACCTTTCCAGCGCGGTCAGTGCCCGCCTCAGTTTCTGGGCTAAGGCCAATGCCTTTGAAGACGGTGATGAAGCATATTGTTTGATAAGTGATAACCATGTTGATTGGACCCCGATATTTACCTGGGTGAATGGGAATGACGATAATGATTATCATTTCTTCGAGAAAGTTTTATCAGGCGATAATGTGTCCAGTGAGTTCTGGATTGCCTTCAGGGCTAATATGAATCAACTTGCAGACTATTTTTACGTTGACTACCTGAACATCACTTACACGTACCCCACCGAGACGACCGCCGAGGTCGACTTCGACGAAGGCGAGATTATAATCACCAGCACAGAAGTAAAGCAGATAACATTTCCCGCAGGTGATATGAATGCAGATTCGTTATACGCCGGGCTGGTGACACTCAATAACCAGTTCGAGCCGGTGACAGGAACCAGCATCGATACCGGCCAGGACTACCCCAGCATTCTGGATATCGTTATTAGTGAAGGAGACAGCGTCCAGACCCAATCCACGATAACGGCTACGGTGAGAAACGCCACCGCTCCCTTCGATATCCACGCCGACCTCTCCAGGCTGACTAACGACCCATACATGTACGATGTCTTTCCGGACCATTCATCGCCGGATTCAATCAGTGCTACCAGCTGGGAAGTCCCGAATGAGAACACAATAAGGTGGACCAATATAACACACCCGGCATATGTTGCGGGTGATGCGATAATCATATCGTTCTGGGTTATCAACACAGAAAACGATATGCAGTTCTTTACGGAGCAGATATTTATCCGTGATACCGCCAACGCATGGAACTAAGCCCGAGCTAAGACTGTAAGCCCTGTTGTTAAGGGACTTTCGGCCAGTGGTAGAGGGGTTTTTGAAGCTGATTGGCGACCCCGGGGGGATTTGAACCCCCGATCTCCACCGTGACAGGGTGGCATGTTAGACCGCTACACCACGGGGCCATCTTGATTTCAACGCTGATGCTCGGTAAAATCCATCCTTAGCGCACCTTTAGAGTCTAACAAAGGCAGCCTGTGGTGTCAAGCTATTTTGCTTTGGTTAAGAAGGCCTGTTTGTTGTCTCTATTAGTTGATTATGGTATAATAACCTAAAATTGTGCGAGGAATTAGTGTGGCGAGAAAAAAACAGGTACAGAAAGTTGAAGACAAGCGGTTACAGGACTATGAACTGGTATATATTATCAATCCGGACATAGCCGAAGACGCTCTGGAGAGCAAAGTCAACGGTATCAGCCAGTTTATCACCAGCCGGGACGGCGTTATCTCCAGCGTCGATAAATGGGGCAAGAAAAAGCTGGCCTACCCGCTGAAACACTATTTGGAGGGCAATTACATCCTGACCAAGTTCAAGATAAGCCCGGCACGGTGTAAAGAACTCGAAGCAAACTTAAAAATATCCGAGGAGGTTCTGAGACACCTCCTCGTTAAAGCAGGCAGTTAAGGCCGAGGATTTTTAAGACTTGAGTTGACATGGGGAGGTGAAGAGGCAATGCCGAGTCTGAACAAAGTGACGATTATTGGGAATGTCGGGAACGAACCGGAGATGCGTTTTACTCCAAATGGTAAGCCGGTAACATCTTTTTCTGTGGCTACTAACTGGGTCTATACCTCGCCGGAGGGCGAACGCCGCCAGGAAACGGAATGGTTCAGCGTGGTGGCCTGGAACCGACTGGCCGAACAATGCAACCAGTTCCTCGCCAAGGGCAGGCTGGTCTATGCCGAGGGCAGGATACACACCCGGAACTGGGAGAGCCAGGACGGCCAGCCGCACTCGAGAATTGAAGTGATTGCTAATCGCGTGATATTTCTGGATAGGAAGGGCGCCGCTCCACTCTCCGACGAAAAGCCGGAGGAAGCCGGCGTGGCCGAGCTTGAACCGGAAGACCTTCCATTTTAATAAGACAAGAGATCATAATATAATAATATCGAGGGGAGAATGACACAAGCTAGAGACACCAGACCGAGAAGACCAGGGGGCCGGTCCAAATATGTTCCCAAGCGTAAAATTTGTTTCTTTTGTCGGGACAAAGTCCAGTACATCGACTATAAAGACCCGGCGATATTGAGACCCTATATATCGGATAGAGGGAAAATCGCCCCCCGGCGCAAGAGCGGCGCCTGCGCTAAACACCAGCGCGCCCTGTCTACATCTATCAAGAGGGCGCGGCACCTGGCTTTACTGCCTTTTGTTTCCGCTCATATCCATAAAACGGGCGGCGTTGGCTTAAGGGCATAATATCGCCTTATTATTATCACAGTTTTCCGTTATCTCAAAAAACGGTGTATTATTAACAGGGAGCTAAAGTGCCAAAAAGAACCTATCAACCCAAGAGCATTCCTAGGAAGCGCGAGCACGGATTCTTGAAAAGGATGAGCACGCGCGGCGGTCGGGACGTCCTGAAGGCCAGACGACAAAAAGGGCGCAAAAGATTGACGGTGGTGTAACGACCCGGTGGCGCTATAGTGAGGGGAGAACGTTATCTTACTAAAGATACACAATTTCAGCTTGTTTATGATAATGGCAAGTCCTGGGCAGGCAGGGAGATTGTCGTCAGGGCGTTGCCCAACGGACTCGGTTTGACCAGATATGGTTTTGCGGTTGGACGGCGTGTCGGTAAAGCCGTGGTCAGGAATAAGATAAAACGCCGACTCCGTGAGATATTGAGGCAAATAACGCTACGTACAGGCTGGGATATTATCGTTATCGCACGCGCTCCGGCCGCGCAGGCTGATTATAAAAGTCTGGAAAAATCGGTCGGGAGTCTGTTAATAAAGGCCGGTTTATTTTTAGGAGAGCATGAAGGGGTTGGCTCTGGGATTAATTAAAGTCTATCAGCATACCTGGTCGCAGGTTATGCCTCCGGCCTGCCGCTTCTCGCCGACCTGCTCCCAGTATACGTATGAAGCTATCGGTAAATTCGGCTTAATTAAAGGTATCGGCCTGGGTTTAAGGCGTATCGCTCGCTGCCATCCTTTTCACCAGGGCGGCTATGACCCGGTACCGTAAAATGAGTTTAAGTTTAGTGAAAGAGTTATTGTGAAACCGAAAATAAAGTGGCCCCTGGCCAGTCGGATAGCCTTTCTGCTGGCTCTGGTTATCATCGTAGGTCTGGTCGGCTTTGGCTGTGTCAGCGGCCTGTCGCAGGTAGGCTGGTCCGGCGGTACCGTATCTGACGGCACTCTCTATGTGGGTTCACAGACAGGCCGACTAGTGGCGATTAACCTCTCCGATGACAGCCGGCTCTGGGGAGAGCCGCTGGTTCCCGTAAGCCAGCCCGGTATTTTAGGCTGCTCCCCGGCGACCAGCGGGGGTGGCTGTGGGGGAGGTTCCGCGGGCGTTCCTGTCTATGGGAATCCGGTTGTCTCCGGGAACCTTACCTATATGGCGGGGTATAACGGCAAAGTTTATGCCTATAATATCGGCAATCTAGGGGTAAGATGGGTCTATCCACGGGAGGGTAATCTACAACCTCTGGTCGGTGGCATCGTCAGCGCTCAGGGAAAGCTGTTTTTCGGCGGTTCCGATGGCCGTGTTTACGCCCTTGATGCCGGGACCGGCGATTATCTGTGGGAATTTCGCACCGGCGATAAGATATGGGGGACGCCGGCCATCGTCGGCGATACACTGTACATTGGCTCTTTCGATAAAAAGGTATATGCCCTGAACATTGCCGACGGCACCAAAAAGTGGGAGTACGCCACGGAAGGCTCCATCATTGCCACGCCGCTGGTATATCAGGATACGGTCTACGTCGGCTCTTTCGATAGGAACCTGTATGCCCTGAACGTTGCCGATGGTACTTTCAAATGGAAGTTCGGCGGGAAAAACTTTTTCTGGTCTCAGCCGCTGGTTTTTGATAATAAGCTTTACGTCGGCTGTCTCGATGGTTTTGTCTATGTCCTTCAGGCGGCCAGCGGTGTCAAAGTAGCTGAGTTCGACCTCGGTAGGCCCGTATCGTCGCAGCCGGTTATCGTTGCCGATTCCGTGATTTTCGTTAATAGAAAAGGTGTCGTCTTCTCTCTGGCTACGGCTACCAATGAAATTAAGCAGCTGGCGGACCTCAAAAAGACGGTGGACGGTCCCCTCACCGTCAATGGGGAAATCGTTTACATCCATACTCAGGATAATGCGTTACAGCGTATTAATGCCGTTACCGGCGCCATATTAAACCCGATTTCTTTAACCAGTTAGAAAATAAGGAACAAATACCGGGAGTTTTTAAAGCTTTGAATATCTGGGAACTGATAATCCAGCAGCCGGTTATCAATATCATGATCGTCATGGCGCATTACCTGGGCGGCAATTTCGGCGTGGCTATCATCGCCCTGACGATCATCATCAATCTGGCGATGCTGCCGCTGACTTTGAGCCAGCTCAGGTCTTCCAAGAAGATGCAGGACCTCCAGCCAAAGCTCGCCGAGATCCAGAAGAAGTTTGGTAAGGACCGGCAGAAGCTGGCGCAGGAGCAGATGAAGCTCTATAAAGAGTCGGGCATCAAGCCGGCGGGCTGCGCTTTAACCCTTATTATTCAGATGCCGGTGTGGATTGCCCTGTATCAGTCGATTATACTGGCCCTGGCCGTGGCGCCGGAAGCCATGCTTAACCTGTCCCGGTTCCTTTATCCCTGGGACGCAGTATACGCCGCAATACCTCTGAGCCGGGATTTCCTGTGGATGGACCTATCGCAACCCAATATTATTCTGGCTATCCTGACGGCCGCCAGCCAGTGGGTCCAACAAAAAATGTCTATGACGCCAGTGACCGACCCCAAGCAGTCGCAGCAGGCCCAGTTAATGCTGTGGATGATGCCGCTGATGTTCGGATTTTTAGCGCTTTCTTTCCCCAGTGGCCTGGCGCTTTACTGGGTGGTCAACAACCTCGTCAGGATTATCCTGCAATATCGTATTACCGGCTGGGGCGGTCTGCGCCGCCAGGCGAGGCAGCCCACCGAAGCTGAAAAGAAATATCTAAAGTTCGATGCCTCGGCGGAGAAGAAGCCCCCGGAAGAAGAAAGCGCCGGGACCATCGTCGCTGATACCACTCCTTCTCAGATAGACAAAAACTCGCTGAAGCCCGGTAAATCGAGGTTTCAACCCGGTAAAGACAGGATTAAGCGCCGACCTAAAAAATAGGCGCGTTATCGATAAGAGGTTTTAGATATGGAGATGCCGGCAAAACAAAAAGAGATATACGAGGCGACCAAGGAGGTGCTGGAGCAGCTTTTGAGCTTGATGGGCCTGCCCGCCAAAGTATCGCCTTCCGACGAGTTTACCGTTACGGACGAGAGCGGCGAAATCGCTTCCGTCGGCCTTAATATTGAAGGCGAAGACCTGGGGATCGTTATCGGGCGGCGCGGCCAAACCATAGTATCTTTACAGCAAATTGTCAGGCTGATAATGGCGCACAAAATGCAGGTCAAAGTGCCCATCGTCCTTGATGTGGAAAATTACAAGCAGCGCCGTTGCGAGGGCCTGCGCCTTCTGGCCAACCGACTCGCCGAGCAGGTCAAAGTGAGGAAAACGCCTTTTTCCATGGAGCCAATGCCCGCTTTTGAAAGGCGCGTTATCCACATTGCTCTGGCTGACCACCCCGACGTCACCACCGAAAGTACCGGCTTCGGTGAGTCCAGGAAAGTGGTTATTATCCCTAAAAAGTTACCGGGTAATTGATTTTTGTCCCGGGTTGTGTTAACATAAAGCGGAAAAGGCTATGACGGAGAAGAGTAAGGGCGGTTAGGGGATAGCCAGCGAGTCGGGCAAGGTGCAAGCCGATATATCCTCCACCCTGAAAATCACTCCTGAGCTGCCAACCGAAAGTCTATAGATAAGTAGGCCTGGACGGTCCCGTCAACCGTTATCCGTGACGAGGGCATAATATGTGCCCTGTTGAGTGTTCCGATTCTATCGGAAAAATAGGGTGGTACCGCGGGAATAAAGTCCCGTCCCTTGTGACGGGGCTTTTTTATTTGAGGCAGGAGCGCGTTATGTTTAAAACAGTGGGAAGTCGGGTAAGCTTTCCTCAGATAGAGGAAGCGATATTATCTTTTTGGCAAAAGAATGATATCTTCAAGCGCAGCATTGCGGCGCGGCAGGGCGGCCCCGGCTTTGTTCTCTACGATGGTCCTCCCACGGTCAACGGCAGCCCCGCCCTGCATCATGTCTTCATGTCTGTTTTTAAGGATGTCATCCCGCGCTATAAAGTTATGAAGGGCTTTTACGCCCCGCGCATCGCCGGCTGGGATACCCACGGCTTGCCGGTGGAGCTTGAGGTTGAAAAACAGCTTGGCTTTTCCTCCAAAACGCAGATAGAGGAGTATGGCATCGACCGCTTTAACGAGATATGCCGTGAGAATGTTTACAAATACTTACGTGAGTTCGATGAAATTCTGCGGCGCGTCGGCTACTGGATTGACTTTGATAATGCCTACATCACCCTGAGCAATGAGTATATCGAGTCCTGCTGGTGGGCTATCAAGCAGATGTGGGATAAGGGGCGGGTCTATCAGGGCTACCGTGTTACCCCTCACTGCCCCCGCTGCGGCACTTCCCTGAGTTCTCATGAAGTCGCACAGGGCTATAAAGAGGATACGGAAGACCCTTCGGTTTACATAAAGTTTAAGCTAATACCTTCTCCGATATCTGACTATGATGAGACTAAACCAAATAAACAGAAAATTCTTTATGAACTAGCGAGAAAGAAGCCAACATATCTTCTCGCATGGACAACTACACCGTGGACGTTACCGGGAAATACAGCTTTGGCCGTCGCGCCTGATGCAGATTATGTTGTAGTAGTTAATGATGGCGAAAATTTAGTATTAGTTTCAGCTAGACTTGGGGCTCTAGGTCTTGATAATTGTGAAGTATTATTAACGTTAAAAGGAAAAGAAATAGCCACAATAACTGGCGTGCAATACGAGCCGCTCTTTAGTCCTCACGATTTCGGCGTGGAGAGGCGGACGTTCGCGGCTGACGGCACGTTATCGGTTCAAAAGCCGGTGAAAAACCTGACTTACCGTATTATCTGCGGAGAGTTCGTTTCGCTGGATGAAGGCACCGGCATCGTCCATATCGCCCCGGCCTTCGGCGAGGTGGATTTTGAAGCCGGCAAGGAGTGGGAGCTGGATTTCGTCCAGCCGGTGGACCTCCAGGGAAAAATGACCGGTACTTATGCTTTTGCTGGCAAGTTCGTTAAAGACGCCGACCCCCTTATCCTGGAAGACCTGAAGTCGCGCGGCCTGCTGCTGCGTCGAGGGACTATCAAGCACACCTATCCCTTCTGCTGGCGCTGCGAGACCCCTTTGCTTTATTACGCCAAGACCACCTGGTATATCCGCACCACTGCCGTTAAGGACCGCCTTGTCTCCGGCAACGAGGAAATTAACTGGTATCCGGAGCATATCAAGTATGGCCGCTTCGGCGATTGGCTCGAGAACAATATCGACTGGGCTTTCTCCCGTGAGCGCTACTGGGGCACGCCGCTGCCCGTCTGGCGCTGCGGAAAGTGCGGCGCCTTCGAATGCGTCGGCGGCATTAACGAGCTCAAGGGGAAACTATACTTGACCGGCTTGAAAGAGCCTCTGGACCTCCACCGCCCGTATGTGGATGAAATAACGTTCGCCTGCTCTAAGTGCGGCGGCGCAATGAAGCGCGTCCCGGAGGTCATCGATTGCTGGTTCGATTCCGGCGCGATGCCTTTCGCCCAGAACCATTATCCTTTCGATAATAAATCTATGCTGGAAGACGGACGCTTCCCGGCCGACTTTATCTGTGAGGCCGTCGACCAGACACGGGGCTGGTTCTACAGCCTGCATGCCATTTCCACACTCCTCTTCGACCGCCCCTGCTTTAAAAACGTCATCTGCCTCGGGCACATACTGGATGCCAAGGGTGAGAAGATGAGCAAGCGCAAGGGCAATGTCATTTTCCCCGGGGAGGTCGTGAAAAAATACGGCGCCGATGCCCTGCGTTGGTACCTGTACACTGCTTCCGCCCCGGGCAACCCCCGCCAGTTCGATGCTAAACAGGTGGACGAGGTGTCACGCCGTTTTCTTTCGACCCTCTGGAATGTCTATTCCTTTTTCGTCATGTACGCCAATATCGATAAATATCAACCTTCGGTAGAGACTTTCCCCCCGCCCGAAGCCGAACTGGACAGGTGGATTCTCTCCGAGCTTAACCAGCTTATTGCTGACGTCGATCTTGCCCTGGCCGACTATAGCCCCACCGATGCCGGGCGCAAGATAGAGACGTTTGTTGACGGCCTCTCCAACTGGTATGTAAGGCGGAGTCGCCGTCGTTTCTGGAAGAGCGAAAACGACACCGATAAGCTTTCCGCTTATAACACCCTTTACCACTGCCTGGTAACGCTGGCTAAGCTCTTGGCCCCCTTTACCCCCTTCCTGGCTGAGGAGCTTTACCAGAACCTGGTACGCTCGGCGTTTACGCAGTCGCCGGAAAGCGTTCACCTGGCCGATTTTCCGGTGGCTGACGAAGGTATAGTTGATAAGCAGCTCGCCGAAGATAATCGCCTGGCGATGAAGGTATGCAGCCTGGGTCGGGCGGCCCGCAGTCAGGCCGGCATTAAGATAAGGCAGCCCCTGGCGGAAATCTATGTCGGCGTTAAATCGGAGTCGGAAAAACGCGCCCTGGAAAGAATGGCGCCGTTAATCCTGGAAGAGCTTAATATCAAGGAAATGCACCTTGATACCGTTGAGAAAGTAACCGGCAGGGAAGCGTCCGATGTTGCCATGGTTAGCGAGGGCGGCAATAGCGTGGCGATTTCCTGTTATCTTACCGCCGAACTGGAGGCGGAGGGTATGGCGCGCGAAATTGTGCACCGCGTGCAGACCATGCGCCGTAACGCCGGCTATGATATCGCCGACCACATTACCCTGTATTATGAGGCGGATGCTTTTATCATGCAGTCGCTGTCTTCTTTCGCGGACTACGTCATGCAGGAGACTCTGGCGCGTGCTATTGAAGATAGTATCCCGGATGATGTCGACCTCAAGGAAAACTTTAAGGTCAGCGGTTACAACCTGCTGCTGGGCATTAAAAAAGTCGCTTAAGGCCTCGGGCTCTCGATAGGTATCGCCTGGGTGCTGTACTCCTGGCCACCGCGCCAGTACCTGATTTCCAGCGGTTGGCCTATCGTCGCGGCGTGCAGGATTTTAGTCAGTTCCTCGACATTGGTGACGTCCTGTCCGCCGATTCCTATAATTACATCCCACTGCTCGAGTCCCGCACTGTCTGCAGGACTGCCGGCGACCACCTCGGTGAGCAGAACGCCTTTATCGATGCCTAAATCGAGCTGCTGAATGGCCATCTGGTCGACCGTATACAGACCCACGCCCAGCCACGGCCGCGTCACGTATCCTTTATTGACGAGCTCCTGGATAATCGGCGTCGCCGTGTCGATGCTGATGGCGTAGCCCATGCCTTCGACGCCGATGTCGGCGACCTTGGCGCTGGTGATGCCGATAACCTCTCCCGCCAGATTTACCAGCGGCCCGCCGCTGTTGCCGGGGTTGATGGCGGCGCTGGTCTCGATGAGGTCGTAGAGCGTTTGCCCCTGGTCTACCTGTAGCGAGACATCCGTGCGACTTATGATTCCTTCGGTGGCCCGGATGCCCTGTCCTAAAGCGTTCCCAATGGCTATTACCCAGTCGCCCACCCTCATTCCGGAGGAGTTGCCGATGTTCAGCGCCGGCAGGTTTTGCGCGTTGATCTTGATTATCGCCAGGTCGTTGAGGGGGTCGGTGGCTATGGTATTAACGTCGGCGGTGTATTGGGAGCCGTCATCGGTGGTTACGGTAATTGTCTCGGCCCCTTCCACGACGTGGTTATTGGTAACGATAATGCCGTTTTTATCGATTATCCACCCCGAGCCCGCCCCTTCCTGCGTATACGGTAGATTAAAAAAGTCGTAGGATACCACCTCCGTGTTGATGGCCACTACAGAGGGTTTTACGTGTGCTACCACGTCCGCGATGTTAGGCAGTTCTTCGCCTATGTCGCTCGTGGCCGGAGGTGTCCATGAAGGATTAATCGGTGTTGATATCGACGTTGTCGTGGCTGTCGCGATAGATGTCGCTGCCGGCGTAGTTTCCTCCAGTCCGGTTATCGTGATACAACCGGTGGCCGGTATCACTGCCAGCGTCACGACGAGGACAAGTGTTATCAATACTGCCTTTAAATTCAGTCTTTTCATATCTTTCTACCTGTTTAAAAATTATCTCCTTATAATATTCTAGCATAAGGAGAAATTGTTAAGCTATTATTAAAGAAAAAATTTCAGCCCCCTCACCATTCCCGGGAAAGGGGACTGAAATTATAGTGGAATTTTGGATTTACCTGTATTCGGCAGGTACTTCCGGCAGTAATTTCAACGCTTCCTTCACCATGTCTTCAGGGTAAGCGTAGTCCTGGAGCTTGCCGGATAGATAAGACTCGTAGGCGCCCATATCGAAGTGACCGTGACCGCTGTGCGCCAGCAGGATGACCTTCGACTGCCCGGATTCCTTGCACTTTAGGGCTTCGTCGATGGTGACTCTGATGGCATGGTTGGTCTCCGGCGCGCTGATGATGCCCTCGGTGCGGGCGA
>CAZEUJ010000034.1:0-15883 GCA_964514525.1 uncultured Dehalococcoidaceae bacterium
ACCACCTCGTCCGGGTTGACGCTCTTATTCGGCTCCTTGCCGAAGAACTGCTTTACTTTGTCCTGTACCAGTGGCATGCGGGTCTGCCCTCCCACGAGTATCACTTCATCTATCTGGGCGGCGGTCTTGCCGCTGTCGGTCAGCGCCTGCCGGCATGGTCCCATCGTCTTGTCCACGAGGTCCATGACCAGCTGTTCCAGCTTGGCCCTCGTGAGGGTGATGTTGAGGTGCTTGGGGCCGCTGGCGTCGGCGGTGATAAAGGGGAGGTTGACCTCGGTCTGTTGCACCGAGGACAGTTCGATTTTCGCCTTTTCCGCGGCCTCCTTAAGCCTCTGTAAGGCCGTCTTGTCCTTGCTTAAATCAATACCCTGGTCTTTCTTGAACTCGGTAATCAGCCAGTCCATTATCCTCTGGTCGAAGTCGTCCCCGCCCAGGTGCGTATCGCCGTTAGTGGACTTCACCTGGAAGGTGCCTTCGCCGAGTTCGAGTATGGATATATCGAAAGTCCCGCCCCCGAGGTCGTACACGGCGACTGTCTCATCGCCCTTCTTATCGAGGCCATAGGCCAGCGCGGCGGCCGTGGGCTCGTTGATGATGCGCAACACGTTTAATCCGGCGATGGCGCCGGCGTCCTTGGTGGCCTGCCGCTGGGCGTCGTTGAAATACGCCGGCACGGTGATGACCGCTTCGGTGATTTTTTCCCCGAGATATGCCTCGGCGTCGGTCTTTAGCTTTTGTAAAATCATCGCCGATATTTCCGGCGGACTGTACTCTTTGCCGCCCATCAACACCCGTACGTCGTTGTTCGACGCCCGGGTGACCTTATATGTCTTACGCTTGGCGTCTTCCTCGACGGGCAACTCGCGGCCGGCCGGCTCTCCCCACTTCCTCCCCATGAAACGCTTGATGCTGTACACCGTGTTTTCCGGGTTGGTGATGGCCTGCCGCTTGGCTATCTGCCCTACCAGGCGCTCGCCGTTTTTGTTTATCGCTACCACCGAGGGGACCAATCGACTCCCCTCGGAGCTCGTTATTACTACCGGTTCGCCCCCCTCCAGCACCGCCACCTCGCTGAAAGTGGTCCCCAGGTCGATTCCTACTGCTTTTGCCATTTTACTCTTCCTCCTTCGTGTCTGCTTCTTTCTTCGTGTCTTCTTCCTGGCCCCTGCCCACCACGACTTTGGCGGGGCGGAGAAGCTTATCGTTTAATATGTAGCCTTTTTGTAGTTCGCCGATAACCATGCCCTCTTCGCCTTCGTCCTGGCGCAGGGCTTCATGGAAATTGGGGTCGAATGCCATTCCCAGTGATAAAATCGGCTTGACGCCCTGTCCTTCGAGAATGGTCTTAAATTTACGTTCGACGAGCCTTACGCCCTCCACCCAGTCGTCCCCGCCGAACTCTTCTGGTATCGCGTCCAGCGCCCGCTCCAGGTCGTCGAGGACGGGTAATATGCTGAGGACGAGGTTGGCGTTGGCATAACTGTTGAAATCTTGCCTTTCCTGCTCGGTACGCCTCTTATAATTGATGAAGTCGGCCTGTGTCCGCTGCCAGCTGGCGAGGTATTCCTCGGCTTTTTTCTTTTCCGCTGCGAACGCTTTCTCCAGGCTTTCGGTATCTTCCGGTGCCGCCACGCTGCCCGGGTCCGATTCGTTATTGTCGTTGGTTTCCTCAGGGTCTCTGGGCATCATTGCTTTGATTCCTGCCCCCCGTATATTTCCCGACCGTAAAGTCCGGCCAGCAGTTGCGTCAGCACCGATGACAGGTAGTATACCGTGGGTATGGTGCGGGTATAGGGCATCCTGGTGGGTCCCACCACCGCGATGGTGCCGGCGGCTTCCTCGGGCAGGCCGTACCGGCTGATGACCACGCTGCAGTTCTGGACGGCTTCGTTCTGGTTTTCTTTGCCGATGATGACCTGGACCCCGTGACGGCCTAAGCTCTCCGGCACGATGACTTTTAATAGCCCGCGGCCTTCGACCAGTTCCATCAGGGAGCGCATCTGGTCGCTGTGGGCGAATTCCGGCTGATTGAGTATGAAATGCCACCCCTCGAGGTACGGCTCCTGGTATTCCTGTTTGTCCTCTGCCTGCATTATTTCGACCAGGTAGTCGGTGGCCTGCTTTTCCAGCGGCGATTGTTCCGTCTTTTTTGCGTCGATCTGTGCCGCCGTCAATCCGTTATAGGCGATATTCATCTTGCCGCTGGCGATGGACAGGGTCGGCTGCGAGACCGCCTGGCTGAAGTTGACCAGCTTTTGCTTTACTTTGGCCCCGTCGAGGACGACCACCGCCAGTGCCTGGGTGTCGTGCACGGCGATAAGTTCAAGGTGCTTTAGCTTGCAGTCGGTCGATCTGGGCAGGCTGACGACCGCCACGTTCTGCACCAGCCGCGCCAGGAGGGTAGCCGTGAGGCTCACCCACGCTTCGACCTCCCTTTCTGCCTGGTGGAAGGTGTGGCTTATGAGGTGCTGCTCTTCCGGGGGGAGCCGTATTGACTCTATCGACTCCACATAGTGGCGGTAGCCCTTGTCCGAGGGGATGCAGCCCGCCGAGGTGTGTGGCCGTATGAGATAGTCCTCTTTTTCCAGGAAGGCCATCTCGTTGCGGATGGTCGCCGGGCTGACCCCTAGCGCGGCTTTATCGGCGATGTCCTGCGAAGGCACCGCCACCGCCCGTTCGATGTATTGCCTGACGATGTAGTTTAATATTCTACTGCTTCTGTTAGCCAGCATTTCAGTCTCCGTTAGCAGTCGGGGCAGGAGACTGCTAACATAACTAATTTATCATTTTTGTACGTAGTTTGTCAAGAGATAAAACTCACATATGGGTAAGTACCGGTAGTGCTATTATAGGTTCCATTTAAATACGGTTGGTACTTGATAACCTCCTTATTAACCCTCACCCCTTAATCCCCTCTCCAGCCAGAAGCATTGAAAAAACCCTATAAATATTGATGGCTGGAGAGGGGATTATAGAAGAGAGGGGGCGAAGCTCCCTCTCAATTTCTCTCCCCCTCTCAAACAAGCTGAGGAATAAATAATAAAGGTAAATATGTTTGAGAGGGGGACAAAGGGGGTGAGTACCGAATGTTGATCGTTAGCAAATAGAACATTCTCCTTTTCCTTGACCCCCGAAGCTGAATATATTAAAATATAAACGTGGATATTACCTGGTTAGGTCTGTCCTGCTTCCGCATCCGAGGCAGTCAGGCTATCATCATTACGGACCCTTTTCCCCCCGGTCTCGGTTATACCCTCGGCAAGCAGACCGCCGATATCGTTACCGTCAGCCATCAACACCCCTCGCACTCGTACGCCCAGGGCATCAATAGCGAGCACCGGCTGGTCAAAGGTCCCGGCGAGTATGAAATCAGCGGCGTTTTAATCCTGGGAATCAGCACTTTTCACGATTCAGTTAAAGGGCAGTCACGCGGTAAAAATACGGTCTATCTCATGGAAATAGATGGCGTTAATGTGCTGCATCTCGGCGACCTCGGTCACGTACTGGGCGATGAGCAGGTGGAGGAAATCGGCAACGTGGATATTTTACTTCTACCTGTCGGTGGGGTATCTACGATAAACGCCGCCATGGCTGCTGAGGTCATCCGCAAGCTCGAGCCAAAAGTGGTCATCCCCATGCACTATAAGACGCCTAAATCCGACCGCGATCTGGAGCCGGTGGATAACTTCCTCAAGGAGATGGGCCAGCCTCAGGTCGAGCCTCGCCCCAAGTTCACCGTCAGCCGCTCGAACCTGCCCATCACCACTCAGGTAATTGTCCTCACTGCTTAAAACCCCGTCGGTTCGGTTCCATTTAAAAAATCCACCAGTAGTCTATTGAAGGTATCCCTATTTTGCCTGGCGGGGGCATGCCCGTACCCCGGCAGCACTACCAGCTTCGCGCTCGGAATCAGCTTCGCCGCCCGGCGGGCGATGGCTATCGGCATATAAGGGTCGCAGCGTTTCCAGACAATAAGTGTCGGTGTCTTTAGACTGCGCAGCATATCGTCACTTACATCATTATAGTCGTCCCCTTCTTTTGCCAGGAATTTAGGGAAGGGTTGCGGTTTATTCATCACTTTGCGTAACGCCCAGAAACCTGTGAACAGGGCGCTGCCCAGCCGGCTCATTTTTCCCAGCCCGGAGGCGTCCGCTATGACGAGTCTGTTTATCTGTTCCTGGCGTTTCAATGCCGCGTCCAGGCAGACTCTGGCGCCGAAGGAATGCCCCACGAGGGACGGTCTTTCCAGTCTCAGCGCGTCGATGAATCCCAGCACGAAGTCGCTGAAGTCCGAGAGGTAATAGCCGGCCTCGTTCCGGTCGCTCTGCCCGAAGCCGAGAAGGTCGGGGGCATAAAAACTGAAGCGATTGGCCAGGGCGGCCATGGTCTCTATCCAGTCCCGGCAATCGCTGGCACCCCCGTGTATCAGCACCACCGGCGGGCCGCTGCCGGCTTTCAGATAGTGCGCCTGGTGGCCGTTTATTTTCAGCCGCAGGCTTTCTATGCCTGATGGCTGTTTTTCAGTCTGTGTCGTCATCGTGGGCAGCCTCGATTCTGACGAAGTTGAGGAACTCCTCGTGCAGGCGCGATACGATTCTTTCTTTTCGGTAGACGCAGTAGAATTCCCGACCCAGCTTTAAGCCGCGCACACCGACCTGCACTACCCGGCCCGGCGCCAGGCCCTTTTTCACCGCCACGTCGGAGACGAAGGCGATGCCGGCCCCGGCGGCCACCGTGAGCATTACCGCCTGGGTGCTCCCCAGTACGAGGTGCGGCGTCCACTTCCTGATGTCCAGCCCGGCTTTAGAGAGCAGGCCTTGCAGGCTGCGCTGCGTGCCCGATGTGCCCTCGCGGAAGATGAAAGCCTCACCTTCGAGCTCGTCCGGCGCTATTTCGCCTCTTCTGGCGAAGGGGTGTTCGGGTGAAACGATAAGGACAATTTCGTCGCTGGCTGTCTTGAAAAAGTCCAGATCCTGTCCTTCCGGAGCGATGCCGCAGAAGCCCACCTCGTAGGCATTATCGCGTATCCGGTTGATGACCGTTACGGAATCGGAAACATCCACCTGTATTCTCACGGCCGGGTATCGCTGTTTGAATCGCGCCAGGAGCGGCGGCAGCAGGTACTCGCCCGGGATGGTGCTGGCGCCGATGAGCAGGTCCCCGGCGATCTCATCGCGCATCTGCTCCAGGTCGCGCTGAAGGTGTTCGCGCTCTGCCCCGACGTTTTCCGCAAAGCTGAGGAGCCGTTTGCCGGCTTTGGTCAACGTAATCGCCCTCTGGCTCCGGTCGATGAGTCTTATGCCGAGCTCCTGCTCGAGTTTCTGTATCTGGAAGGACACCGCCGGCTGGCTGATGCCCAGCTTTTTCGCCACCTCGGAAAAGCTGCCCAGCCTGACTACTTCCTGGAAGGTATAAAGGTGTTCTATATTCATTTTGTGATTCGACTATAAATAAATCTTATCTTGTATTAAAGAAATACTTATGTTATAATCTCCCGTGGTTATTTTATATTATTAAAACTAATTCATCAAGAAGGGAGCTTTTATCTGTGGCAAATGAAAATGTTCAAATGTGGCAGGAGCTCGGTATCGACCTGAAACCCCACGATACTCTGCTGAATGCTCTGGGTCCTATCTTCCAGGAAATCTATCTCTCCCGGAAAAATCGACCGCAGGGGATGGGGTTTTTCGACTTCGTCGTTGGGGATATTCACGGTATCCGGGTAAAAGAGTTGAGAGAACACGCTAAAAACGGCGGCAAAGTGGTCGCCACTTACTGCGTTTTCGTCCCGGAAGAAATCGTCTGGGCGGCGGGCGGTATTCCCATCGGCCTTTGCGCCGGAGCGCAATTTTCCATTCCCATAGCGGAGTCCGTCCTCCCCCGCAATACCTGCGCCCTGATAAAATCCTCTTTCGGCTTTGCGCTAGGGCGTATCTGCCCTTACGTGCAGGCAAGCCATTTAATTGTCGGCGAGACCACCTGTGACGGCAAAAAGAAAATGTTCGAGATATTAAGCCAGCACCAGCCGGTTTACGTTATGGAGGTGCCGAATAAAAAGACGGAGCACAGCCGGCAGCTCTGGCTCAAGGAGGTCGTGGCTTTTAAAAATGTCATTGAAAAGCTGACCGGTAATAAGGTGACGGCGAAAAATCTAAAAAATGCTGTCGATATGGTCAACGACCGCCGCCGGGCGTTCCAGCGACTCTCCAACCTGCGTAAAGCTCACCCCGCGCCTATCAGCGGCAAGGACGCCCTGCTGGCGACCCAGGTCTCTTTTTACGATGACGCTAAACGAGAAATCCAGATGGTGAACGCCCTCTGTGACGAACTGGATAAGCGCGTCGCGGCGGGCCAGGGCGTTGCCCCCGCCTCCGCCCCTCGTATCCTCGTTTCCGGCAGTCCCATGGCTATCCCCAACTGGAAGCTGCATCATATCATCGAGTCCGCCGGGGCGGTAGTCGTCGGCGAGGAGTCCTGCACCGGCACCCGCTTCTTTTCTGACCTCGTTAAGGAGTCGGACGGCAGCCTGAATGCGCAGTTGCAGGCCGTCGCCGACCGCTATATGAATATCCACTGCGCCTGCTTCACCCCCAACGAGGAGCGCCTTGACGATATCGTGCGGATGGCCAAAGAATACGCGGCCGACGGCGTCATCCACTATAATCTCCAGTTTTGCCATACCTACGCTACCGAGGCGGTCCAGGTGGAAAAGCGTCTGGAGGAGGAAGGCATACCCTTGTTGCGCATCGAGACGGACTATTCCGATGAAGATACGGGGCAATTGAAGAGCCGCGTCGAAGCCTTTCTGGAGATGTTAAAGCATTGATGTTTGCCGGACTGGATGTAGGCTCCCGTACCGTTAAACTGGTAACTCTGGATTCTGAAATTAGGGATTCGAGGGTCGTCGCTACGGGCGTCTCCCCTCTGCGGCGCTGTCAGGAGCTGCTTTCGGATAGAAAATACACGCGCCTGGTGGTCACCGGCTACGGCCGCCATCTGGTTGCCCCGGTCCTGGGAGGGGCAATCATTTCGGAGATAAAAGCCTTCGCGGTCGGCTCTCGCTATCTCTTCCCGGATTGCCGTTCCGTCATCGATGTCGGCGGCCAGGATAGCAAAGTGATTCTGCTATCGGATAAAGGCGATGTGCAGAAATTTGAAATGAACGACCGCTGTGCCGCCGGGACCGGCAAGTTTTTAGAAGTCATGGCACATACCCTGGAGGTCGATATCTCGGAAATCGGCGGCCTGGCTTTAGGTGCCTCCAAAATTATACGTATCAACAGCCTGTGCACCGTCTTCGCGGAGTCGGAGGTAGTCTCCCTCATCGCTAGGGGCGAAGAGCCTGCCGCCATCGCCTTTGCCCTTCATGAGGCTGTCGCCACCCGCCTTGAGACTATGGTCAGGAGAGTCGGCGTTAAGGAAAGGGTCGTCTTCGCCGGCGGCGGTTCGCTTAATAAGTGCCTGCGCAAGCTGCTGGAACAAAGGCTGGCCGGCAGCCTGACCGTCCCAGATTCTCCGCAGTCGGTCGGCGCGCTGGGCGCGGCGCTCTTGGCTGAGTCGGGGAAAATCGCAAGTTAAAAGGGGTGATATATGCCGTCTAAAACTATTCTAATACAGTCTGAGGT
Organism: uncultured Dehalococcoidaceae bacterium; assembly: GCA_964514525.1. Classification (GTDB taxonomy): domain Bacteria; phylum Chloroflexota; class Dehalococcoidia; order Dehalococcoidales; family RBG-16-60-22; genus JBFYTX01. The sequence goes on from CAZEUJ010000034.1 coordinate 7,626, forward strand.
GCTGGGCCACGGCAACGACGAAATCGGTGAATTGCTCATGGCTAATTTTTTACGCCTGCTCGGCGAGAGCCCGGATAAACCGGCTGCTTTAATATTCTGGAACACCGGTGTGCGCCTAGTCTGTGAAGGCTCCTGGGCGCTCGGCCATCTTAAAAAGCTGGAGGAGCAGGGGATAGAAATATTGGCCTGCACCACTTGCCTGGAGTATTTTGATCTGACTGAAAGGTTGAAAGTAGGCAAGCCAACCAACATGTCAAAATCGATTCACTCCATATTAACATCGGACATGGTCTGTTTATAAAATCCTGCTAATAGTAGTAAAATGCCTCTGAAGAGGTGAATATATTGACTGATAAGAAAAAGCTGCGCCTTACCGAGACCGTTCACGGCGCGGGTTGAGCCTGCAAGATAGGTCCGGGCGACCTCGCTAAAGTGCTGGCCGGCCTGCCTTTCCGGTCCCACCCGAATCTCATCGCGGGCATGGAGCGGGCGGAGGACGCCGGCGTCTTTAAGCTCACGGACGATCTTGCTCTCGTGCAGACGGTCGACTTTTTTACGCCGATTGTCGACGACCCCTTCGACTTCGGTCGGATTGCCGTGGCCAATGCCCTGAGCGATGTCTATGCCATGGGCGGCCGGCCGCTTACAGCCCTGAACGTGGTCTGCTTTCCTAGAGATACTATGGATTTGTCTATATTACATAAAATACTCGCCGGAGGGCTGGCCATGATGCACGAGGCCGGGGTGATTCTGCTGGGCGGCCACACCGTTGACGACCCCGAGCTCAAGTACGGCCTGGCGGTGACCGGCGTTATTCATCCGGCTAAAGTGGTCCACAGCAATACCGCCCGCCCCGGCGATAGACTTATACTTACCAAGCCCCTGGGAACGGGCATCATCAGCACGGCTATCAAGCGCGGCGCGGCGAGTAAAGAAGCTATCGCCCGCATTATAAAGTCCATGACTACTCTCAATCGCGCGGCTTCGGATCTCATGCTTGAGGTGGGCGTCAGCGCCTGCAAGGACATTACCGGATTTGGTCTTCTCGGCCACGCCGCCGAGATGGTTGAGAAAACGGATTTCGGCTTCGTTATCGATGCTTCCGCCGTTCCCCTATTCCCTGAGGCTAAAGAGTATTACGACATGGGCATGGTCGCCGGCGGTTTAAACCGTAACCGTGATTTCCGCAAAAATATGGTGGATATCGCTGAAAAAGTACCCCAGTATTTACAGGACATCCTTTTCGACCCCCAGACTTCCGGCGGACTGCTGATATCCGTCCCTGGAGCTAAATCCTCCCGACTGTTGAAACAGCTTCACTCGGCCGGCATTGCTGAAGCCGCCATCATCGGAGAGGTAGTGGCGGAGCCGAAGGGTAAAATAAAGGTAAAATAAGCCCCGCGCTTCCGCCTCTCGGTTGTTATCTTTTCCCCCGCCTCCGGCCCTGTTACACCCCCCGCCAGAACGCGTAGAATCAAGAATTAAGCCTGTAAGGCAGGATTTATATATTTTCCCCCCCCTACTGGCGTAATTCTGCCGATATTCTATTAAGGAGCTCCTGTGCGTCTTTTACGCCGCGGACATCCAGGTTTGTCTTGCGGAAAGCCCGCACCATGGTCTCGATGAGCTTGGTCTTGCTGAGTTTCCTGCCGCCGCTGAACTTGGCCGTCGACGCCAGCGCCTCCAGGTAGGCGTCCTCTTCGCGGTTGAGGAAAACGGACAGTTTGATCATGGCCGATTTCGGCATTTCGGGTGTACGGATGGGTTCGGGAGTCTTTACCGTGCGGTCGCTGCCGATGAATCGGTCCAGGGCTTTTGAGTTGGGATAGGCCAGGTCTTCGGTCACTTTAACTCTTTTCATGCAACACCTCTTTCGTGAACTGTCGGTAGGCTTCGGCCCCCTCGGAGTTGGGGGCATAGGTAAGAATGGTCATCCCGGCGGCCGGCGCTTCTTTGAACCGGACGCTGACGGGTATGGTGGTATCGAAGACTTTGATGCGGTCGCCGAAAGCCCGGCGCGTCACCTCGATCACTTCCCGACTGTGCAGAGTGCGGAGATTGGTCATGGTGAAAAGTATCCCCAGGATCTTCAGCGAGGGGTTGATCCTTTCCTGCACGCGGATGATGATGGTCAATAGCAGCGCCAGTCCCTTCATCGCCAGGAAGTCGGACTGCAGCGGTATCAGGACGCTGTCGGCGGCGGAGAGGGCGTTGATAGTCAGGAGCCCCAGGCTGGGGAGGCAATCGACCAGGATAAAATCGTACTCCTGTCGCACCGGCTGGAGCATTTCCTTCAATATTAGCTCGCGGGTGAACGCGTTCACCAGGTCGAGCTGTGCCTGTGAAAGCTCGATGTTGGCCGGGACCAGGTCGATGCGCGGGTTACCGGTCTTTAATATCGCGTCGCGGATGTTGTGGCGGCCGTTGTTTCTGATGGCGCTGGTCAGGACGTCGTAGACCGTGAGCTTCAGGTCGTCTGGATTGAAGCCGAAGCTGACGGTCAGGCTGGCCTGCGGGTCCCAGTCGATGAGGAGCACGCGTTTGCCGTGCTCGCTCAGGCTCTGGGCTAAGGCTGCCGCCGTGGTCGTCTTGCCGACGCCGCCTTTCTGGTTGGCGATGCAGATAACCGGCATAGCTTTAATTCCTCGGGCAAATTATAGCGTAATTGCGCATATGCGTCAAAATATAATAAGGGGTGTCTGAAAGGGGACGCCGGCCCCCTCTTCCTTTTATTCCCCCCTCATGAATAATACCGTTCATATTGACGGCCAAAACCACGCCGATTTATACTGATTAATTATCGTAGACAGGGGCAAATATCCCCTCTGGATTAACGGAAATGATTGAGAGTATTCCATCACCCGTAGCGCCGGTAAAAAAGCAGGTCTGGGGGTTTTGGACGACCATTGGTCTCGGGCTGGCTACCGGCGTTATTTTCGTTTTGGTCCAGACCCTGACGGTGATAATATTCGCCGTTGTTAACATGGCCAACAGCCCCGACCTGGATGTATCACAGCTCATAGACCAGTTATTGGAAAACGGCGACCTTCTTTCCACAACCACGATAGCCTCGGCGGTACTCTGCGTCGGCTTTATCCTGCTTATGGTCAAAGCCCGGCGGGGCGAATCGATTGCCGGATATCTTGCACTGAAGTCGATATCTAAAAAGGCCGTTATCCTGATGTTCGCCGTCACTATAGGATTTCTCATCGTTTCTTACGTCATCGGCCTTTTCTTGCCGGAGACTACCGAAACGGGCTATATGACCAGCGCTTACGATAACGCAGCTTTAAAGCCTTTATTCTGGATAGCGGTAGTGATTTTTGCCCCGGTATTTGAGGAAGTATTCATGCGCGGCTTTCTCTTCATTGGATTTAGACAGTCCCGGATTGGCCCGGTCGGTGCCATTATTCTGACCACGCTGCTCTGGGCTCCGTTGCACCTGCAATACGATATATTTCAGATTGCTATTATCTTTATTCTGGGCATAATTTTAGGCATCGTACGCCATAAGACCGATTCCCTCCTGAGCCCTTTAATCATTCATTCCTTCAACAACCTTGTTGCCATGGTCTTGATGTCTATAGTCTAGACCGGTTTTCTCTTAGCTCCCTTTTATGCCATTATACTTTTTTGTTTCTTTAATTAATTTTATTAACAAAAAACACAAAATTTTTAAAAAAAGTTAAAAAGGGTATTGACAATATCAATGATTGTCATTATAATATATTAAGAAATTTAATAAACTGCTTAACAAAGTTAATATTTTCACAAATCAATTTAGGGGAGGTGATTAACAATGGCAAGAGAGTGGTTGGAACTGACCAGGATGACGCAGGGTAAATCCATAACTGTGGAGCGGGTGCGCCTGGTGGATAGCGATATCGCCATAGAAGGCAGCTTTTCGCTGCCTCCCTTAGCGAATCTCTCCGCCGAGGACCAGGTCTTCGTGATGGCTTTCATGCGTTGTAGCGGCTCGATAAAAGACATGGAGCAGATGTTCGGCATCAGCTATCCCACCGTGAAAAATCGCATTAATCGCATCGCTCAGCAGCTGGAGTTCGTTGAAATCGTTAAGGTCTCCCCGGAGGAAGAAGTCATCGATGAGTTGGAGCGCGGTGGTATTTCCGCCGAGGAGGCGATAAGGAGGTTATCGAAATGAACTGTCCGCCGATGTTGATGCACGTAAAAATCAAGAACGAAAAAGCGAATTTAGGGTTGTGGTTGCCGCTGTTCCTGCTGCTGCCCCTGGCGCTGGTGGTGCTGCTTATCTTTTCCCCGCTGATACTTATCGGCGTCCTGATACTGCTGGCATGCGGACAGGAAAGGTGGGTCTGGTGGGGCTTACGCTGCCTGAAAGCTGCGGTAGTATCGTCTTGGACGATGCGGGGCTTGAAGGTAGACGTCCAGAACGGCAACGAGTACGTATTTATTTCCGTAGTATAAATGGGAAAGAGGAGGAAAATACAATGAACGAGAACCAGAAGAGAATACTGGAGATGCTGGCCCAGGGCAAGATAAGCGCCGATGATGCTTATCGACTGCTCAACGCCTGCGAAGGGGGGGCAGAAAAGACCGAACCGGACACCAGGGTCAAACCCAAATACCTGCGCGTCACCGTGACCCCCGGCGAAGAGGGCTCCGGCGGTAAAGGAAACCTGTTTCAGGATGGCAACGTCGGCCGCGTTAACGTGCGTATACCGATGTCTTTATTACGCGCAGGTCTTAAACTGACCTCGCTGATACCTCCGGACGCGCTGGACAAAGCCAATAGCGCTTTAAAAGACAAAGGCATCAACTTCGACGTGCGCAATATCAAACCAGGTGACCTGGAAGGGCTTGTCGAAGCCATCGGTGATATGCAGATAGACGTCGAGGGGGGCAGGGGTGAGAAAGTAAGGGTGTTCGTCGAGTAATTGAGGAGAGATTGGCGTGAAACTGAGTAACTATACCGAATCGCTGGTCCGCTGCGTCCTTGTCCCCGCCACGATGACGCTCTTGGGGCGCCATAACTGGTATCTGCCGAAGTGGCTCGAATGGCTGCCTAATATCAGCCTCGGCGAACAGCGGGCCGCGATAAAAGTTGAACAGTCACCGGAAGAAAAACAGTAACGCTAAAGCAAATGGATACTAAACTAGGAGGATGTTATGGGTTATTTTAGAATACTGACGGCCATACCGGGTTTTTTCCTGAGCTCCTTTTTCCTGATGCTCCTCTGGGGAGCCATCGCGCCTGATTTCGGCATAGCCGCCATCACCTATGTTAAGTCTATGTTGATTACGATCACTCTCTGGCTGGCGGTCGCACCTCTGGCCGTCGTGAAACGCCGGTAAGACTGATTTCGTGGCGTCGCCCCGTTAGACCAGCACATTCCCGCCGTTAACGATGATATACTGTCCTGTAATAAAATCCGAATCGGGCGAAGCTAAAAATACCGCCGTGCCGGGCAGGTCGGCCGGCTCTTCACGGCGTTTGAGGCACTGGGCATCTATCGTGGCTTTAAAAGCCTCATCGCTGCTGCCCTGCCCCAGGCTGGCCTCGGTGGCTGTGTATCCCGGCCCGATGCTGTTGACGTTGATGCCGGAAGGACCCAACGCCCGTGCCAGGCATTGCGTTAGTGTATAAACGGCCGACTTTGAGCAGGCGTAGGCCATAAGATGGTATCCCCCGGCGACTTTAAAAACATCCGAGGCAATATTGATTATCTTGCCCTTACCGGCTTTGACCATGATTGGGGCGATGGCTTTGCAGCAGAGGTAAGTCCCCCGGACGTTTATTTCGAACATACGGTCCCAGTCCTTGACTGTCCAGGCATCCCAGGCACGCCTTTCCACGCCGTAGTATAAAGCAGCGTTGTTAAGCAGGATATCCACCTTGCTGTAAAGCCGGATAACCTCATCCGCCATCTTCTGCGTAGCTTTTTCATCGGAAATGTCGGTTAACATGGCGTGGGCTTCTCCGCCTTTTGATTCAATTTCCTTAACGGTTTTTTGCGCCCGCTCCAGGCTGATATCCGGCAAAAGCAACCTGGCACCTTCCGCGGCGAACCTAAGAGCGAAGGCTTTTCCAAGGCCACGGCCCGCCCCGGTGATAATAGCGACTTTATCTTTAAGAACGGGTGACATATCAACCTCCTGGACTCTTGAAGCTATGTTAATCCGTTTTTTACATCCATGTCAATGATGCTGATTTATGGAATATTTGTTCTAATACAATTAAGACATTTTACGTTCATTTTACGAATGAAAAATTATTGTTTGACAACGATTTGTATCCCATTGTAAGCTTCATATTGAGCCATTTGTTAAAGACGAAAAATATTTGTATTTTAAGGAGGATTTTTTATGGCACATGGCTTCATGGGGAAGATACTCTGGGTAGACCTTTCCAAAAAGCAGATTAAACAAGAACCCCTCGATGAGAAAATGGGACGTGATTTTCTGGGGGGTTATGGACTGGGCGCCAGGATACTATTCAGCCGGCAGAAAGCTGGCGTCGACCCGATGGGTCCGGACGCAATTCTGGGTATCGTCACCGGTGTACTCACCGGCACGGATGCGATGGGCGGCTCCCGGTACGTCATGGTCGGTAAGTCGCCGCTGACCGGCGGCTGGGGCGATGCTAACTCCGGCGGCAACGTAGGCCCTTACCTGAAATTCGCCGGATACGATGCCGTGTTTTTTACCGGCAAGTCCGATAAGCCGGTGTACCTCTTAGTCGATAACGGCAAAGCGGAAATAAAAGATGCCTCAAAACTCTGGGGCAAGGACACCTTCGAGACTCAGGATATTCTCCGGGCGGAGCACGGTAAAGAGCTGGAAGTCGCCTGTATAGGTCCCTCAGGGGAGAAATTATCCCTCATCGCGGCGGTGATGAACAACAAAGGAAGAGCCGCCGGGCGCTCCGGCCTCGGGGCGGTAATGGGGTCGAAAAAGCTTAAGGCTATTGCGGTCAAGGGTAATATGAAAATACCCGTGGCCGATGAAGCGGCCTCCAGGGAAATGAGGAAGAGGCACGTGCAGAACAAGAACCCGCGTTCGGAGATGATAGGGGGTTTCGGCACCTCTTTCCTCTTTAACATGAGCTGCGAATCCGATGACGCTCCGTGCAAGAACTGGGACGGCGTGGCGGTAATCGACTTCCCCAAGTTCAAAGACATCAGCGCGGAACCAGTCAAAGCCCAGCAGGAAAGGAAATACGGCTGCTGGCACTGCCCGGTCGGCTGCGGCGGCATCATGAAGCCATCTACCGGGGAATTCAAATATGATGAACATGCGCATAAGCCGGAGTACGAAACACTGGCAATGTTCGGCAGTAATCTGCTCAACAACGACCTGATATCGATTATTAAAGTCAACGACATCTGTAACAGGTACGGATTGGATACGATATCGGCGGGCGCCTGTATTGCTTTTGCTCTGGAGTGCTATGAGAAGGGCATCATCACCAAGAAAGACACCGGCATCGAGATGAAATGGGGTGATCCCAAAGCTATCATCGGCATGACGGAGAAAATGGCCAAGCGCGAGGGCTTCGGGGACGTCCTCGCCGACGGCGTTAAGATAGCCGCGAAGAAAATCGGCAAAGGTTCCGAAAAATACGCCATCCATATCGGCGGGCAGGAGTATCCGGCTCATGACTCGCGGGGCGGCCTCAACTTCGCCATCGGCTACGGGGCAAATCCAACACCGGGTCGCCATACCCAGGGCGGTGAAGGACCGCTGCCGGCGGGGGCATTACCGGAATACAATCGAGGTTCGCTGGTGGGTCGGGGAGAGCCGCATAAAATAGGCATGGGGATAACCAGCGCCTATAACGCCGCCGGCATCTGCATGATCGTCATCGGGGATGCGTATGTGCACATCAACGACCTGGTAGAGGCTTTTAAGACAATTACCGGCTGGGATATGACCCTGGAAGAACTGATAAAGACCGGCGCGCGCATCGAGACGATGAAACAGGCTTTCAACGTGCGGGAGGGGATAAAAACGCCCTGGAAGCACCACGCTAGAATGCTCGGGGAACCGCCGAAGAAAGCAGGTCCTCGCGCCGGGGCGACGCTGGATGAATTCGAACTCTCCAAGGAATACTACGAAGCCCTGGGCTGGGACCCTAGGACGGGCAAACCCAGCAAGAAAGCATTACTGGACCTGGGACTGAACGACGTGGCTAAAGTGCTATGGCCATAAATAGTTATTAGCGATTGGCAATTAGCTGGGGCCCCCGGTAAAACGGGGGCTCCGGGGTTTTTGGGGGT
>CAZEUJ010000035.1:0-15783 GCA_964514525.1 uncultured Dehalococcoidaceae bacterium
GGGGTGCTCACGACCGCCCCGGCCTTGATGAAGGTCTCGATCAGACCCTCGGCCAGAGCATCGAGGTAGACCTGCTGCGTACCGGGTATGATAATACACCTGACGCCGGAATGCACCCGGTGTCTTTTCAATATCTGAGCGGCCAGCCGGAGGTCCTCGATGCGGCCATTGGTGCAGCTACCGATGACCGCCTGGTCGATTACGACATCTCCTACCTGGCGGACAGGCCGGGCATTAGCCGGAGAATGTGGCATAGAGACCTGCGGCTCAACAGTCGAAACATCGTATTCGATTGTAGCGGCGTAGGCGGCATCGGCATCCGGTTCGTAGACCAGGTAATCGCGTTTCGCCTTAGACTTTATGTAAAGCTGGGTCTTGTTGTCCACATGAAAGAGTCCGGCCTTGCCGCCGGCTTCGATAGCCATATTAGCCATGGTAAAGCGACCGTCCATCGAAAGTTCGTCGATAGCCTCGCCGGTAAACTCCATCACCGCATATAAAGCGCCATCAACGCCGATATTACCGATAGTATAAAGGATCAGGTCCTTACCCCCTACCCATTTTCCAAGCGTGCCGTGATAGACAAACTTGATGGTCGGCGGGACCTTCATCCAGATATCGCCGGTAGCCATAGCCGCGGCGATATCCGTCGAGCCCATGCCCGTAGCGAAAGCCCCGACGGCACCATAAGTGCAGGTATGGGAATCCGCCCCGATGACGGCATCGCCGGGAAGCACCAGACCAAGTTCGGGAATCAGAACGTGCTCGATGCCCATCTGTCCTACTTCAAAGTATTTTATACCATACTCGTGGCAGAAATCACGCATCAGCCGGGCCTGCTCGGCGGAGAGAATGTCTTTATTCGGCACGAAATGGTCGGGCACCATGACGATTTTCGAAGGATCGAAGACCTTATTAATACCGAGTCGGCGGAACTCGCGGATGGCGATGGGGGCGGTGATATCGTTAGACACAATCAGGTCAACCCGGACGTTAACGAACTCGCCGGGGGCGACCTCTTTCTTATCGGCATGGGCAGCCAGTATTTTTTCAGCCAGATTCACTTGATTTCTCCTGTCCTGTTTCTCCGGGCGGAAAGCAAACGATTAAGGGCGTTGATGTAAGCCTTGGCGCTGGAAACGATAATATCTGTATCCGCGCCACGGCCCGTATAGGTAACGCCCTCACTCTCAATCCTAATGAGCACCTCACCGATGGCATCGATACCCTCGGTGACCGATTTTACCGTGAACTCGGTAAGCGAATTGGGCACTTTAACGCACAGGTTAATAGCCTTATAAACGGCATCCACCGGGCCGGTGCCGAGGGCGGCGCCTTCAATGAGGGTCTTACCGCCGGGTCCAACAAGACGAACGCCAGCCATGGGCAGACCCTGGTCGCCGCAGGTCACTTGAAGGCGGTCAAGGTGGTACTCCTCGGAGATAGTACGCTGCTCCTCAGCCACCAACGACTCGATATCGCGGTCGGTAATGTCTTTCTTCTTGTCCGCCAGCTCTTTGAAGGCGGTAAAAGCCCGGTTCAGGTCTTCTTCCTGCAGATTATAGCCCAACTCGGAAAGCCTTTGCTTGAAGGCATGCCGCCCGCTCAGTTTACCCAACACCAGGCTGCTCGACGGAATGCCGACTGTCTTGGGGTCGATTATCTCGTAGGTTATCGGCATCTTGATAACGCCGTCCTGATGTATCCCGGATTCGTGGGCGAAAGCGTTAGCCCCGACGATAGCCTTATTGGGCTGGACGAGAAAGCCGGTGAGGTCGCTGACCAGCCGGCTGGTGCGATAAATCTGAGTGGTATCGATATTAGTAGTCAGGCCAAAGAAATCGCTGCGGGTCCTGACAGCCATGACGATTTCTTCCAGAGAGGCATTGCCAGCCCGCTCACCGATGCCGTTGATAGTGCATTCCACCTGCCGCGCTCCCCGACGGATAGCTTCCAGGCTGTTAGCCACGGCCAGGCCGAGGTCGTTATGGCAGTGAACGCTGACCACGGCTTTAGCTATGTTTTTAACGTTCTGGAAGATGCCGCGTATCAATCCGCCAAACTCTCCGGGGATGGCGTAGCCTACCGTATCGGGGATGTTGACCGTAGACGCGCCGGCATCGATGACCGCTTCCAGAATCTGGTAAAGATACTGCGGTTCGGTGCGGCTGGCGTCCATCGGCGAGAACTCGATATCGGCGGTATAGTCCTTAGCCCGGGCTACCGAGTCGCAGGCCATTTTCAGTATTTCCTCACGGGTCTTCTTGAGCTGGTGGACCAGATGAATATCGGAAGCCGAGAGGAAGATGTGTATACGGGGTCGTGTGGCAACCTTAATCGCCTCCCAGGCGCGGTCGATAGCATTGATGTTGGCGTGGGTCAGGGCGCAGACCGAGGATTTTTTTATTTCCTGCGAAATATGACTGACCGCTTCAAAGTCGCCGGGGCTGCTGGCAGGAAAGCCGGCCTCGATAACGTCAACGCCGAGCCTCTCGAGTTGACGGGCGATTTCGAGCTTTTCCTGAACGTTGAGAGATCCCCCCGCCGCCTGCTCCCCATCCCTCAGTGTAGTGTCAAAGATGATAACCCTGTCCATTATATGTTCCTCCCTGGAGAATTATTTCGAGATAAAAACGCCGGTTCCCCTCTCTACTGAATTAGAGAGGGGCGGATAAGGATAAGGTTAATTCTCCGCGGATAAGAACATCTATGGTACGACATGGTTAGATACATTATATATGGTATTAGCTAGATTGTCTAGGGGGGAGTCTTTTATACCTCACCCCTTAAAAAGAAGAGGGGCTTTTATGCCCCTCTTAAGCCTTATGTTAGCAGGGAATCAGTTAGACTGCCGGCCGGCGGTGCCTTTGGCGGTCTTTATATTAGCTTTCTCCGGCTCTTTAGGCCTTAAGGCGCGGGTGGCTTTACCGGCCTGCCACATCTCAGAGTTGCCCATGATGGAAAGCTCTTTGCCCAAAAGCTGCTTATAGTCCGGCCCGCCGCAGGTGCGGATAACGCGGCGAGTCTCGGCACCGGCAGCCACCCTCTCATAAAGCTCTTTAAAGATCGGCATGACTGCTTTCTTGAACTTCGGCTTCCAGTCGAGGGCGCCGCGCTGAGCGGTAGCGGAGCAGTTGGCGTACATCCAGTCCATACCGTTTTCCGCGACGAGTTTTATCAGGCTCTCGGTGAGCTCCTCGACAGTCTCGTTGAAAGCCTCACTGGGGGTATGCCCGTGCTTACGCAGGGTATCGTACTGGGCTTCCATGATACCGGCTAACGCACCCATCAGCACGCCGCGTTCTCCAACGAGGTCGGAATAAACCTCATTTTCAAACGTGGTGGGGAAAAGGTAACCGGAGCCGATGGCAATACCTAAAGCGATACAGCGTTGCTTAGCCCGGCCAGTGGCGTCCTGAAAGACGGCGAAGCTGGCGTTAATGCCCGCCCCGGAGAGGAAGTTGCGGCGTAGCGAAGTACCCGAGCCCTTGGGGGCTACCATAATAACGTCGACGCCCTTGGGGGGGATAACTTTCGTCTGGTCTTTATAAACGATAGAGAAGCCGTGGGAAAAGTACAGGGCTTTGCCCGGCTTAAGGTGCTTCTTGATTGAAGGCCAGATTTGCTTCTGGGAAGCATCACTGGTCAGCATCTCGATGATTGTCCCTCGTTCAGCTGCCTCCTCGATTTCAAAAAGGTCTTTACCGGGCTTCCATCCGTCGGCTACCGCCCGGTCCCAGTCCCGCATAAAGTCTTTACTCTGGCCCACGATGACGTTGAAGCCGTTGTCCTTCATGTTCAACGATTGCCCCGGCCCCTGGACGCCGTAGCCAATGACAGCGATAGTCTCGTTCTTCAGGAACTTGCGGGCTTTCGCCATAGGGAACTCGCTCCTCATGACGACCTCTTCTTTTACGCCACCGAAATCAATAACAGCCATGTTATCCACTTCCTTCCGTTTTATTTTTTAGTTAGATTCCGGGCCGCCTTTTCTTCCGCCGGCGGGACACCGATATTGCCCCGGACCATAGCGACACGGCCCGTGCGGGCGATTTCCTTAATGCCAAAGCCGCGCAGCAGCTTCAACATGGAATCGATTTTATCCTCATCGCCGGTAATCTCAATGGTGAGGGAGTCCGAAGCTACATCGACGATATTAGCGCGGAAGATATCCGCTATTTCCAGAATCTGGCTGCGTGTCGATGAGGTAGCTTTCACCTTCACCATTGCCAGTTCGCGCACGGTAATCTTATCGCCGGAGATATCCGAGACGCGGACGACATCTATCAATTTATCCAGTTGCTTGCGCACCTGTTCCACCATGGCGGTCGACCCGTTGACGACAATCGTCACCCGAGACAAGTGTGGCTCTTCACTATGGCCGACGGCAATACTATCAATATTAAAACCGCGCCGCCGGAAAAGGCTCACCATGCGATTCAGGACACCCGGCTTATCCTGGACAATAGCGACTAGGGTGTGCTTCGTCGTGGCCATGTCGACACCTCTTTCTGGGGTCGTTCCATAAATTCAGCGACAGACGCGCCGGGCGGCACCATGGGGAACACGTTTTCCTCGGGCTCCACCTTAAAGTCTATCAGGAAAGGACCGTCATAATCCATCGCCTGCTGAATCGCCCCGTCTACCTCCTCGCGGCGGGTGACCCTCAGGCCGGGGATACAATACGCCTCGGCAACCTTTACGAAATCGGGGCAGGAAAGCGGCGTGGCGACGTACCTCTTGCCGTAGAAGAGCTCCTGCCACTGCCTTACCATGCCCAGGTAGCCGTTGTTCATCACCGCGATTTTCACCGCGATTTTATCCTGGACTAAAGTAGCCAGCTCCTGAATGGTCATCTGGAGGCTGCCATCACCATCAATCAGCCAGACGGTCCGGTCGGGGCGGCCGACCTTGGCGCCCATCGCCGCCGGAAGGCCGAAGCCCATTGTACCCAGGCCGCCGGAAGAGATAAAGTTACGGGGCTCGTTGAAGATATAGTGCTGGGCGGTCCACATCTGGTGCTGGCCGACCCCGGTGACGACAACAGCCTCACCGCGGGTAGCTTCGTACAGCTGCTGGATAATATATTGCGGCAGTAGCTCAGAACCTCCCCGTACTTCCAGCATCGGGTGCTCCTTGCGCCAGGCCTCTAGCTGCTGAAGCCACTCGACGTGCTGGCGGACTTCAGTCATCTTGTGCATGGCCTGGAGCACGGCCTTGACATCGCCGACGATAGGCACGTCGACGCGCAGGTTCTTACCGATTTCCGCCGGGTCCAGATCGATATGGATAATTTTGGCATGAGGGGCAAAAGCGCTGATTTTACCCGTCACCCTATCGTCAAACCTCATGCCGATGGCAATAAGAAGGTCGGTACTATCAATAGCTTTATTCGCGTAGCCGGAACCGTGCATGCCAGCCATGCCATAGCTGAGCACATGATTCTCCGGGAAGCAGCCGATGCCCAGCAGCGTGGTGATAACCGGAATCTGGGCGGTCTCGGCGAACTTTTTCAGCTCATCACTAGCCTCGGAGATAATGACACCCCGCCCGGCAATAATCAGCGGCCGGTGGGCGGCGTTTATCAACGCAGCGGCACTCTTAAGCTGAGTGGGATGCCCTTTAGTGGGTATCTTATAACCGGGCAGCTTGACCTCTCCCGGGGGAATGACGTATTCCGCCTGTTCCAGCTGGATATCGCGGGGGAGGTCGATAAGCACGGGGCCGGGCCGGCCGGTTCGGGCGATGTAAAAAGCCTCTTTAAAGATAGTCGCCAGTTCCGCGGTCTCCGTCACTAGATAGCTATGCTTGGTAATGGGCAGCGTGATGCCGGTAATATCAATCTCCTGGAAGGCGTCCTTGCCGATGAACGGCGTGGAGACCTGACCGGTCAGAGCCACTATCGGGACCGAGTCCATATAAGCGTTGGCAATGCCGGTCACCAGATTGGTAGCGCCGGGGCCGGAGGTAGCCATGCAGACGCCCACCTTACCGGTAGCGCGGGCGTAGCCATCGGCGGCATGGGCGGCGCATTGCTCGTGGCGCACCAGGATGTGGCGGAGCTGCGGGTACTGGGGCAGGGTATCATAAAAGGGCAGCAGGACACCGCCGGGGAAGCCGAACATGACATCGACGCCCTCGGCGATAAGACTTTCACAGATTATCTGGGCACCTATTTTTTTCATAAGAGTACTCCCTTTTAACGTTCCAAGACCGCGCCGGTGCTGGCTGAAGAAACCTTTTCGATATAGCGGCGGAGGTAACCCGATTTTACCCTCGGCTCGAAAGCGGGCAACTTTTTGAGGCGGTCGGAAATTTCTTTGTCCGTAAGCTCAATATTAAGTTTATTACCGGGGATATCGATATTAATCATATCCCCCTCTTTTACAGCGGCGATAGGGCCGCGGGCGGCCGCCTCCGGCGAGACATGGCCGATAGAGGCGCCGCGGGTAGCCCCGGAAAACCGGCCGTCGGTAATCAAAGCAACGTCTTTTTCCCGGCCGATGCCAGTAATGAGAGAAGTCGGCATGAGCATTTCGCGCATACCGGGACCGCCTTTGGGGCCCTCGTAGCGGATGACCAGCACATCGCCGGCTTTAATTTTATTGTCCATGATAGCTTTCGTGGCCTCCTCCTCGGAATCGTAGACGCGGGCAGGTCCGCGGTGCACCATCATCTCCGGGGCAACCGCCGCTTTCTTGACCACCGCCCCCTCCGGCGCCAGGTTACCGAAAAGCAGGGCCAGGCCGCCGGTGGCCGAATGGGCATTGTTTATCGACCGGATAACCTGATGATTTAACGTCTTAACACCGGCGATATTTTCCCCCACAGTTTTACCGGTCACAGTAAGCGATTTTAATTTCAAAAGGGTCTTAAGCTCACCCATAACGGCGGGTATGCCGCCTGCCCGGTCAAGGTCCTCGATGTGATGAGGGCCGGAGGGTCTTAGTTTGCAGAGATAGGGCGTACGCTGACTTATCTCATTTATAACCGGAAGTTTGAAATCGATACCGGCCTCATTCGCAATAGCCATGAGGTGCAGTACCGAATTACTGCTGCCGCCCAAAGCCATATCAACCGTTAATGCGTTAAAAATGGCGTCAGCATTGATAATTTCGCGCGGGCGGGTATCTTCAGCTAACAGCATGACCACACGCTCACCAGCCCGGCGGGCCAGCGCCTCACGGCGGGCATCCACTGCGGGGATAGTGCCGTTGCCCGGCAAGCCCATACCGAGGGCCTCGGTCAGGCAGTTCATCGTGTTGGCGGTGAACATACCCGCACAGCTACCGCAGCCGGGGCAGGCTAACCGCTCAAGACGGGTGAGCTCCGCCTCCGACATATTACCGGCAGACACGGCGCCGACGGCTTCGAAGACGTTATTAAGGTCGACCTTGTTTCCGTCAACGTGACCGGCCAGCATGGGGCCGCCGCTGACGAAGATAGCGGGAAGATTCAACCGCAACGCAGCCATCAACATGCCGGGAGTTATCTTATCGCAGTTGGGGATAAAGACCAGGGCATCAAAGGCATGGGCCTCCGCCATAATTTCGACGGAGTCGGCAATGAGCTCGCGGCTGGGCAGACTGTACTTCATACCGGCATGGTTCATGGCAATGCCATCACAGACGGCAATCGTATTGAACTCAAAGGGAACGCCCCCGCCGGCACGCACCCCTTCCTTCACCGCTGCGGCGATAGAACGCAAGTGGATATGACCGGGCACAATCTCCGTGAAGCTATTGACGATGCCGATAAACGGTTTATCAATTTCTTCCTTAGAGCAGCCCAGGGCGTAAAGCAGCGACCGGTGCGGCGCCCTTTCAATTCCTTTTTTCACAGCGTCACTTTTCATCTTATGCCCCTTAAAAAGCGCTACTAAAAAAATAACCGTCTCTCGAGACGGACCGGGGAAATATTTTTAGAGTGAAGCCCGTATCTAAAGATAACACGAGTATGCGTTTATTGTCAAGCTAAGTGAATGAATTATAAAGGTTGCCATCTCCATGACTTGCCTTTGCGGGCGACCCTGCCAAGGCCCGGGAACGGAAAATGAAAAGCCATCACCAGAGATTTATCGGCGGAGGCCATGCCTAAAAGTTTACGCCGGCTGGCGGCAACCAGACCAGGAACGACATCGACTACGGAAAACAATTCAGGCATTTCCATGTGTACAGGATGGAGAACGACATCCGAGATACACAGCAACCGCTCGTTTTTAGAAATAATGGCTAAAGTCACAAGCCCGGGAGTGTGACCCGGCGCTGAAATCGTGCGTATGCCAGGGACGATTTCGGTCTCACCATCAACTAAATCCAGCCGGTCCTTAAGCGGGAGGAGGTTCCGGCGGGCGGTATTCACCAGGATTTCTCTAGAATGCTCATCAATCTTTTGCTCCGCCTGAGAGGAGGTCCAGAAAGTCCACTCGTCTCTGGAGATAACGTAACGCGCCGCGGGAAAGGCCGGCTGACCTTCCGTATCGGTATTACCGCCGAGATGGTCCGGGTGACCGTGGGTATTGATGACAATATCAATGTCTTCCGGGGAGATATTTACCGCCCGCAGGTTTTGGATAAGCTTGCCGGTAGTTGGCGCGAGACCATCCGCTCCCGTGTCCACCAGCACCAGGTGCTTACCGGTATTGATAATCAGACAGATGTAAGGGCTTACCCATTCCGTCCAAGGCGTCGGTAATTTGTATTGACTCCGTACCGATGCGAGAGATTCCGGGGAAGCGTTGGCAAAAAGCAGCACCTCAGGAGGGGGGAATTGGGGTGGGGCGTAGGTATGAGAACCGTCAGCGACGGCCAGGCATTCAAAATCCCCTACTTTAAAACGGAAGCAGCTATTATTCACAGGCACCTCCTTGCTTACACTGTTCGTCCTCGATTTTCTTTATTTTATTTATGCGCGCGATGTGACGTCCACCTTCAAATTCAGTAGAAAGAAAGTCCTCAACGATGGCTTTGACTTTAATGTCGATCTCCTCCGCCGCCAGGCAGCAGATCTGGGCATCGTTATGGAGGCGGGAACGGTGGGCGGTAAAGACATCATAGCACTGGGCGGCACGGATGCCCCGTACTTTGTTGGCGGCAATGCACATACCGATACCGGTGCCACAAATGAGGATGCCTCTATCATATTCGCCCCGAGCTACGGCTTCAGCTACCTGCACGGCAATATCGGGGTAATCGACGGCATCCTCCGTATAGCAGCCGAAGTCGTGATAGGTATGGCCGGCTTCGGTAATTACACTAATAACAGTACTTTTCAGATGACATCCCCGGTGGTCGCTGCCGACTGCAATACGCACGTACCTAACCTCCTATATCAAGCGTTACCGGTTTCTTCCGGACGGTGAAAAAGACTTAATGTTTCACGGATTTCCAGCCAGGAGATACGCCCCTGCCGGATAAGCTGCGGCGGGCTGACCGACAAATCAACGATGGTGGATAGTTCGCGGGACTTTAGCGTGCCCTGGTCAAGCACCATGGCCACCTGCGTGAGGTTATCGCCGAGTTGCGCAGTAACTTCGTCAATAGAATAAGTACCCGGCCTGCCGCTGATGTTGGCGCTGGTGGTGGTGAGGGGACGGCCGGTCATCTCCGCCAGTAGTAATATGATCTTATTAGCAGGGATGCGGATGCCGACGGTGTCCAGTCCAGCCACCAGAATCGTCGGGACTATTTCTTTTTTCTTCAGCACCATCGTTAAAGCGCCCGGGAGATAGCGGCCGGCCAGATAGCGGGCAGCATCGGTGACGAAGGCATATTTATCCGCCTCGTCGATAGAGCTGACGGCAATGTGTATCGGGTTAGAGAAAACGCGACCCTTCAGGTGAAAGATTCTGCCCACCGCGCGGGCGTCCAGGGCATTTGTGGAAAACGCATAGCCGGTATCGGTGGGACAAACGACTACTTCACCACGGTCTATCAGCCTGACGGCGTGCTCAAGGATTTTGGAATCGGGATCGATGGGATCAACCTTTTCTATCCTCGTCTTCATATTATCCCCCAAGCGGAGCGTTGGGAAACACGTTGAGACGTAAATCCGACCTTTCCCCCAGCACCATTCTAGCGTATCCAGCGGCAGCAATCATAGCGGCGTTATCTGTACACAGGGAGAATTCAGGAAAAAATACTTCAATTCCCTTCTTTTTACAGGTCTCCGCAAAAACCTGGCGGAGTCGGCTATTGGCAGAGACACCGCCGGTAACGCTGATAACCGTAACACCTTTTTCCAGCGCCGCCCGCATCGTCTTAGCGACCAGAACGTCCACGACGGCCTCCTGAAAGCTCGCGGCGATATCGGCGAGGGGCAGAACTTCACGGCGGGCGAGGCGGTCCTTGAACCTATTCACTACCGCCGTCTTGAGCCCGCTAAAACTGAAATCGAACGATTTACTGCCAATCATGGGGCGGGGGAATATAAAAGCGGTACGGTTACCCTGACGCGAAAGCTTATCAATGACCGGGCCGCCGGGGAAGTCCAGGCCGAGGAATTTTGCTATCTTATCGAAAGCCTCGCCGGCCGCATCGTCCAGTGTTGTACCGAGAACTTCGTAGTGGCAGGGCTCCGAAACATATACCAGCATGTTATGCCCGCCGGAGACGGTCAGGCAGACGTGGGGAAAGGGCAAATCGGGGTGGGAAAGCAGATTGGCGAAAATATGCCCTTCGATGTGATGCACGCCGATAAGGGGTATATTTTTAACATAGCATATCGTCTTGGCCGCCGCTGCGCCGACCATCAGGCAGCCGACCAGTCCCTGCCGCGAGGTAACGGCGATGGCCTCGACATCATCCAAGGTTTTACCGGCAGTATCCAGGGCTTCCTTAATAACGTAGCCAATAAGCTCCGTATGCCTGCGGGCGGCAATCTCCGGCACCACGCCGCCGTATTTCTTTAGCAGGTCAAGCTGCGTGGAAATGGCGCTGGACAGGACAGTTTTAGCGTCGGCGACCACAGCTACGGCGGTCTCGTCACAGGATGTCTCGATACCTAAAACAAGCATGTTATCAAGTTACTCTCTTGAATATTTGTTGACAAACATTTTAGCGGTCGATTCTTTAAGATAAAGAGGCGTCAGGGCAAGGGCATCGTCAGAATTGTTTCGGGTAAGGCGAACGGCCGCCAGCGAAGCGACAGCGGCGCCGGACGGTAAAGCTTCTAAAGCCCTGACCTCTATACCCGTTGCCTGCGTGAGAAGTCGTGCGTATGGCCGTACTCCCGTGCCTACCAAAATACAGGGCTCAGTTATTATGGCTGTCAAACCTTTAACATCACCGATGTAATAATCCCCGATTCGCCGGACCTCTTGCCCTTCAGCACGATACAGGCCAGAGTAAACGGCGTCGCCGGCGCCGACGGCGATAACGGGGCAGATAAGCGGGGCTTCGTGCCGGGCGGTAAAAGCCAGAGCTTCTAAAGTGGGCACGCCACAGACCGGCCTGCCCATGCTGAAAGCTAGCATTTTACCCACGGTCACCCCTACCCTTATGCCGGTCCACGAGCCAGGCCCCAGCCCTACTCCGATTCCCTGAACATCATCAATGGTCAACCCGACATTTTTTAAAGTGGTATCAATGTTAACGACAATCTGCTCCAGAGAGTCGGTCTTCGCCGGAAATGTATTATCCGCCAGCATGCGTCTGCCGTCAACCACGCCCACGGCGTTAACGTAACCGGAGGTATCGATGCCCAGCACAATCATAATTTTTTAAACTCCCCGAACAGATTGCCGAGCTTTTTTCCAGTTGACGTAAAAGTGATACGCCGCTGCCGGGCAGACAGTATTTGAAACTCGACTTTCAAAAGGTCGGAGGGGAGAAGGGGTAGAATCTTTTCTGCCCACTCGATAATCATCACTCCGGAAGCGGCACGCCGGAGGTAGTCCGTAACGCCGAGCTCAACGCCGTCAGCTTCATTACCAATGCGATAGAGGTCGAGATGAAAAACGGGCAGACGGCCGCGGTACTCGTTGACCAGAACGAAAGTCGGGCTATTGACCTGCCGTAGCGGCACACCCAGCCCAGCGCAGATACCGCGGGTCAGCAGGGTCTTACCGCAACCCAGCTCACCGATTAAGGCGATAACGGCGCCGGCGGCGAGATGCTTTCCTATCTTTTTACCGACTGCGGAGGTGGCGGCAGGACTATTACTAAAATATACGTACTCCATTCGAGGATAGTATAGCATTTCCTTCGAAATAACTAATAACCAATTTTGCCAATCAGCACTCAGCTATGATATGATGCAGTCTGAACGGACGCAGGATGAGCAAATCGATTTCCATTATCATACCCACCTATAACGAGCGGGAAAACATTACCCCCCTTTTGGAGCGTATCGACAGAGCCCTATCTCCGCGCGATTACGAAGTGGTATTCGTTGACGACAACAGTAAAGACGGGACGGCCGAGCTTATCAACAGCTTCTCCAGCAAGTATCCGGTACGGGTATTGGTCCGTAAAGAGGAAAGAGGACTGGCGACGGCGGTCGTCCACGGAATTGACCACAGCGACGGCAGCACCATCGTGGTGATGGACGCCGATTTGCAGCACCCGCCGGAGGTTATCCCGGATATATTAAGCCAAACGGAAAGCGGCGCGGATATTGTCATCGCCAGCCGGTATGTCCAGGGGGCAGGGATGAAGGAGTGGGGTCTTACCAGAAGAATAATATCGAAGGAAGCGATAATCCTCGCCCACCTGCTGCTGCCAGCCACCAGGGCGGTCAAAGATCCCATGTCCGGATTTTTTGCTTTCAAACGGCAAGCGATAAGTAAAGCCCGGCTGAAGCCGAGAGGCTATAAGATACTCCTGGAGATTCTCATGGTAGGAAAACTCCAGAGTGCGGCGGAAGTCCCCTATACCTTCAGCAGTCGAAGCGGCGGGGAAAGCAAACTGAACGCGCGACAGCAAATCGAATACCTAAAGCACCTTTTTAGTCTGATGTGGCGGACGGGAGAACTCCTGAGGTTTCTAAAATTCTGCCTCGTAGGAGCCAGCGGGGTGGGAGTAAACCTGGGCATATTCTGGCTGCTGACCCGGTTCGGCGGCATGGGGGAAAAGGACTTCCTGGCTCTGGCGATTGCCATCGAGGCTTCGATAATATCCAATTTTACGTTAAATGAATTTTTCACGTTTCGCGACCGCCGCTCCCCGGGCGCCAGCTTCGTGATACGCCTGCTAAAATTCAACGTAATATGCCTGGCAGGTGCCGGCGTCCAGGCCGGAGTCTACGCGTTGCTCTACCATGTTTGGGGTGTCTATGACCTGGTATCCAACCTCATCGGCATTATAATCGCCACATTGTGGAACTACCTGCTGAACACGTGGTTGACCTGGAAATAATAAAGCTTATGAGTCAATTGACGGCGCGGGAGGCATATCCAGATTCTTGTTTGACCTCGCCCCGTATTCGTTGATAAGAATGGCCGCCAGGACAATGATATCAATATAGAAAAAATAGCCCCAGAGGCTGCGCCAGGCAAAGAACAAAGGCAGTACGGACAGCACGGGGGCGGTATCCGGGTAGCGGCGGCAGTTGAAGTAATACCAGATAACAGACAGGGCAAAAATACAATATTCCATAATATTAAATATTAGCGTCGACTGAACGGTAAGCCCACCGGTAACCAGAGATATCACGCCTACCCCCAGAGGAAACATTTTTTCCGTTACGGGCGCGAATATCGAAGAGAGCCAGAGCGCGGGGTCGCGGGCGAAAAACCAGGCATTGGCGGCGATAAACACCCCGATAATGATAGCGACCACCCCCAGCATTCTCCGCCAGCCAATGGTACGGAGGATGACGATCAAATAAAAAGGCAGAAAGAACCAGGTTATCTGCTTGGTAGTTACCACCAGAGCCATGAACAGGGCAGATACCCATAAATTCCTTCGATAGAGCACCCAGGCTAGTAAAAGAAACGGGAAATACAGGAACCCCGTCTCCCCCGCGGCCAGAGAATTCCATAATTCGACGCTGGCGATAAGAGCCGCGATGAAAAACAATCGATAATCCTTAGGTACTTTAATTATTACGTAGACCAGAGCCGGTACGAGAAAGATAAGGTAAATCAGGCGGAAATCACTAACGCCCAGCCAGATAAAAGGGGCCGCAAGTAAAAAACAGCCGGCGGGATAGTTCAGCTTTGTTTCGAGCTCGGGTGGGACACGGGTGGGGTCCTGAGCCGCTTCCTGCCAGAGCTGCTCAAGCTGGTCGGGCGTGGGATAAGGAAAAACATCGGCAAACCTGCCTTCCCGTAGCGGCGTCAATTTATCCGTGGCACCATTGAACTTAATCATAGCGCTGACGATATTCGCTTCGGCGTAGGGATTTTTTCCGTCTAAAAGATTTTCGGCGGCCTGGTGCGAAAGCGCGGTGGCGTCGTTATAGCCGAACACCCTATCCAGAGATACCATGAGACGGGATATCTCTCCTTCGGGCTTATTTGAATTAATATTTTTCAATCCTATAGTAAGGGCAAGCACGAGCAGTACAAGACCGACGACGCAGAAAATGACGATTATGGTCATAGCGGCGGGCCTGAGCCAGCGCATACGGTACTTGAGATAAATATCCGTATCGGGCGAAGCTACCATCAGCAGGACGGCGAAAAAAGCCAGCCAGACAACGGTGCTGGACACGGAAAAAGCGGCACTGGCCAGGACGAAGCCGACCGCGGATAGAGCCGAAGCAACAATTTTGAGAAGGACAGAGATAAAAAACAGATTGATCCTGGGCGTAGCATGACTCAGCGACAAAATACTCATAAATCAAAATGCCCACTTGCCACAAACCGGCGGTTTTGCTAACATTTTACAAAAACATATTGCCCTAAGGCAAGAAAGTGAAATGCAATACAGGGGTTGCGCGAAAAGGGGGCGTTATGGTAAATTATTCTATGGATGATGAAAGCAGCGTAACCCACCCCGACGAAAGCCACCGCGTAGCCACCACCGACGACATCGAAGTCTCCACCTATCTGGAAATTGCTAAGAAAATCGGCGGCGAACAGCCGGCAGTCACTGAAGAAGCCGTTTCCGGGGCCGAACGTGAGGCAATCATCGTACTGGAC
Organism: uncultured Dehalococcoidaceae bacterium; assembly: GCA_964514525.1. Classification (GTDB taxonomy): domain Bacteria; phylum Chloroflexota; class Dehalococcoidia; order Dehalococcoidales; family RBG-16-60-22; genus JBFYTX01. Next base: position 15,086 of record CAZEUJ010000035.1, read on the forward strand.
TTCGGCTCCCAGTACAACATGCTGATCGCCCGGCGGGTACGCGAAGCGCAGGTCTACTGCGAGTTACTGCCCCACGATACCCCCTGGGAAAAAATCGAACCGCTGAATCCTAAAGGATTCATATTATCCGGCGGACCGGCCAGCGTATATGAGACCGACGCCCCCCTGGCGCCGGCCTACGTTTATGAAAGCGGCCTGCCGGTGCTGGGCATCTGCTACGGCATGCAGGTCATCACCAAGCAACTCGGCGGTCAGGTTACGGCAGGCACCAGGCGGGAGTACGGACATGCCGTTTTGCACCTGAACGACCTGGACTCTCCCCTGTTCGCCAAATTACCGGAATCGACGACGGTCTGGATGAGTCACGGCGACAAAATCGAGACGATGCCGCCGGGTTTCACCGCCCTCGCCTACACAGAAAACTCGCCCTACGCTGTCATCGGCAACGGCCGTAACATTTTCGGACTACAGTTCCACCCGGAAGTAGCCCATACCCCGGAAGGGAAGACCATCCTGCGCAACTTCGTCTATAAAGTCTGCGGGTGCAAAGGCAACTGGACGATAGGCAGCTTCGTCAGCGAGAGTATGGCACGGATTAAAGAACAGGTGGGCGACGGCAGGGTCATCAACGCCCTCTCGGGAGGGGTGGACTCCTCGGTGGTGGCGACGCTCATCCACCGGGCTATCGGCGACCAGCT
>CAZEUJ010000036.1:0-15257 GCA_964514525.1 uncultured Dehalococcoidaceae bacterium
GCGCCAACGGCCTGACCAACTATCTCGACCGCGATATCGATGCCCGCATGCGGCGCACCTGCCTGAGGGTTCTCCCGGCGAAAACTATTTACCCGCCGGGCAAGGTATTGCCGCTAATACTCGGCCTCATCGCTATCGGACTTGGCCTGGCCTGGTATCTTGATCCTTATGTCTTTCTGGTGGACGCCTCGGGCACGCTGGTGGCCGCTACCTGGCGCAAGAAGGTTACCTGCGTTTACCCTCAGGGTGTCCTTGCCAGCTGTGCCCCCGTTTTAGTGGGTTGGCTCGCGATGAGTCGTTCTTTAAGCTGGGAATTGCTGTTTCTTTGTCTTTTAATCGCCGCCTGGCTGCCGCTGCATGTCTGGAGTGTCAATATCGCCCACCGTGATGATTACCGTCAGGCGGGACTTAACTATTTCCCCATTAATCTTGAGATCAGGGATTCCGTGAAAATCCTGCTGGTCTTTTCATTATTGCTCTATACCGTCTCTATCGCCCTGTATTTCGTCGGGGGTTTCGACTGGCTCTATCTGGTTCTCGCCAATGTCCTGGGTATAGTAATGGTCTTCGCGACGGTTAGGTTGGTAGTTTCGCGTGCTGCAACTGATGCCTGGAAGCTGTATCGACTTTCCTCTTTCCCTTATCTGGGAATGATTTTTCTTGTCATGTGCCTGGATATCTGGTTTGTTTAGCGGAGAGTTGCGATGGATTTTAACCTGAGTGAATCGGAGAAAATGCTGCAGAGTCTGGCGAAGGACTTTGCCGAAAAGGAAGTACTGCCCCGGGCGGCGGAAACCGACCGTTCTAACGAGTTCCCCGCTGACCTGGCTAAAGAGATAGGCAGGCGCGGTTTTCTGGGACTGCCTTATCCTGCTCGTTATGGAGGCAGCGGCGCCGGCTATGTTAGCTTTATTTTGGCGTTGGAACAAATTTGTAAAGCATCCGTGTCTGTGGGGGCGATCATGGCGGTCAATACCGTCCCTGAGGAAGGTATCTATCGCTTCGGTACTGAGGAGCAGAAGCGGCGACTTCTCACGCCGCTGGCGAGGGGCGAGTGGCTGGGGGGCGTCGGCTTTACCGAGCCTGATACCGGTTCGGACCCCGCCGCCATAACCACCGTCGCTCGCCGCCGCGGTAAGGGCTTTGTCATTAACGGACAGAAAATGTTCATGTCTTTGGCGCCCGCGCTGGATATCGTTCTCCTTTTCGCCCGCCGCGAGGGTGAAGGGCTGAACGCTTTTATTGTGGAAAAGAAGTCGCCGGGTTTTACCGTCCAGGAAGTCCTGGAAACGATGGGACTTCGCGGTCTGGGCACCTCGATTGTGAATCTCGATGACGTTTTTGTGCCGGAAGAAAATCTCATCGGCAAAGAAGGGCAAGGGTTCGATATCCTGCTGGAGGCTATCAGCGTTGAGCGGATGAGCGTGGCGATGCAGGGTGTGGCGGTGGCCCAGGCGGCACTGGATTTATCACTTGACTATGCGCGTCAGCGACAGGCCCGCGGCAGGCCGATTTCTAAAATGCAGTCCATCCAGCACATGCTGGCGGAGATGGCTTCCCGCATTGAGGCCGCCCGCTGGCTGGTCTACCGCACCGCTTTCCTGCGCGACCGGGGCCAAGGCATCCAGTACGAGTCCTCGATGGCCAAGCTCTTCGCCTCGCAGGTGGCGGTCGAGGTCACCCGGATGGCCATGCAGGTCCACGGCTCTTACGGCACGATGAAGTCATTGCCTATCGAGCGACTTTACCGCGACGCCAAGATGCTGGAAATCTATGTCGGCATCTCCGAAGTGCACCGTAGCATCATCGCCAACCGTTTAATACAGGGCGTTTAAGAGGGACGAAGTCCTGTAAAAAGGGGAGTGCGCAGCGAGAGGGGGCGGAGCCCCCTCTCAAATTCCTCCCCCTCTCCAAACAAGTTGGTTATACTTCTTAAAAAAATCTAGAGTTTGGAGAGGGGGTCAGGGGGTGAGGTTTAATATGGGTTCTGCTTACTTGGTACTTAACACAGGAGGTGCTGTAAAATGAAATGGCAAAAGCTTGTGCTCGACTCGTTTCAGCGGCAATCGCAGGAACTGGAGAAAGTGGTTGATGGACTGACAAAAGGCGACCTGAACCGCCAGCCCGCGCCGGACTGCAATAGCATCGGCTGGCTGGTCTGGCACGTTATCCGGGGCATTGACAGGAATATGTCTGAGGTGATGGGAGAAGAGCAACTCTGGATAAAGGACAAGTGGCATGCCCGCTTCGGCCGCCAACCCGACCCAGCGGAGACCGGCTTTGGGCATACCGCCGAACAGGCAAAAACGTTCAAATCGCCTCCGGTTAATGTTATCTTGGAATATTACCGGGCGATTATCAGCAAGGTGGATAACTACATAAACCATAAACTAGATGAAAAAGAGCTTTACCGTGACTATTTTAGTCCGACCTTTAAAAACAAGCATAATGTTAATGAGACTCTAGCCGGGCAGTTCTGGGCCAACAGCAACCACATCGGCCAGGCGGGTTATGTCCGCGGCCTGCTCAAGGGCAAAGGTAAGGGCAAGGGCTGGTACGGCCGCTAAAGGGGCGTTTAAGAGGGGCGTCAGCCCCTCTTCCAAATATCTTCCCCCTCTCCTTGAAAGGAGAGGGGGACATAGGGGGTAAGGTAAAAACCCTGGAAATATCGAACAAGATTAATTTGTTATACGGAGGTCTCTCTGATGGGTCAACTCGACGGCAAAATCGCTCTGGTAACCGGTTCCAGCCGTAGTATCGGTAAGGCTATCGCTATCGCCTTCGCTAAAGAGGGCGCCAGCCTCGTCCTGGCAGCGCGTAACGTTGAAGGCTTAAACGCCACCGCTAAAGTCATTACATCTTTAGGTCGTGACGTCGAGGTGATCCCTACCGATGTTAAGATCGAAGCGCAGATAGATAACCTCTTTAAAAAGACGCTCGCCCGCTTCGGCCGACTCGACATTCTTGTTAATAACTCCGGTGTTTTTCATGCCGAACCGATTGATAAGGTACCCACCGAAGCCTGGGATGACGTTATCGCCACCAACCTGCGCGCCCCGTTCCTCTGCACCCGGGCGGCTTTTGCCATTATGAAAGCGCAGGGTAGTGGGCGCATTATCAATATCGGCAGCATCTCGGCCTCGCGCGTTCGCCAGTTTAACGTCGCTTACAGCTGCGCCAAGTTCGGACTGGTGGGGCTGACGCATACCACCGCGTTAGAAGGCCGCGAGTTCAATATCACCTGCGGTATCCTTCATCCCGGCAATACTGAACGGGATATCAGGCCCCCCGCCGGAACCGGCTGGACCGCCGAACCGTATCTATCCCAGGAGGAAATCGCCGCGGCCGCCGTCTATATGGCCTGCCAGCCTCCTCATGTGAATGTCCTGGAGCTCATCCAGCTCCACAAAGACCAGCTTTATCTGGGAAGGGGATAGGAGAATAATGAATAGTTAATAATTGGCGGGGAGAAGGGGTGGGGAAACTAAATACTAAATACTAATTACTTGCCAAATACCTCCGATATCCCGCCAGATAACGCAATACCCGGGCGGCGCGACGCGGGTGGGTGTATTCCGGTATCGTTACTTTGTTGGGCGCACCGGGTTGATTAGGTTCTTGCGCGTAATAAATATTCATTCTCCTGATGTACACCAGCGGCTTATCGTATTTTTTTAGCTGCTGGTGGAGTATTTCTTGGTTTTTAGCGTTCTCTCTCTGCATCACGTGGATTTGCTCCGGTTTCATTTCCCCCATCATGCTGAGGGGGAAGTTCATCGGCGGCAAAAGAGATATGATACAGTCCACGTTTTTATCTTCCAGCAGCAGTTGCAGACAGGACGCCCCGATATTTTCACCGCCCGCCGGTCGCGTACCCACTAGGTCGACGGGATTGCCGGGCGTCCATCGTGATGGCAGGATAGCGCTCATTTTTTTCAGCGTCTGTGGTTCGAGTGAGGCTATTTCCAGTCCCTCTTTCTCGCAGTCCTCGGCGGTCACCACCCCGAAACCGCCGCCCATGGTCAGTATGCCCACCCTGTTCCCCCGCGGTAGGGGGACATGGCACAAAGCCAGGATGATATCGCAGAGTTCTTCTTCGTCTTCCGCCCTTATAACTCCTGCCTGCTTGAAAGCCGCCGTATAGACCGCGTCCGCGCCGGCTAGCGCCCCCGTGTGCGACCGCGCGGCTCTGGCCGAGGCACCGGTGGTGCCGGACTTCATGGCTACGATGGGCTTTTTCTTCGTTATTTCTCTGGCCAGTTCGTAGAAACGCCGGCCTTCCCTCAACCCTTCGATGTACAGGGCAATGACGCGGGTATGGTCGTCCTGCGCCAGATATGCCAGGTAATCCTCGAGATGCATATCCGCCTCGTTTCCTGTACTGACCACTTTGCTGAGCCCGATGCCCCGACCCGCCGCAATCTGCATGATGCTGGCGCCCAGCGTACCGCTCTGGCTTAATAGTGACATCGGGCCGGCGGGGATCCGGCTGGCAAAGCCGAGGCTGGCCACCCGCGAATACATATCCGCATGGCCGTTGCAGTTAGGACCGACGAAATGCAGTCCCGCCTTCCTGGCGATGGCCAACAGTTCGGCCTGCAGCTTGACCCCCTCATTTACCTCGGCAAATCCCGCCGAGATGATGACGGCGGCTTTGACCTTTTTCTCCACGCACTGGCGGAAGACCTGGGGCACCACCGGCGCCGGCACCACGATAATCGCCAGTTCCACCGACTCGGCTATATCCAGGATGCTTTTATACGATTTTACCCCCAGCACCTCCGGGACGTTAGGATTCACCGCGTAGACCCGCCGGCCGGCTTTAGCCCTGGCCGACTCTACCGAGGCGCGCATGGCATCGTGTCCCCACGAACCGATGTCGTTTTTAGCGCCGATGACGGCTATGGAATCAGCGCCGAAAAGCGCCTGCCAGAAGTTATTATCTATGCTTTTAGTCAAATTTGTAGTACTCATAGGGACATCTCTATTATAGGATATATGGCATCGTGAAATAAAATGGCGTGATGTACGGCGTTTTTCTAAATGGCCGTCCAGCCGAAATATATCAATATTATGACTATTATCATTAGTATCCAGTAGAAAGACGGCACCGGCCCCCACCAGTTCTTATGCCACCAGATTTTTCCCTTGCGGAAGTTCTTGATGCCGTAGTACGGATTCAAGACGAACCATAAAAAGTCTTCCAGCAAAAGCATGCCCAGATAAAAACCGATGAGGAGAACCTCCAGTCGCCAGCTCCACGGGACAAAGAACAGGGGCAGATGGATCATCCCGATAATAAAAAGGGTCATAAAAATATGGTAGCCGGTTATCGGGCGTCCGCCCGCCAGCTTTACCGCCCGTCCCTTTTCAATGCGCCAACCGGGTAACTTGGCCGCCCATCCGTCCTTCCCCTCTATCTGTATTTCCCACATAGCAAGTATAAATGCCATAAAGACCATAAATCCCAGAAGCTCTATGATCATTACGCCCCCTTTCCCCCGTTAGTCGTTTTCGGCGTCCTCACTTTTAAACCCCGCGTGAAAAATAAGCCCAGTAGTGTCGTACCTGCTCCCACGTACATCAATGTCGCGTAGCCCCATGCCTCGGAGACAGCCCCTCCCAGGAACGGCCCGAAGACTCCTGAGACGGCGTTGGCGGAGTTCATCAGGCCGGCGGTGGTGCCGTACTCCGGGTGATGTCTCAGGAGGTAGCTCAAAGCCCCGACGAACATGCTGGAATAGGCTACGGCCAGGAACAGTTGCACCGGTATGAGTTGCCAGTACCGCGTCAGCAGGCCGTAGACGACGAAAACAATCGCCGAAAGAAGCAGTCCCGCCTGGAACATCCTGGCCGGATTAAACCTCTCGATGAAACGCATCGCCACGATCTGGCCGACCATGTTGGTCACTTCCACGAGGGCGATCCATAGCTTGGTGGCGCCGATACTGGCCTGATACAGCGGCCAGACCGTCCAGATGGCATTGCCCCCCAGCTGTCTCAGGAAAAAGCCGAGGTATATTTTATAGTCGGCCTTTATCAATGATAGCGGGAACCTGGCCACTTCCATATGGCTGGTGGCTTTTTCTACGAGCAGGTAAGAGATGAGGAACGCCAGGAAGGCGATGACCGCGCTGATGATGAACAGCGCCGTGTAATCCTTTACAATCGCCGCGGTTACCGCGCCCAGGAGCCATCCCAGCGCCCCGTAAGAGATGAAGCTGCCTATCTGCCGCTGGTTCTCGTAGGTGTAGGCCATGATAACCGAGGAATTGATGCCGATGGCGAAGCCTACCGCGCTCCGGGCGGCCAGCAATGCCATCGGCGAATGGGCCAGAATCTGGGAAAGATAGGAAACCGCCGTGAGACCGAGTCCGATGCGGATGTATTTCATCCTGCCGTGAATATCGGACAGTCTCCCGAACAGGAACGATGACACGAGAAAGGCGATGCCGGAAGCGGCGGCAATAAAGCCCACCTGCAAGTTAGATGAGCCGATGTCCTGGGCGTACAGCGCGATGAAAACGTTGGACGTTTCCACGGCGCAGTTGGAAAACAGGTTTATCGCCGCCAGACAGAGCGGTATCGAGACCCAGGCTGGGGGAGAGAAACGCCGCATCTCGGCAGGCCTCTTTCCTCTGCCCAACGGGCAGATATAAATATTATACCTTGAAGCAGGTTCAGGGTAAATATCTTTCTTAATCCACCCCCTATCCCCCTCCCTCAAGAAAGGAGGGGGAAGATAAAAAAGAGGGGTCGTGACCCCTCTTAAACACCCCGTATTTACAGGGAGTGGCCCGCCGAGAGGGGGCGAAGCCCCTCTCTTTTTAGTTCCCCTCTCCAGCCATCGATATCTATTGTTTCTTCCCAATGGCTCTGGCTGGAGAGGGGACACAGGGTTGAGGTTATCGCATACCAGCCGGATGCAAAAAAGAACTGAATCACTTGACAACTTGAAATTATCTAGTATACTATACCTAGGAAATCTAGGTGTAAAAGATAAAGGAGGTAGAAAACATGCGCATACTCGCCCTGTTAGTCATCGTCCTAGGAATTGCCACTCTCGTTTTCGGCATAATATTTCTCCCGCAGGCCAGTTCCGCCAAACAAAAAGTGGCCGACTCGTTAACGGCCCCCGTCACCCTCGACACTCTCGACGCCACCTACGACCAAATCAGCGGAGCTTTCGATCAGTTAAAGGCAAGCGGAATGCCATCCAGTGATCCACAATATGTCATGGTCCTCGGCCAGCGGACATCCCTCGGGCTGGCTAAATCCAACGTCGGTGTGGCCAAGGTACTCACCACCATAGGTATCGTTAATATCATTATCGGCGTGGGGCTGGTCTTCAGCGGGTTCGTGCTGTGGAAAAAGTCCGGCAGCGCTGCCTGACGCTATAGCCCCTGAATAAACAGCCAATCTAAACACCTCATAGACGGCGCAAAAGACCCCGAGCTTTTCCCCGTCTATGAGGTGCTGCGGTTTTTAAGCTTTCGCAACCCGAAACAGCACGTGATGACGGCTTTATCTCATTAATTGCATTGTTTGTATTTGATAGTTAGGTAATGGCCTCACCCCTTTATCCCCTCTCCAGCCTGAAGCATTATAATAATCGATGTTAATTTTAGCTGGAGAGGGAAGTTCAGCAGAGAGGGGGCGAAGCCCCCTCTCAAAACCTCTCCCCCTCTTGAACAGCATAAAAATCGATCATTGAGAAAAAACCTGTTCGAGAGGGGGATAAAGGGGGTGAGTAAAGAAAATCGACCAGGTGCAAACAGAAACTTGTCAATTCCCCCATAGAGATTTCCGTGACTTACCTGTATAATATTCCATATAGCGGTTTTAAAAGAACATGGCGATTCCGGAGGAAAGCGATGGAAAGGAAACAGTACGAGGTGGTCATCAAGCTGGTTGGCAACCGTAGCCCCTGCCATTCCGGCCACAAAATCGGTGACGAATGGGTATTCAACTATATGACACCTCCCGGGATATGCAGCCTGGCTTATAACGCCCTTTATCCCGTCGCCCTGGCGCTGCAGTTCGGCGCCACTTTCCCCTGGCAGGTGGACCCGGATGTAATCACCATAGCCTGCCCCGATGCCGAGGTCACTAACCTCTTCGAACTGAGGCGGCGAGTCGTAAAACCCTGAGAGACGAAGATGAGGCGCTGAAAATGTCTGTAAAAAAAGCGTTAGTTTATCTGTTGTTGGTATTGCTTTTAACGGCGCTTTCAGGCACCGCCGGGTGCGAGGGTACGGTCACCGGCTCGGGCGAAATCACCACCTGGAACATGGATTACTCTGATTTTAACGAGTTGGAAATCAGCTCGACTTTCCACGTAACGATAAACAAGGCGGACTCTTACCTGGTGCGCATTACTATCGATAAAACACTTTACCAGTATCTGAAAATCGACCAGCGCGGCGATACTCTCCGTATCGGTCTGGAACCGAATAATGCGTACATAGGTACAAAACAGGAGGCCATCGTTAATCTTCCTGACCTGCACCGGCTGAAGTTATCCGACGCCTCTATTGCGGTCGTTAGCGGTTTTTCGGTATCGCATTCGCTGGATTTTGAGCTTAACGATGCCAGCCAACTGAAACTGGGCCACACGCTTGCCGGAAACGTCAGCTTTTTGCTCTCCGACGCCAGCGATGTAACCGGCAGCATCGAGATGGACGACGGAAATTTCAGATTGAACGATTCCAGTTCTCTGGAGCTTGAGGGCTCGGCGGATGATATTAAAATAGATGCTGCCTCCTCGAGCGACGTAATCCTGCCCGACTTTACCGTCGTCACCGCCGATGTTGAACTCAGTGCTTCCAGCAGCGCCGTCGTTAACGTAAGCAGCCGCCTAGACGTTAACCTGAGCAGCGCTTCCGAGCTTGAATATATCGGCAGCCCCAAGCTGGGGAAAATCGATATGTCCGGTGATTCCTCACTCAACCAGAGACAATAGCACCGCGCTTCAACCTTCTCAAGAGCACGGTGATTATTAGCGTGTTTCGCGATATGGCTATATTGTGAGAGTTGACTTCCCAGCCTTCTTCGATTGATTCCGGCAGATGAGTAAATATCTCTTCCAGCGTTTTGGTCAGCCCGTCCTGGTCCTCGATGCGGGTAAAGTGTGGGAACCGCCCGGCCTCTTCGGGATTAAGATATTCCACCAGCGCTTTATATTCGTAAGGATGATTTTTCATGTTAACCTTCCCTGGGCCTGTTAACGCTCATCCTATTACCGGCTGATTACCTTGGTGCCCATGTACGGCTGCAGCACTTCCGGTACGTTGATGTTGCCGTCGGGCTGCTGGTAGTTTTCCATCACGGCAATCATTATCCTGGGCAGGGCTGTGCCGGAGCCGTTGAGGGTATGGACGAACTGGGGCTTGGCATCTGGGGCGGGGCGGTAGCGGATGTTGGCCCGCCGCGCCTGGAAATCGCCGCAGTTGGAGCAGGAACTGACCTCCAGCCATTCTTGGCAGCCGGGCGCCCAGACATCGATATCGTACGACTTGGTAGAAGCGAAGCTGAGGTCGCCGGTGCATAGTTTGCGGACGCGGTAGGGCAGTCCCAGCTTTTGGCAGACGTCCTCGGCGTCATGCGTCAGCTTCTCCAGTTCCTCGTCGGAGGTTTCCGGCGCGGTTAGCTTATAAAGCTCCACCTTATCGAACTGGTGGCCGCGCTTGATGCCCCGGGTATCTTTGCCGGCGGACATCTTTTCGCGACGGAAGCAGGCGGTGTAGGCGACGTAATGCAGGGGCAGGTCGTCAGCATTCAGGATTTCATCACGGTGCAGGTTGGTCAGCGGTATCTCGGCGGTCCCCACGAACCATAAATCATCCTCAGCGTCGCGATAGATGTTTTCCGCGAGCTTGGGCAGTTGCCCCGCCCCGACCATGCACTCTTTTTTAACCATGAATGGAGGGTATATCTCGCGATAGCCATGCTGCCGGGTATGAAGGTCGAGCATAAACGTTATCAGTGAGCGTTGCAGTCGCGCGCCGGCCCCTTTAAGGACATAAAAACGGGTGCCGGATATCTTCACGCCACGCTCGAAATCGATTATATCCAGGTCTTCTCCGAGTTTCCAGTGGGGGGCTGGCTCGAAGCCGAGTTGCCTGGGTTCGCCCCAGGTGCGTACGGTGACGTTTTCGCTATCCGCTTTTCCCAGGGGGACATCGGGCTGGGGGATATTGGGCACCTGTAAAAGAAGCTCGGCCAGCTTTTCGTCGATGCGACGGCTCGCTTCTTCAAGTTCCTGTATCTCGGCGCGCAGGGCGCGACCCCTTTCCTGGGCTTTCTCTCTCTCTTTAGATACAGTCTTTCTTTCCTGCCTCAGGCTGTCCAGTTTAACGATGTTCTGGCGACGCTCGGCATCGAGTTTTAATATTTCATCAATGGGCGCGCTGTCATGCCGGTTGGCTATGGCCCGCCGCACAATGTCCGGGTTTTCCCTGATATATCTAATATCAAGCATGTTTTTTTACCTCACTACCGATTAATAACAGTTTAGCATATAATTTCCATAGCGCAATATCTGTTTCCGGGATTCTATTGGCATAGGCAAATGATTACCTCACCCCCTCTATCCCCCTCTCCGCCAGCGGAGAGGGGGAAGATAAAGAAGAGGGGCTGACGCCCCTCTTAAACACCCCGTTATTTTTGTCCCTCTTCGAAAAAGGGGGACTGAGGGGGATTTTTATCAAGCCGCCCCTCTTAAACTCCCCGACGGTTATTATTAAAAAGGGGAAAGAATCTGACATGGGGCAACCGGACACGAGTAACCGAATTCTTAACGCTGCGCGAGCAGTTGCTTTATCGCTTGTCCGAGACTCTTAATGCCTCGCCGTATCGTCTCCTCGTCGACGCAGGAGAAATTGAGTCGCATGGTATTCGTCCTGGGACGTTTGACGTAAAACGGATCGCCGGGCACGAAGATTACCTTGTCCTTGATAGCCAGTTCCAGCAGCTCCCGGGAAGACGTTTTTCCCGGCAGGGCCGCCCAGAGGAACATGCCTCCCTCGGGATGTGTATGGGCGACCTCTTTAGGAAAATACTCCGCGATGCTGCCCAGCATCGCTTTCAGTTGCCTCCCGTACACCTCTTTGATTTTACTGATGTGTGCTTCGATATCGTTGTCTTTCAGGTACTGGTAGATGATGCACTGGGTGAAATGGCTGGTATGCAGGTCCGAAGCCTGCTTGGCGATGATGAGCTTGTCCATCATCTCCGCTGGCGCCACGATCCATCCCAGCCGGAAGCCGGGAATAACCGTTTTGGAAAAAGAGCCGAGCATAACGGTATTATCCGGTATAAGCTTCTTGAAAGACGGTCGCGGACTGCCGGCATACCGCAGGTCGCCGTAGGGGTCGTCTTCTATCAGCCAGGTGCCGCTGCCCCCGACGATATCCGCCACTTTTTGCCGGTTCTGTGTCGAATAGGAAATACCAGACGGGTTCTGGAAATTCGGCACGGTGTATATCAGTTTCGGTTTGCTTGAGGAAAAGACCGATTTCAGCTTCCGAGTATCCATGCCCTCTTCGCTGACGGGGACGGGGTGGAACCGCGGTTTAAAGATGGAAAGCGCCTGTATCGCCCCCAGATATCCCGGCTCCTCGATGATCACATCGTCGCCTTCGTTGACGAGTATCTTTCCCAGCAGGTCGAGTCCCTGCTGCGAGCCGTTGGTAATCAGAATATTGTCTACGGGTATGTCAAAGTCATGCGTATCATGATATCGCCTGGCAATCTGCTCACGCAGGCCTTTAAAGCCCTCCGAGTTGGCGTACTGGAAAACATCGTTGCCGAAGACTTCAAAGACCTTGTTGGTGGCTTTTTTCAATTCCTCGGCGGGGAAAAGCTCGCGGTTGGGCAGCCCCCCGGCGAAGGAAATCACCGTATGGTCGAGGGCGACCTTCAGTATCTCACGTATGAACGACCGCGGTACGTCCGAGATGCGGTCGGCGTAAATATTGCTCATGGTATCCCTGTTCCGTTGGTTAATATGTGCCGTATTCCCTGGCTGCTTCCATAAAAGCGCGGAAGTTCGCCGGGTTTTTCGTTTCCGTCGCCGTGCAGCCGCCGGCCAGGATATAGCCTCCGCCCGGCGCGCAGGTCTCGATGAGCTTGCGGCACTCTTCCTTGACCTGCCTGGGCGTGCCGGTGATGACAATCGAGCCCGGCACGTTGCCGGCGATGCAGCACCGGTCGCCGATCATCTTTTTCGCCCGGGCCATGTCGGTCTTATCGAACATCCAGGTCACCCAGCCCTTGGGGAAATCGCCGATGTATTCCAGTCTCTGGTTATAGGCCCCCTCGGCGAAGAGCGACACCATGATGCCCTCTTCGATCAGGGCGTCGATGGTCTTTTTCAGGCTGGGCCAGTAGAACTTTTCGAACTGCTTGCGGGACATAAAAGTGTCGTCGCCCTTATGCAGGGGGAAGCTCACCAGATGGCCCGCTGTATCGATATACCTCTTAATATTAATTTCGGTAATCACGTCGATGGCTTCGAGGAGTTTTTCCGGCTGGCGGAACATATCGATGGCGGTGCCCTGCGTCCCTCTGAGGAAATCCCCGAGGACGTCGAAAGGGGCAATGCCCATACCGCCCCGCCCCGCCGGAAACCCCATTTCCAGGGCTTCCTTATTGAATTCGAAAAGTATTTTCTGCTGCCTTTCTATTTCCTCACCGGCGGCGATCATTCGCTTAAAGGCATCCCGCATTTTCCGCCGGGCGAAGGGATAGGTCATGGACATCGGCGTGCCCATGAGTGTATTGAGCGGGGGGAAGTCTTTTAAAGGCTCCGCCGCCCCGACGATGCGCGGCGTGATGACCCGGAAACCGAAGTCGGAGGGGTCTTTGAGGAAAGCGTCGTACTCGTTGGCTTTCATGTATTGCGCTTCGATAAACTGGAAGGTGTTGACGTCGTCCCCCAGGCCGTGACCCGGCCATGAATAGTTCTTGTAGTCCATAATGTCCATGACCCTGCCGGAAAAAACGAAACCGGGCCCCATGAAGCTGTCCATATCGTCGGCAAAGTCGATCATGAACTTGCGCCAGGCCGCCACGCAGGCTTTGTAGTCATACATCATCGTCTTGAAATCGGAGCCGACGTAGTAAGCCGGGTAGTTGCCCGTCGGCAGCGATACGGGCACGCGGTCGGGCTCCCGGCACATATTGGCTTTTAACTGGCGGGTGACCCGCTCGTGATAGAGCTTCTCCGCTTTGGCGTTGCGAAATTTTATGCCTTTGCCGGAAATATAATCCTTGAGCCTTTTCTGGCGCTTTTCCTCGCGGGTCATCTTTGACCCCTCTTTCTTCATATCGGCAAACTCCTTTGATTTTGGTTTTGGGGTGGCTGGTTTTCAGTATAACACAGCCGACTTAAGGTATACTACTGGAATTACTTGCCGAATCAATCTATAATAGTGTCAAGTAAAAGATCGGAGGTTATTAACCTCGTTTGAAGGTCTGAATCTTGGACATCGTTATCATTATTGGCGCTCTGGTTGCCGGCTATCTGATCGGCTCTTTCCCCACTGCTTACATTGTGGCCCGCCTGAGGAAGGGCGTGGACATCCGCGAGGTAGGCAGCCGCAATCTGGGGGCGATGAATGTCTTCTATAAGATTGGCTTCGTTTGGGGCTTGCTCGTATTGCTGGTTGACATCGGTAAGGGCGCCGCCGGCGTAGCCGTTGCCTATCATCTAGGGACCGGACTCGTAGTGCAGATGCTGGCGGGTGTTGCCGTGGTACTGGGGCACGGGTTCCCCGTCTTCCTGAAATTCCGCGGCGGGCGGGGCGGGGCGGCGTGTATCGGCATCCTGGTCTACTTTATGCCCTGGGGCACTCCTATCTACCTGGGGCTTTTCCTGCTGATCCTGCTGATTACCCGCTTCCCGACACTAAGCTACAGCCTTGCCTTTCTCTGTTTTCCGTTTATCGGGTGGCTTATCTATGATAGCTGGGAACTGGCGGTTTATCCTGTAGGCCTGGTGGTCTTGCCGCTGCTCAAGTACATCCCCCGCATTATAGAAATGCGGCGTAAAGGCGGCAGCTGGAAGCATGTGGTCTACCGTAAAAACCTTAAAGACAGGCTTTAACACCATCAGACGCCCTGTTATTTAATTCCCCACCCGTTTGGCCAGGATGATATCCGGCTTGCCCAAACCGTCGGCGTCCGGTATTACACCCACGAGACTGAAACCCATTTTTTGATAAAACTCATAGGGGTGGCCTTTGATATTTTTGATGTTCATCAGTTTTTCCAGCACGTTGGGGTAGAGGTCGATGCCGGCTACCGTGGTCATGTTGTCCTCGTCATCGGCGCCCACGCGGATAGTAATGCCCCCGTGCTCTTTGACACGCTGTTCGAGGTCTTTTAATAGGGAGCGGCCTATTCCCTGCCCCCGGTATTCCGGCTCGACCACCATCGGGTGAAGCTCCCACACGAAGGAGTATTCGTGAATGCCCCCCACCCAGCCGAGAACCTTGTTATTTTTATCTACAGCGATACGGCTGATACGCTCCTTTTTTAACGACTTGGTAACTTCCTTCAAAGCCGCCGCCGGCGTCGGCCAGCCGTTGGGGTTGTGCTCGCGGAAACCCCGGAAAAGCAGGTCGGCGGCCTGCCGGACGGCTTTTATATTCCCCGGGCGTAGGTCGATAATTTTATAATCCGGAGATTTCATAAAAATTTACCCTATCCCCTTTTTCCCCTTCCCCTGCCAGGGGAAGGGGAATTATTTGGGAAGAGGGGCGCAGCCCCTCTTAGACGCCCCGCTTTTTATGTCCCCCTTTCGTAAAGGGGGACCAAGGGGGATTTTGCTCCTGCACTCAGCCCCTCTTAGACGCCACTTTTGATTGTCCCCCTTGTAAAGGGGGACTAAGGGGGATTTTCGTAATCCCGCCCCTCTTTGACGCCCCGTTACTCTTTCTCTCTCAGTTGCGGGAACAGTATCACCTCTCGTATCGACTGCTGGTTGGTAAGGAGCATGACCAGCCTGTCTATGCCCATCCCCAACCCCCCTGTAGGCGGCATGCCGTACTCCAGCGCCGTGAGAAAGTCCTCGTCTATCGTCCACTGCTCGGCGTCGTCGCCGTGGCGTTCTTTCATCTGTTGTTCAAAACGCGCCCGCTGCTCGATGGGGTCGTTGAGCTCGCTGTACGCATTGCCGAGTTCGATGCTGCCTCCCGCGTAGGCCTGGAAGCGTTCCACCACCCTTTCCTCGCCGGGCTTGTTCTTGGCCAGCG
>CAZEUJ010000037.1:0-15204 GCA_964514525.1 uncultured Dehalococcoidaceae bacterium
CCTCGGCCATTTCCAGTCCGATAAGGCCCGCCCCGACGATTACTACCTCTTTGTTTTCGAGATTGACAAGATAGTTCCGGATAGCCGTGGCGTCTGGAATATCGGAGAGAGTAAAAATGCCAGCGAGGTTTTTTCCTTGCCAATCGGGCACAGCCGGGACGGCGCCCGTGGCGATGACCAGTTTATCGTATTCGATCGCGGAACGCCGGTCCGTCTTTTGGTTAACGATTTCCACGGTATGGGCTTTAGGGTGGATGGCCAGGGCGCGGGTGTCGGTCAGCACCTCCATGTCCATGGTTATCTCGAAGAAGTCGGGCTGGTGGGCTACCATGTCGTCCTCGTTTTTGATTACCCCGGAAACAAAGTAGGGCAAGCCGCAGGTGGCGGTGGAGAGATTGTCTTTCTGCTCGATGATGGTTATCCGGGCGGAGGGGTCGCAGCGCCTCGCCCGGGCGGCCGCCTTGGGACCGCAGGCCGTCCCGCCGATAACCACGATGCGGTTCTGATTTGACATAACACTGCCTCCGGGAGGTGATATTACAGGTGGATTATAATGACATTATATTTAAAATGACAGGGTAATACCAGCCACAGAACAGAATCCTCCCCCTGTATCCCCTCCTTTACTAAAGAGGGGGAAGGGAAAAGAAGAGGGGCGACAGCCCCTCTTAAACATCTTTACAGTCATGAGCAATGAGTTAAGGCTTACGCGGCCTCACGAGCAGCAGCGGCGTATTTCCGCCGTGAAGAACCTTATCGGTGACACTGCCGTGGTCAAAGCGCCCGAACCCCGAATGCCCGTGTGTCGACATCGCTACCAGATGCGGGTGCAATTTCCTTTCCGCCTTGATGATTTCCTCGCCGGGAGAACCTGTTTTTACCTCGTAGCTTGTCCGGATGCCTTTGGACGAGAGTTTATTATTGATACCCTTAATGTATTTCTCCGCTACTGCCCTCATTGGTTTCATTTCTTCTTCGGTATAGGCCATTCGAATCACTCCGGCGGAGCCGTAATAGCCGACTCCTTCCGAGTAGGGGTAGACGTGATAGAGCATTTCGACGACGTTCAGCAGACTGACCTCGCTCTTAAACGTGGAAGCCAGGTTTTCAACATAGGGAAGCACCGCTTCGCTCGGCTGCGAGCCGTCAAGGGGGACCAGTATTTTAGCCAGGCTGACTTTCCGGGGTGAATGGGCACCCGCCCTGATTAATAGCAATGGGCACATAGCCGCCCTGGCGACTTTGTTGGCGGTACTCCCCAGCGCCCAGCGGCCGATGCCGGTCCGGCCGTGGGTAGCCATAATGACCAGGCTGATATTTTCCTTTTCGATATAGTCCAATATCTCCTCGGGAGGGTTGGCTATGATGGCCGGCGAACCGAGAAGCGCCGATGTCACTTTCACTTTTGCGCCTGGCGATAAAGCGCGATACTCTTTAATATTCCGCTCGGTCTTAGCGGTTATTTTCTTGAGATAGAGGTTATGGTCGGATTTGTCTGTGCTATCAGCCAGCGTTCCCACGTGTAACAAAATAAGCTCCGAGCCGAATTTCGCCGCCAGCTCCTCGGCATAGGGCAGGGCTATTTCAGCCAGCTTTGAGGTGTCCAGCGTTACCAGTATTTTCTGATACATCAGTTGCCTCCTTTTATTTACCATATTCGTGATAGATTGCTTAAATTAATTTATAAAATTATACGCCCAGTCCGGCGCGGATATTGACAAAGTTAAGCAGGTTTTCCCGGGTGACCATGCCTATAACCTGGCTAGCCTGCACTACGGGCACCTGGTTAATATCGTTCTCGGTCAAGAGGCGGAATACTGAAGAAAGCTCTTCATCAGGCTTTACCCACTTGAGTTTATCGAACGGCGTCATAGCGTCTTTCACGGTCTCCCGGCTCCAGCGGTCCTGGGGCACCGCTCTAACATTATGCAGCGTCATCATGCCGACGACCTGCGACCCTGAGACTACGGGGAAACAGCGCCGGCCGGTAGTGAGGACATTATCGTTAACGAAACGTTCGAGGTTAGTTTCCGGGGGGATGAGCATGCAATCGCGGGTCATTATCTCGCTGGCGACGTGTCCCTTAAGCAATTCCTGCAGCAGGAGCTGCCGGTAGCTGCTGCTCGCGGCGCTTTCCAGGAACCAGCCGATTAAAGCAATCCAGATGCCGTTAGGCCAGTAGGGCGTAAAGATAAGATAGATGCCGCCGAAGATAAAGAAGAAGCCTATAACCCGGCCGATGGTGGAGGCAACCCGAGTGGCCGATTTCAGGTTGCGACTCCGCCACCACCATAAAGACCTGAAGACACGCCCGCCATCTAGCGGGAAACCGGGGATGAGGTTGAAGACGCCCAGCGCTAGGTTGATGTAGCCGAGCCAGTAGGCGATAGGGGTGATAAACTGGGCGGCGAAATTGTCTATGTTGCGGATCCCGAAAAATACGCCGAACAGTATGCCCCCGATTATCAGGCTGCTTAAAGGACCGGCAATAGCCATGCGGAACTCGTCTTTAGGCTGCTTTGGTTCCTCGGTGATCTGAGAAACGCCGCCGAAAACAAAGAGGGTTATCGACTGTACTGGTATACCCTGCCGCTGGGAGACGATGCTGTGCATTAGTTCATGCACCAGCACCGAGCCGAAAAACAGCAGGCTGGTGATGATACCGGCGGCTATCCTGGTTCCGAGGTTCCACGATGGGTACACTGCCGGGAAGTAGCTTGCCGTCAGCGACCATGTCACCAGCGCGAAGATTATGAACCACGAATAGTGAAGCCTCAACGCTATGCCGAAAGCCTTGCCGATGGGTATGCCGCTTCTCAACACTTTTCTCCCTCTTTATTTTAGCGTTAGTCTTTCAACATTTTACTCCACAATAAAGGTCCCTGTCATTGTGGTGGGGTGAACGTCGCAGCGGAAGAAGTAGTTACCTGGTGTAGCCGGCGCGGTGAAGGTATAAGTTATCTGGGACGAGGTAATTATCTGGCCCACGAATATCGCCGTCGTGGCGCTGGAGTTCGTGTACAGCGCGAAATTATGAGCTAGGCTGTCCCTGTTCTCAAAGTTCATGGTCACGACTGCCCCGGCCGGGACGGTGATGGTATTTGTATCGAAAGCCATATTATCGGCCACCAAGTCGATGGTGACGGCCGGACCCGTCGGAGTCGGTGTCGGGGAAGGAGAGGGTGTTGGACTGGGCGTCGGGGATGAAGTCGGCGTCGTTGTCGGGCTTGAAGTCGGCGTCGTCGTCGGAGAGGACGTCGGCGTGGGCGAAGACGTCGTTGTGGGCGTCGCCGTTGCGGTCGGGCTGGACGTGGGGGAAGCTGTAGGCGTCGGAGTCGGCGTGGCCGCAGGTGAACCGCACGCGGCTAGTGCTGCCAGGGCGACGATGACAATCACTAGAAGCACCAGGTAATATATTCTGCGAATTATTCTCTTCATTTTATTCTCCTTTTATTTTATGTCTTATGCCTGCCCTAGGGCCCTCCGGGACCGGCGGACGTTGCCAGGGTTACCACTATTTTTACCACCACGGGCGGGCCGAGCGGGGTGTGGTCGTTATTGACGAGCTGCACCGAGAAGGTGTGGGTGCCCGCCGGGACGTTATTCCAGGTATAGGAAGTGGCCGTGGTTGCCGCGTAAGTCCCCGCTTCCGTTACGGCCGGCTGGCCGGGCGCGGTCGGGGCGTCCACGTCGATATAGTAATGGACATGCCCTTCCCCGGCGACGTTTTCCTGTCCCAGTTTTTCCACCAGGTTGAAGTTGGAGACCTGGACGGTGATGGCCACGCTGCCCGCCGGCAGAACGGAGCGGTTCTGCGGCGTTACGATGGTTATTTTCGGTGCCGGTGTCTGGACGGTAACGGTGGCCGTAGCGACTACCGGGGGAACGATCGGCGTGTGGTCGTTATTGACCAGTTCCACCGAGAATGTGTGGACCCCGGGGGTGACGTCGCTAAAAGTATAGGTGGTATCGGCCGTCTGCGCCCAGTTGCCGCTGGTGGGGATGGCCGGCACGCCCGGCGTGGTGGGTGGCTCTACATCCATGAAGTAATGGAAATGCCCCTCGCCCGCCGCGTTTGCCTGCCCCTGTTTTTCCACCGGCGTAAAGTTCAGTCCCATGGCGGATACCTGGATGTCGCCGGCGTCGATGGTGGCGCCGTCAAGCGGCGTGATAACCAGGCCCGGCGCGGTGGCGTCCAGCCTGAAGGCCATCAGCACCGGGAAGGGAGAAGCCAGGCCGACCGGCAGGAGCATGGTATCGCCGGCAAAGGCCGGCCAGGCGTTGATGGCGCCCGGAGCCTGGTAGCTCCAGACCTGTTCGCCGGTATCGCGTTTGAAGGCGTATATCATACCGTCGAAGGTCGACGTGAACACCAGGTCGTTGACTACGGTCGCTCCGCCGACGTTGATTGACGGGAAGGATTTGCTCCAGAGTATTTTTCCGGTGCTGACCTCGAGGGCTACCAGCTCTCCCGTGCCTTCGTTAAAAGGTTGTCCCCCGGCGATGGCCGAAGGAGTGTATTCGTTATAGAGGTTGAGCAGCGGGACATATATGACGCCCTCGGCGTAGGCCATGGGCGTTTCCACGCCGCCCAGCGAGCCGGGATACACCCTGGTTATGTTATCGGAAGGGACGTTCGCCAGCTGGTCGTTGAGGTGCGTGCCAACGAATGTCTCCCAGAGAATGGCGCCGGTCTCGCGGTTGAAAGCCACCACCCTTCCGACTTTCCCCGCCCCGATGACGATGTCCTGCTGCATTCCGTTTATATTCGCCGAGGTAAGTATCGGCGATTCCTGGAAATCCAGGTCGAAGTTATCGTGCGCGTAGACCTGCGTGTACCACTCAAGCTCGCCGGTCTCGCCGTCCAGGGCTACTACGGAGTCGGTATAAAGGTTAGGTCCCGGTCGACTTGAGCCGTTGGGAAATTGGGCGGTGCCGGGCCAAGGCGCCGGGTTTCCTATCCCCCAGAAGGTGGTGCCTCTCGCGGTATCTATGCCCGGCGGATACCACGCTCCTCCCCCGCTGTTGAGGTCTTTATTGCCCCAGATTTCCGGCGTATCTACCGTATCGAAGCTCCAGACTATTTCGCCGGTGGCCTGGTCCAGGGCGTAGATAGTCCCGATTTGCCCCCCAGAATAGAAGTCCCCGCCGCTGGTGCCGGGCACCGTTGACGTCAGGACCAGCCCGCCGTAAACGCTGGGATGGATGTCAGTCCCGGTAGTCACCTGATTCGATATCTCGGTAAGCCAGAGCTGTTCGCCGGTATCCATGTCCAGGGCGGCGATATTATAGGGGTCGGCGCTGCCGAAGACCCTGCCCCACCCCACGGCCACCCCGTTGGGGCCGATGTTGGTATCGTTATACAGCTTTTGCCACTTGATTTCCCCGGATGCCATGTCTATGGCGAAGATATTATTGCCCAAGTCCTGGAAATATGCCGTGTCACCCATGATGAGGGGCGTCGTGGATGCCGCCCCGAATATACCCTGTCCCGGGAGCGGTATCGCCCAGGCTACCCCCAGATTGGCCACGTTGCCGGAATATATCTCCGCGTCCATAGTAGCTCGCGTGTTGGCGTAGTCCTTGTTGGGCAGCGGCCAGTCCGCGGCGTACTGTGTGACCTCCGGCGGTATGGCCGGCACGGTCGGCGTTGGAGTTGGCGTCGCTGTCGGTGTCGTAGTAGGCGTCGGGCTGCTCGTCGGGGTTGTCGTCGGTGTTTGAGTCGGCGTGGTCGTCGGTGTTGCGGACGGTTCGGGTGAGCACGCCCCCAGGATTAAAATAACGATGGTTAATGTTGCTGCCAACAAGTACTTGCGGCTAATCAAGGAAATAAGTCTCATAATTTTCACCTCCACGGCATGACGGATTTCTCCGTCATTTCTTGATGGCTAATTGGACTCTTTGCATTATGTCCGGCGGGATAGTTTTCATGTTGTGCGTTTTTTGGGCGTGCAGAGCGAGTATCTGCATCAGCTCAGCCTGATTATCGTCTTTGACCTCAAAACTGCATGCCATACCGATTTCATTACATTTGATCGACGGCATTAGTTCACCTCCAGATATGAAATTTATACTAAAATCATATTTAATCTCGTGTGGAATAGTCATAAAATAGATATAATAATAGTTACAAAACTGTTACATTACAGAATCAGCAGCAGGTCAGGCCGATTCTTTGTTCAGGTCATCGAGCATTGACAGGATATCTTTATCGGTGGGAATATCGCTCATTGAATCCCCGTAATGACCGTAGCGTATTCGGCCTTCTTTATCGATAACGACAAGGGCGGGCATACGACCGAACTTAAGGGGTTTTACCTTTTGTCCGTATAGTCTGGCAATGGTGTGTTTGGGGTCGGGTATGCCGGGAAAAGGCATATCGTGACTTTGCCAGAACTCTGAAAACGCTCCGGTGTTCTCCGGCCCGATCGCAATAACCTCGGCCTGCCGGTCGATGAATTTCTGGTAGTCCTGGCGCAACTGCGCCATGTGCCGGCGGCAGTAAGGTCAGCCAAAACCGCGATTAAAAACCAGGACGATGTGTTTTTTCTCCTTATAGTCCGATAGCCGTATCGTCTCCCCCGAGGAATCGGCGGCGGTAAAATCAGGGGCCGGGGCGGCTGTCTTGGTATCCGTCATAATATTCCTTGGCGAGTTAATTTATCCTGGCGATGACGCAGGAAACCGCCTCCGACCTGTTGGCGGCCCTCGCCAGGTCATCGGCCAACTCCACGTCCCCCATGATGTCTCTTATCCAGTTACTGAAGTCGTGTTTTTCCAGGTTCGAATGATACGCAAATGTCTCGTCGGACATCGTCTTTAGACCTTCCATAAGGTCATAGATATCCGTGAATATACTGCCGTCATGGCACCAGAAAACGTATTCGGCCGGGACCTTGGCGAGCAGTTTCTTGTTTGCCGGCTTTTTATTAGTCGGCTTTTTACTCGCTGGCTTTTTAGTTTTTTCCTGGAGTTTCACATTTTTCGCCATTTTTCAGGACCTCCCTATAAGATATTTTTAAGAAAGCACCAGAGTGGTACCCGAGGGAATCAGCCTCGTACCGAAAGCAGCCGGGCCAATACCGGATCGGACGTTGCATTGACGACCTATAGCCGTGCGGTCGGGCACGGTCACTTCCCTGCCCAGGACCGTTATTTCCTCGTTATAGGGCAAAAGACCGGCCCCGAACCCGATGTAGCAAAACTTTCCTATATATACCGCTTCGTCCAGAATGCACCCGTCAACGATGCTGTGGTAGCCGATGGACGCATCCGTCATAATTAACGAGTTTCTTACCAGGGCCCGCTCCGCGACATGAACGCCGGGGGAAAGGACAGAGTGTTCGACGCGGCCATGGATGACGCACCCCGGACTTATAATGCTATTGATGATATTGTTTTCCTCACCTGCCCGGTATACCGGCGGAGTATTGTTGTCACCGAGAATCGACCAGTTACTATCGAGACTGAAGCCCGGCCGCGGCGCCAGAAGCTCCATATTGGCTTCGTAATAAGCCTTTACCGTGCCGATATCATGCCAGTACCCTTTGAATTCGTAAGCGAAAACTCTATCCGTTTTTACCATCCGGGGCAGGATGTTATAACCGAAGTCGTGCAGAGAACCCGACTCTGCGGCGTCTTCCCGCAAACGTCCGGCGAGTCGGTCTTTATTAAAAACGTAGATACCCATGGAAGCCAGGTTGCCCTGGGCCAGCGAAGTTTTTTCCCGGAACTCCTTTATTCTACTCGCAGTATCGATGGTCACCGTGCCGAAGCGGTGGGTCTCGGTAACCGGCACCCGGACCACTCCCACCGTGGCATCGGCTTTCATCTTGCGATGGAAATCAATTATTTTGCGGTAGTCCATCTTATAAATATGGTCTCCGGCCAGTACCAGCACCGCATCGCAATTTTGTGTTTCCAGATAGTCCAGGTTCTGATAGACGGCGTCCGCAGTCCCGGCGTATGAACCCAGGCCAGGGGGCAAAAGGCGGAGGTCGGTGTTAACGCCGTTCACCGCATGCCACCCGGTGAGGTACTCTGCCAGATGCTCGCGTTGATAATCGACCAGGATACCGATGTTTGAAATCTGGGAATGGATGCAGTTGCTGGTGCTGAAGTCGATAACGCGGAATCTACCGGCAAAGGGTAAAGCCGGCTTCGGCCGGAGGTCACAGAGGATATCCATCCTTTTTCCGCGTCCGCCGGCGAGGATTAACGCCACTTCTTTTTTCCCCATAAACAATCTCCAATTTCAGCTCCGCCATCAAGCGGCACATGATGGTCTCATTAAAAGCTTAAGATGTGATTAATGAAAAAGTTATAAAACGGGGGAGAAAATGATTACAAAACTGTGACATTTCCGGGGGAATAATTTTCCGGCATCACGCATTTTTTTACTTCCGATACCTAACGTAATATTCGCCGCGACGTTATATAAAATAAGGTAACCTGAGGAAAGAACGATTTAACGAAAACAAATGACATATTTTTGTTACGATTTCGGCCCGTATTTTATAACTTTTCCATCGTTGCCTTCATAAAATGAATGAAACTGGATAGTTAGAATGTTATGGGAGTACGAAGATGACTCTAACGGCAGTTAAAGAAAGGGTCTCCAGCGTCAGGGAGAAAAAACAGGTCGCCGAGCCTTTAGAGGTCATGGCATTCTGTCCGGGCTGTAAAGCCTTCCAGACGGTCTGGCTCAACGGGAACACCCTGATGTCCACCCGACGGTTTATCCAGGAAGGGAACCAGATCTACCACAACTGCGGCTCGGACCAGCCCTGCCACCTCTATTTTAGCTGGTAAGCTTCCGATGACAGCGCCGGAGACAATGACAAAATAGAATTCGTGAAAAGAAGGAGGAGGCCGATGAGCGCGAGAGTTTACATGCTATTGGATATCCTGGAAGAGAAATATGAAAACGCCCTTCAAATTATACGCAATATCGGGGGAGTCATATTAACGGACAGGCTCGAAGGGCACCCCAATACTCTGGTAGTTGTGGAAGCCGCCGACCGGGAGAAACTGGTCGAACTGATGATGCCCGTACTCGGTTCCGTGGACAGCGTCACCGAAGACCTGCGCCTGCTGGTAAGCCAGGGAGACAGGCGGGAGGTCCGTTTTTTCAACCCTCTGGAGGCAAGCACCCGCGAGACGCCGGCGGTATACTAGGGCAATCGCCTGGAACTAAATGCCTGCTCGATGGTAAAGACCGGCCTTATTTAACTTCTTCAAGATTATTCAATGTCTTTAGTATCAACTCGGGAAGGGCGGGATGGATGTGCATACCGGCCTGAAAATCATCGATTTTCCCCGCCGCGGCCATGACGTTGATCACTTCCTGAATAAGCATAGCCGCATAAGGCCCGATGATATGAAACCCGAGGATTCTATTTGTCTTTGCCTCAACGACGGCTTTAGCGAAGCCGATTTCCTCCATCATCGCTTCACCCTGAGCAGCCTCTGAATATTTAGCCTTACCGACGAGAATCTTGTGCGTCTTTGCGGCGTTTTCCTGCGTTAGCCCCACCGAGGCAATTTGAGGGTGGGAATAAACGGCGTGGGGAGCGGCACTGTAGTCCATTTTTACCCTGGAACCGTGCAGCGCGTTGTTCACTGCCAGCACGGCCTCGGCATTAGCTACGTGGGTGAACATCTGCTGGCCGTTAATATCTCCCACGGCGAA
The DNA here is from genome assembly GCA_964514525.1 of uncultured Dehalococcoidaceae bacterium. Taxonomy (GTDB): domain Bacteria; phylum Chloroflexota; class Dehalococcoidia; order Dehalococcoidales; family RBG-16-60-22; genus JBFYTX01. The sequence continues at coordinate 9,692 of CAZEUJ010000037.1, forward strand.
GATATTCTTCCGGGTAGTCTCGAGGTATTCGTTCACCTTGATGAATCCTCTCCGGTTCACTTCAACCCCGGTCTTGTCCACATCCAGAAGGTCGGCATTGGACCTCCGCCCCACCGCCACCAGGATTTTTTGAGCGGTGAATTCCCTCTTTTTCCCCGCCCTTGATTCATTGACAATAACCGTCACGCCTTTCCCGTTTCCCTTCACCTCCTCAGCCTGGACGCTCGTGTAAACTTCCATACGCTTGGCAAGCTCCACCTTGAGAAGCTCGGATATCTCCGGCTCTTCAGCCAGTACCAGACGGTCGGTCATTTCCAGTATCGTCACCCTGGTGCCCATGGCCGCAAAGAAATGGCCGTATTCCGCCGCAATATAGCCCCCGCCGATGATTATCAGACTTTCCGGTCTTTCTTGGAGTTCCAGCAAGGTCTCATTGGTCAGGAAGTCGACACCGTCCAGGCCTTTGATGGGAGGGATAAGGGGGCGCGACCCGGAAGCGATGAAAATTTTGTCGCCCTTAATTTTTTTAGAGCCGGTCTCCAGGGTGTAATCACCGGTAAAGCGGGCTTCGGCTTCATAAAAATCCAGTTTAGGGGCATGGGTAAGGGCATGCCTTATGTCTTCCTGGCTTTTGCTGACCGATTTCCTCATACGCTGCATAATAAAGTTGAAATCGATGTTCTTTATATCGGCCTCGATGCCCAGTTTTTTGGCTTCCTGTATTTCCGTAATTCTGTCTGCGGCAAATATCAGCATTTTTGAGGGTATACAGCCCAGGTTGGGACAGGTTCCGCCCAGCGGCCCCCTTTCCACCAGCGCCACTTTCTCACCGTGGGCGAGCGTCTCCTCTACGATGTTCAGGCCGCATCCGGAGCCGATGACAATCGTATCGTATTTCTTCATATGTGAATTCCAGACCTCTTTCCTTAAGGAATAATAGACTATTGACGGGATTTCGACTCCAGAGGATAGCCGGCGTCGAGCCAGGCATTGAAGCCGCCTTTGATGGGGTAGACATTCTTGAAGCCGTTATCCAGGAGTATTTGCGCCGCACGGGCGCTGGATGCTTCCTGATGTCAGGTGCAGTAAGTAACGATTAAGCGGTTACGGGGCAAATCGTCCAGGTGCTCTTCCAGCTCGCTATAGTGGATGCGCAACGCCCCCGGAATCTTTACACTGGATACGCCCCAATCGTGTGAATTTCTCGTGTCAATAAACAAAATCGGCTCGCCACGGTCCATCCTTTTCTTGACCTCGGCAGCGTCGATCCTTTTAAGTTCCAACTGGCGATCCTCCCTGTAGGTTTTATGCTGCCCCGGCTCCGGCCACTTTCTTTAGCAGTTCCTTGTTAATGATTAAGCGATGACGCTCGATTCTGATGGCCCCTTCATCCTGCATGGACTTGAGGGACATGTGGACCGTGTCCCAATCTGTGCCTACGGTCGCCGCGATATCCCGCTGTGCCAGACGGGGTCGTTGGCCATTACCATCGCCGGCGTGCTCCAGCAAGGCTTTAGCCACCAGTCCCCTGATATTAATAAAAGAATTTTGTTGTGATGCTGAGGTCATCGTTACATCCTGCAATATCGTCACACCGTCATTTTAGGCGACCGACGATGGAGAAATCATAAAATAGGGACGGTAAATGTTACAAAACTATGACATTTTGCAGTTGTAATGGTGTGGAATTTTGAGGCGGAAGCCCGTTCAGGCCGCGGGCTGGTCTATCATATAGCCTGTTTTGGGCACGGTGTGGATGAGGGCCAGGCCTTTAGAACACTTTTCTATCTTATGCCTGAGGCGGCTGACCCACGTCCTCAGTATTTGAACGTCATCACGATATTCGGGGCCCCAGACCCTGGTCAGCAGTTCCCCGTAGAGCATAAGCTTGCCGGCGTTGCGGGCAAGCTCACTGAGCAGTAACCACTCGATGCGGGTTAGCTGTATTTCTTTGCCATCGACACTGACGATATGATTTTTAAGATTAACGGTGACGTGTCCCAATTTTATCATGTCAACGATCTTACGGTCTTCAACGGGTGCCAGGCGGCGCCTGACCGCTTCAATACGGGCGACCAGTTCATCGGGATTGAAGGGCTTGGCCAGATAATCATCGGCGCCCAGGTCCAGTCCCTTTACTTTATCGACGTTGGCTTCTTTAGCGCTGAGGATGATAACCGGCACCGCCGAAAACGCACGTATCTGTTTCAGGGTCTCAAAGCCGTCCATACCGGGCATTACCACGTCGAGAACGATGAGGTCCAACTCCTGCGCCCGCACCTGTTCCAGCGCTTCCTTGCCGCTGCCGGCGGTAACGACCTCGTATCCCTGGGCTTTGAGCTTGAGGTTAAGGAACTTGATAATGCGCGGCTCGTCGTCAACTAAAAGCACGCGAATTTGTTTCACCGTTGTATCCTGTAAATTTTAATAGCACTCAAATAATACTGGCACTTACAGGATATTGTCAAATTTTATTAGTTTTTTTTACGATAAGCCATCTTTTACGGTCGTTTTTGTCCGAAATAGCCGTTATAAGCGCTATATACTTTCGCATAGAGTTCACCGGACTTGGGGTTTGACCAGGCGTGCATCCATTCCGAGACAACCTGTATCCAGGTACATGGCACGACGCCGGCCTGTATCATACGCTCGATGGCCACGTTGTGAGCGTCCGTGGATTCCGAGGAGGCGGCATCCATCACGCCAAATACGTTAAAGCCTTCACGCAAGCCGCGGAGCGCCGTAAAAGCCATACACATGCTGGTCCATAATCCCGAAAGCACCAGTTGCTTTCGAGCTGTTTTTTTAACGGCGTCAAATACCTCCTTATCCTCGAACGCATCGAAGGAAGTTACTTTGCGGTCGATGACTGGCCTATCCGGGAACATCTCCACGATTTCCGGCAGGAACTCGCCGTTATTCTTGGCGTTAATGGTAGTCAGGACGACGGGAATGCCCAGTATCTGGGCACCTTTAGCGATGGCCATGACATTGTTTTTAACGTAAGTGGGGTCTTTAGCGCTAGCCCCCCAGAACATTCTCGCCTGGTAATCGATGAGAAGCAGGACACTGGTTTTAGCTTCCAGAGGTTCAAAGAATCTGGTATCCATTTTATCCTCCATTTTACAGAGTATTTTTTCTATGAAAATCGGTATTATTGTAAATCCCAATACGTTGCAGAGTCATAACGTTTACCCGCGACAAGTAACAGAATTATAACAAATTTGGGTCTAATTGCCATCCGGATTAACGCAGCTGTCATACCACGGGGCTAGAGAAAATAAAATATTCAAGCGGTAGGGAAATTGCCTGGAAAAGCACCCGATAGTTACTATTTGTAACAAATTTGTAATATATTTGCCGCTTTTTTTATAATATATCAACGCTAAATATTTTATAATGTGGGTAATTTGAAGGTGGGCCATGCCGGCAAATAAATATTACTACCTTGAGGTTTTTAATATGGCAGAGTCGAAAAAGAAAAGACGGGTTCTCGTCGTCGATGACCATCCTAAGGTGCTCAAATTCATCGAAATAGACCTTAAGCTGCGCGGTTTTGAGGTCATCAGTACCAATTCCGGTAAAGAAGCCCTGGAGCTGATCAGTTCCAGAAAACCGGATGTTGTGCTACTTGACATGATTATGCCGGGCATAGACGGCTTCGAGGCATTGAAGGAATTGCGGGCTTTTGCGGACTTACCGGTAATCGCTTTCAGCGCCAGTCCCGGGACTCAGGACGAGGCGATGCGATTGGGCGCCAGCGATTTTATGCACAAACCGTTCGACCCTGATGAGATGGCCAAGAAAATCATGGCGCTCCTCAAGTAAAAGACTAGGCGAGTATTTTAGCCTTCTTTCCTGTCTACCGGGAGCGAAAAATAGAAGGTAGAACCTTTACCTTGCTTCGATTCCAGCCATATTTGTCCGCCCTGAGCTTCCACGAGTCGTTTACAGACCACCAGGCCGAGCCCAAGACCCTCAGACCTTGACTGCTTCCCCAGTCGTTCGAAGAGTTCGAAGATTCTCCCCTGGTCCTCGGGTTTGATGCCTATACCTTTATCCGCTACTCCGGTGACGACCATTTTATTATCTTTCCGCGCGAAGACCTTGATAACGCTTTTTTCGGGGGAGTATTTGACGGCGTTTTCCAGCAAGTTATAGAGTATTCTTTCCACCCGCACGGGGTCGGCCTGGACCGGCGTTAAGTTATCAGGGAAATCCAGCTGGAACGTGCGCTCTTCGCTCCGGGTTTTCAACTCCGCGATGACGCTTTTCGCGATGACCGGGATTTCGACCGTCTCGGTGTGAATCTGGAGACGGCCGGCCTGGTACCTCGAAAGCTCCAGCAGGTTTTCCAGAATGGCTGAAAGCGAGCCGGCACCCTCGATGGCGTTCTGGAGGAGTAGGTCTTTATCTTCGACGGATATTCCCTCGGATATGGCCGTCCTTAGTGAACCGGAGATGACCGTCATAGGTGTGCGGAGCTCGTGGGAAACGAGGCCGATAAACTCATCTTTAAGCTGCTCGGCCTTTTTACGCTCGGTGATGTCCTGCCCCTGGGCGATGGTGGCAAAAACCCGCCCGTCCGGAGCATAGAGGCTGGCCGAGTTCCAAAGCAGGATGCGGACGGTCCCGTCTTTATGCTGGATAGGGATTTCCACGACCTCCCACCGCTCGCCGGAGGTGGCTTCCCGGATGTGCCTCATGGATTCGTCATGGCTATCTTCTGGGAAGAGTATGTCCAGCTTTACTCCCCGCACCTCCTCCGCGGTACGCCCGGTGATTCGCTCGAAGGCGTGGTTGAAGCGGGTAATCTCGTAATTCGGGTTCCAGACGATGATGGGGGCGTTAGCGTAATTGAAAAGATTATCCAGATAGTCCCGCGTTTCGCTGAGTTCTTCGGTGCGCTCTTTAACTCTTGTCTCCAGTTCGCTGCTCGCCTGCATTAAAGCCGCCTGCGCCCGCTTTTGCTCGGTGACATCTGTACCAACTTCCATGATCAAGGGTGAGCCGTCGCTATCGGTAAAAGGAAAATCGAAGATATCATAGTTATGGCCGTCCGGGCCGGTCCACTCCCAGTGGTGGACTTTGCCGGTCTTCAGGACCTTATAAGTCTCGCAGTTTTCGCAGGGCTCGGTGCGATGGAACAGGTATTCGTAGCAGCGCTTGCCGCTGGACTCGCCGAATCGTTCCCGGAAAAAGCGGTTGGCAAAGGGCACGTGATAGTCCGGCGATAACAGCACAACGTATACGGGCAGCATCTCCAGGACCTCGTTGAAACGGCGTCTTTCGGCATTGACGCTCTCCCTGGCCAGTTTGTGCCCGGCCATTTCTATTTCCAGGGATTTGTTGGCTTCGGCTAGCTCTGCGGTGCGTTCCTGTACGCGCGTTTCCAGTGTATCGTAGGATTTTTGCAGGGCTTCCTCTATCTCTTTCCGTTCGGTAATGTCGTGGATCATACCTATAGAGCGAATTATCCGGCCGCTTTCGTCCCTTACGTGCTGACATTTTTC
>CAZEUJ010000038.1:0-15199 GCA_964514525.1 uncultured Dehalococcoidaceae bacterium
CGCCTTCTCGGTAGCTTCCACGGCCTCTTTAGTGCTGTTGCTGCCGGTGTAAGCCACCAGCGTCGGCTTATCGCCCACCGCGCTCTTTACCTCGGTGAAGATACGCATCTCTTCATCCCAGCTGAGTGTCGGTGCCTCGCCGGTCGTGGCCGCCAGCACCAGCCCGTCATTTCCGGATTCGAGCAGAGCTTTAGCCAGTCTTTTTGTCTCCGCGTAATCGACCTCCCCGTTTTCCTTGAAAGGTGTTACCATTGCCGTTAAACATCGCCCCAGCTTCTTCATGATTGTCCCCCTCCTTTTAGCCAGTCTCTTTTTATAATCTCCTCGGCAATCTGGATGGCGTTGAGCGCCGCCCCTTTGCGTAAATTATCGGCGACGATCCACATGGCCAGCCCGTTGGCGTTTGACACATCCCTCCTTATCCGCCCCACGAATACCTCGTCGGAGCCTGCCGCCGACCACGGCTGAGGATAAAGGCTTATGGAAGTATCGTCCAGCACCTTTATCCCCGGCGCCCGTGATAGGATACGCTGCGCATCGTCCACGGCCATCGGCTGAGAAAACTCCACGTGGACCGCCATGGCGTGTCCTATCAGCACCGGCACTCGCACGCAAGTGGCGGATACCGCCAGGCCGTCGGCGTGCATTATTTTACGCGTCTCTTCGAGCATTTTCCACTCTTCTTTGGTATAGCCGTCGTCCCGGAATATGTCTATTTCCGGAAGGACGTTGAAGGCTATCTGGTGGGGAAACACGTGAGGCGCGGTGACCTCTCCCTCGAGCACCTGCTTGACCTGTGTCTTCAGTTCCTCCAGTGCCCCGATTCCCCCCACCCCGGACACTGACTGATAGGTATCAACGATTATTCGTTTAATGGGGTTGACCTTGTGCAGCGGGTATAGTGCTACGACCATCTGGATGGTCGAGCAGTTGGGATTGGCGATGATTCCCTTGTGCCGTTTGATATCGTCGGGATTGACCTCGGGCACGACGAGCGGTACGCCCTTTTCCATTCGCCATGCCGAGCTGTTATCGATGACCACGGTGCCGGACCTGGCCGCTATCGGGGCGAAATGCTTGCTTTGCTCCACCCCGGCGGAAAATAGGGCTATATCGATATCTTCGAAAGAATCGGGAGTTGTCTCTTCGACCTCTATTTCTTTATCGCCGGCCGGCATCTTCCTGCCCGCCGACCTGTCCGAGGCCATGAGACGTAATGAAACCGTGGGGAAGCGCCGTTGTAGCAGTATCTTGATGAACTCCTGCCCCACGAGGCCCGTAGCGCCAACGATAGCTACGCGATAGTCCTTCACTTTTTCTCTCACAAACCGAGCAGTCTGTCCAGGCCGTAAATGAATCCCTTTTGCTTTACTACCGCCTTGATGGCGAGTATCACCCCGGGCATATAGCATTCCCGGTTGATGGTGTCGTGCCGGATGCTCAGCGTCTGACCTGCTGCACCAAAAATGACCTCCTGGTGCGCCATCAGGCCGGGCAGACGTACGCTGTGGATTTCTATTCCCTCCACCCCTTCTCCCCGACTTTTAGATGGAATGAATGACTCGTCCTGTACCGCCGGGGGAAGGAACGCCTTGCCTCTGGCTTCGGCCATGGCCCGGGCTGTTAGTAGTGATGTCCCCGAGGGTGCGTCCAGCTTGCGGTCGTGGTGTAATTCTATGATTTCGGCATGGTCCATAAACTTGCCGGCTATCTTGGCTAGGTGCATCATCAGGACGGCCCCCAGGGCGAAGTTGGGCGCCGCCACGATGCCGATTTCGTTGGCTTCGGCCAGCTTTTTCATTTCGTCCAGTTCCGGAGTGGAGAAACCCGTGGTCCCGATGACCATGTTGACATTATTTTTCGCCGCCAGGCGTACCGCCGGCATGGAGGCTTTAGCTATTGTGAAGTCCACCATGACATCCGGCTCGCAGCTTTTAATGATATCGGCGAGCGTTTGGGAAAAAGGCACGGTTGAACTGTCCGGCAGCGTCAGTGTCTCTGCCGCAGCTTTGATATCGACTGCTCCTACCAGCGTCATGTCCGGCTCCTGGCAGACGGCTTTGACCACCTCTTGCCCCACTCTGCCGGCTGCTCCATGGACTAATACCTTGATCTGTTCCATCGTCGAACACCTTAAAAAATAATGGGGGATTTAGTTGCGTTTAAAAGGTGGCCGTGAAGGCCCCCGGTTTGTCCTTGGCGGGCGGTCGCCGCCGGAGTAGCGCGGCTTGCCCCGGTAGCCTGAAGTGCCGCCGGAGCCGCCACTCTTAAAAGGATAGTCTGCCGATGGCGGCGCTTCTTTTACGGCCTCAGGACCCCGGGACTCCTTCTCGAAGAGCGCGCGGCGCGATAGGTTTACCCGCCCGAGGTTATCGATATTGATTACTTTCACCGTAACCTCGTCGCCGATTTTTACCTCGTCTTCTACTTTGGCTACGCGGTAGTCGGCCAGCTCGCTGATGTGCACCAGCCCTTCCTTGCCCGGTAGGATTTCTACCATCGCGCCGAAGTCCAGGATGCGGCTGACTTTGCCGGTGAAGATATCGCCTATCTTCGCTTCCCTCGTCAGCCCCTCGATGATAGCAATAGCTTTCTGGGTTGCTTCCGCATCCGAAGAGCCGATGACTACCGTGCCGTCGTCGTTGACATCGATGGTCGTCTTGGTCTCCTCGATGATGGACCGTATGGTCTTGCCGCCGGTCCCGATGACCGCCCCTATTTTGCCCGGGTCTATCTTTATCTTGGTCATGCGCGGCGCGTAGCGGCTGACGTCGGGCCGGCTGGCGGTGATGGCTTCGTTCATTTTATCCAGGATGAACATCCGCCCCTCCCGGCCCTGGTTAAGCGTCTTTTCGACTATCTCCAGGCTGATGCCCTTAAGTTTGGTGTCCATCTGTATTGCCGTGATGCCGTCTTTGGTGCCGGCGATTTTGAAGTCCATGTCCCCGTCGAAATCCTCTATCCCTTCGATGTCCGTTAATACGGCATACCGGTTATCGTTGCCCGTAATCAGCCCCATGGCGATACCCGCCACGGCTTTCTTCATGGGTATGCCGGCGTCCATCAGCGATAGGCTGCCGGCGCAGACGCTGGCCATCGAGGTGCTGCCGCTGGAGCTTAATACCTCCGAGACGAGGCGGATGGTGTAGGGGAACTCCTCTTCACTTGGTATTACCCAGGATAAAGCCCGCTCGGCGAGCGCGCCGTGGCCTATTTCCCGCCGCCCCGGCGAACCGACCCGCCTGACTTCTCCCGTGGAGAAACCCGGGAAGTTATAGTGGTGTATAAATCGCTTGCTCTCTTCCAGCCCCAGCCCGTCGAGCATTTGCTCCTTGCGCTGTGAGCCCAGTGTGGCGATGGTCAGTACCTGGGTCTGCCCCCGCGTGAACAGCCCGGAGCCGTGCGTGCGCGGTAGCAGCCCCACCTCGCAGGTGATGGGGCGTATTTCTTTAAGTCCCCGCCCGCCGAGCCGCTGCCCCTTGTCCAGTATCCCCGCCCTGACTTCGGCTTTGACCTTGGCGTCGATGGCCGCGAGGATGTCTTTGGCCGGGTATGTCTCGCCGAGTTGCCGGCTGCTTTCTTCTATCAGGGCGTTGAGTTTTATCTCATGCTGGTCTTTGTCCGTCTGTCTTAACACGCCTTCGAGCTTGTCGTCGACCAGTTTGGAAAGGGCCGCGACCACCTCGGTATTTATAGTCTCTTCAGGGATGGGCAGCTTGGGTTTGCCGACCGCCTGCTGGAGTTGTTCCTGGAGTTGTATGATTGCCTGGTTGGCTTCGTGGCCGAACTGCACTCCCCTGAGGACGATTTCCTCGGGTATCTCCTTGGCTCCCGCTTCTACCATGATGACCTTGTCTTTGGTGCTGACGACGACGAGGTCGAGCTGGCTTTCGTCGAATTGGGCCATTTTCGGGTTCAGCACGAGTTCGCCGTTGATATAGCCGACATGCACGGCGCCCACCGGCCCGTCGAAAGGTATCTCGGATATTGCCAGACACGCGCTGGCTCCGATGACCGATAGTATATCCGGGTCGTTTTCCTGGTCGGCGGAAAATACTGTCGTTATTATCTGGATTTCGCTGTGCCAGTTCTTGGGTAAAAGCGGCCGTATCGGCCTGTCCGTCTGGCGACAGGCCAAAACCGCCGCCTCGCTGGGGCGCCCCTCCCGCCGTATAAAGCCCCCCGGTATTTTACCGGCGGCGTAGAGCCTCTCTTCATAGTCGATGGTCAGGGGCAGGAAATCTATCCCCTCCCTCGGCTCCCGGTTAAAGCAGACGGTCACCAGGACGACCGTATCTCCGTAGCGTACCGTTACCGCCGCGTCTGCCTGCTGGGCTAGCTTGCCTGTTTCGATAATAAGGTCGCGACCGCCCACTTCGCCGCGGAATGTGTGTGTCTCCAAAAGATTACTCCCTCCATCTAAAAGGCTTTATTTGCGTAGTCCCAGCCTCTTGATTAAATTATTATACCGCCCCACGTCCTCCCGGCTGAGATATGCTAATAGCCTTCGCCTCTGCCCGACGAGCTTGAGCAGGCCCCGCTGGGTGTGGTGGTCTTTACGATTGGTTGCCATGTGCGCCGTCAGCTGCTGGATTCTGTCGGTGAGCAGTGCCACCTGTACCTCGGTGCTGCCGGTATCGCCCTCTTTCGTTTTATAATTGTTGATAACTTCCGTCTTTCTCTCTTTATCCAAATTCTTCCTCTCCGCCTTATTTTATATGTACATTTACGCAAAATTATAACATAATATAGCCCGTAAGTAAATTTTACTCCCGCCCCTCGCCTAGAAAATCCCCCGACTAAAGGGTTATAATATTATTTGTGTTCATCAACGAATATCATGGGAAGGGAGGAAACCGAAATGACAACTATCGACTTAAACGCCCTGAAAATCAGGCCTATGGTGACCGGTGATATTCCCTCCACACTGAACATCTGGTGGACGGATGTGCCGGGGAAAGACGTCCTGGCTTCCCAGATGGGCGGCCGTTTCGACCTCAGCCTCATCGCCGAGTATGAAGGCCATCTGGTCGGCTTTCTTCTGGCGCGGCTGATATATGCCGGCCTGCCGATGACCGGGGTGGCGGTGATGTTCTTTATCGCCGTTAACCCCGAATATCAGGAACAGGGTATCGGCTCTTTACTGATCAATACTTTAAAAAACAATTGTAAGGCCGCCGGTATCAAGACGGTGCGGGCCCTGGTTCCTCAGAATGACGCCAGAATGTTGAAATATTTCAAGAAGGCCGGTTTCAGCCCCAGTACGATTATTAATCTTGATAGCCCCATTTAGGTTTTCACCCGAATTGGCGAGTCCGGTCGAGGAGATAATTTGGATACAGCGAAATTAAAAGATGGGGTCGTCCGGGAAATAGACCGCCGCTATAAAGCGCTGGCTGAACTGAGTCGGCAACTCCATGATAATCCCGAGGTGGCTTTCGAGGAGCGCCGGTCTTCCACTTTGTTGGTCGATTTTCTCGAAGAGAACGGCTTTGCTGTTACGAAAGGCATCTGTAATCTTCCGACGGCTTTCCGCGGGAGGTATGGTAATGCCAAGCCGGTTATGGCCTTTCTCGCCGAATATGACGCCCTGCCCAAAATCGGGCACGCCTGTGGTCATAACCTTATCGCCGTTTCTTCTATCGCCGCCGCTCTGGCATCACGTAAGGCTGTGGATGCCCTCGGCGGCAGCGTTATGGTTTTCGGTACCCCCGGTGAGGAGTTGTACGGCGGTAAGGCTATCATGGCAGCGGCGGGCGCTTTTACTGACGTGGATATCGCGATGATAGCCCACCCCGGCGGGGGCGACCGCGTGCTTATGAATACCCTGGCCTGTGAGAACCTCAAAGTGGAGTTCCGGGGTCTGGCGGCTCATGCCGCGGGTGCGCCGGAATTGGGTATCAACGCCCTTGAGGCTATGATTCAGTCTTTCAATGCCATTAATTCTCTCCGACAGCACATCGGGGCAAGAGAGCGTATCAGCGGCATCATTACCGATGGCGGTGAAGCGGCTAATATTGTCCCGGCCCATACCGCCGCTACTTTTATTGTTCGCGCTGAGGACGATGTCCGCCTCGATGTTTTGAAAAAGAGGGTCATCAACTGCTTTGCTGGCGCGGCCAGGGCCACCGGTGCTAAACTTAAATACAACTGGGGGGAGCGTTATGCGGCTATGCTCAGTAACGAGACTCTTGCCCGTCTTTTCCATGAGAATATGCAGTCGGTGGGTCGTTCCGTGCATCTAGGTGATAATACCGTGATGAGCTTCAGTACCGATGTCGGCAATGTGAGTCAATTGGTGCCGACCATTCAGCCGCTGATAGCTATTGCGCTGGACGGCGTTATGATACACACCCCGCAGTTTGCTAAGGCCGCAGCCACGGAAAATGCCTTACGCGTTATGCTCGATGCCGCTAAGGCTATGGCGATGACCGCTGTCGACCTCCTTTCCAGCCCGGCAATGGTCAAGAAGGTCCGGAGCGAGTTTAATAAAAACAGACAGTTGAGGGGCGTTTAAGAGGGGCGAAGCCCCTCTTCTCCAGACCTCCCCCTCCCTTTCCAAGGGAGGGGGATACAGGGGGTAGGTTAAAAGATAAGATTGAGGTATAGCTTTTAAAAGGGAAATAGTTCGGACTAATACTATGCAAACCTATCTGGGTATTGACGTCGGCGCGGTTACTACTAAATTTGCTTTACTAAATGAAGCCGATGAGTTATTAGCGAGCCTGTACTTGCCCACCGGCGGTGAGCCGGTGGTTATGGTGCAGCAGGGGCTCAGGCAGATATCCCGGCAATTACCGCCGGATGCTGAAATTAAGGGTGTAGCCACCACCGGTAGCGCCCGCTACCTAGCCGGGGCGGTCGTCGGCGCTGACCTTGTTAAAAATGAAATCACCTGCCAGGCGGTAGCCGCCGTCCACTATATCCCGGACGTGCGGACGGTCATCGAAATCGGCGGGCAGGACAGCAAAATCATTATTGTTCGTGACGGCATGGTGACCGATTTCGGTCTGAATACCGTCTGCGCCGCCGGTACCGGCAGTTTTCTCGACCACCAGGCCGCCCGACTTAAAATGAGCATCGAAGAATTTTCCCGGCGGGCGCTTCTGGGGGGTGATTCGGTTCGCATTTCCGGTCGCTGCACCGTCTTCGCCGAATCGGACATGGTGCATAAGCAGCAGACCGGCCACCGTGTTGACGATATTATCTACGGCCTCTGCCGGGCTCTCGTGCGTAACTACCTGGGCGATGTCGGCTCCGGCAAAGATATCCGGCCGCCCCTGGTCTTTCAGGGAGGGGTGGCTTTTAATGCCGGCATCGTCCGGGCTTTCCGGGACGAGCTTAAAATGGAGATAATCGTGCCTCAACACCATGAGGTCATGGGGGCTGTCGGCGCGGCGTTGCTGGTACACGAGCAGGCTCCGGCCGGTCCGGGTCGGTTTAAGGGGTTCGGCGTCAGCGATATCGAATTTCAAACGTCCTCCTTCGTCTGCCATGCCTGTCCCACCTCGTGTGAAATCGTACGTATTGCCGAGGACGGCCGCGTCGTGGCGGGTTGGGGTGGACAGTGCGATATGTGGGAAGCGAAAATAGGGTAGGGAGCTTAACTGAAAATTATGAAAATTGCGATTGATGCCGCCGGCGGCGATTACGCCCCTCACGAAATGGTCAAGGGGGCTATCAAAGCTGTTCAGGAGTTCGGGGTGGAGGTTGTGATGGTAGGCCGACAAAACGTCCTCCGCAAGCTGGCGGAGAAATCCCCTGTCAAAACCGGCATTACCATTATTGATGCCACCCAGGTCATCGATTTTGACGAACACCCGATGAAGGCGCTTCAAGATAAGCCGGATTCATCGATAATAGTCGGCATCGAGCTGCTTAAGAGCGGTGATGTCCAGGCTTTCGTATCGGCGGGGAACACCGGTGCGGTAGTGGGAGCAGCTTTACTGACTCTTGGCAAGCTGAAAGGCGTCAGACGGCCCGCCATCGGTGCTTTTCTGGACCCCCTTCTGTCAAAGCCGGCGCTCCTGGTAGACGCCGGTGCCAATGCTGATTGCCGTCCGGAGCACCTGCTGGAATTCGCCCGGATGGGTTCTATTTACAGTAAAAACATCCTCGGTATCGAATCGCCGCGTGTCGGTCTGCTTTCCAACGGCGCCGAGGAGGGCAAGGGCAACCGCTTGGCGCAGGAGACTTACCCTCTGCTGAAGGCCGCTAGAGACCTTAATTTCATCGGCAACATCGAGGGGCATGATATTGTTAAGAAGACCGCCGATGTCATTGTTACGGACGGTTTTACGGGCAATATCGTCCTCAAGACCATCGAGGGTTTCGAAGATAATTTCCTGACCTCGGCACGCCAGATGGGCCGCGTCTTTTCCAGCGCCTCCCGCCTGCGGGGTCGTGAGCTCCTCCGGGATATCGGCTTGACAGCCTGGGTTAAAAAAATGGACTATACTGAGTATGGAGGGGCCTGTCTACTCGGTGTTAACGGCAATGTCATTATCGCCCACGGCCGGAGCCAGGCCCGGGCGATTAAAAACGCTATCGGTTTAGCGAAGGAGACCGTTGAACGCGGCATTATGGAAAAATTTAGAGAGGAGCATCATGGGTAAGCCAGTAGAGATTGAAGAAGCCAGGTTCGACCAGACTGTTCTAAAAGCGAAGACGCCGGTGCTGGTTGACTTCTGGGCGCCCTGGTGCGGGCCGTGCCGCATGGTCGCGCCCATCGTTGATGAGCTCTCTGATGAATATGCTGGTAAGGTCGAATTTTTCAAAGTCAACGTGGACGATAATCCTAAGGTTGCTGGTAAATATGGCGTGATGAGCATACCCACGCTGATTCTCTTTAAAAACGGGCAGCCGGTTTCCAATATCGTTGGCTTCCGACCCAAGGCTGAATTGAAAAAGAGTCTGGATCAGACTTTATCATGAACGCCCTCAAGGAATATGACGTCATTATTGTCGGCGGTGGGCCTGCCGGTCTCAGCGCCGGTATCTATGCCTCCCGCGCCCGCCTGAGCAGCCTCCTTATCGAAAAAGGGGCCGTCGGTGGCATGGTAATCAATGCGATGCTCGTGGAGAACTACCCCGGCTTTACCGATGGCATCAGCGGTGTTGATTTGACGGAGGCGATGCATAAGCAGGCGATGAAGTTCGGGCTGGAGACTATCTCCGCCGAGGTCACCGGCATCAAAGTTGACGGTAAGAATAAGGTGATTAAGACCTCCGAGGGCAATTTTTCCGCCAGGGCGGTCATCATCGCCGGCGGTGCGGAGCGCCAGAAACTGGACGTTCCCGGGGAAGCCGAATATACGGGTAAGGGCGTTTCCTACTGCGCTACCTGCGATGGCGTTTTCTTCCGGGATAAAGTGGTGGCGGTAATCGGCGGCGGTAATGCTGCTATTACTGAGGCGCTGGAGCTTACCAGGTTCGCGTCTAAAATATTCGTCATCCACCGTCGCAACGAGTTGCGCGCCACTAAAGTAGTCCAGGAGAAAGCCTTTGCCGAAAAGAAAATCGAGTTCATCTGGGATACTGCCGTCAACGCTATCATGGGCAATACCTTCGTTAATAAAATCAAGGTGCGTAATTTAAAGACCGGCAGAGAATCGATACTAAACGTCGATGGCGTATTTGTGAATGTCGGCTCGCAGCCCAGCACCGGCTATCTCAAGGGCTTGTTGGCTTTAGACGCCAACGGCGCCATCGTTATTAATGAGAGGATGGAGACGAGCGTGCCCGGCGTTTTTGCCGCCGGCGATATCCGCAGCGGCTCTATCCGGCAGGTTATCGGCGCCGCCGGCGATGGCGCTATGGCTGCCATTAACGCCGGTAAATATATCGGCGTTTAGTTAAGAAAAAAATATTCTTGGCGTTATTCGTGAAGGATGTTGACCCCATCTTTTTAATCGGTTAAATTAGATTGTCACCAAAAAAAGGAGAAAGTAGTGAAGGTTATTTTTATCGAAGATGTCCCTAAGGTCGCCCGTGTCGGCCAGACCAAGAACGTCGCCGATGGCTACGCCCGTAACTACCTGTTCCCCCGCAAGCTGGCTGTCCTGGCGGATTCTCAGGCCGCGGCCGCTATTGATGCCCAGCTTAAGAAGAAAATAAAGCAGCGGACGCTGGAAGAAGCCGAATTGACCGAGCTGGCGAAAAAAATAAGCGGTCTCGAAATTACTCTGAAAGCTAAGGTCGGCGAAAACGAGAAGCTCTATGGCTCTATCACCGGCGCTGATATCGCCGAAGCGTTGACTAAGGCCGCCGGCCGCGAGATTGATAAGCGGAAAATTGAGCTGGCCGAGCCGATAAAACAGGCCGGCGCTCATGACGTCACCGTCAGGTTTGCCCATGAAATCGCGGCGGTTATCAAGGTCAATGTCGTTTCGGAAGAAGCGGTTGAGGAAAAACCGGAGAAAAAAGAGGAAAAGGCCGAAGCTAAGGCGGAAAAAGCCGAGAAAAAGGAGAAAAAGGAAAAGAAAGAAAAGCCGCCCAAATCAGAAAAAGCGGAAACGGCCGAAGCGGTAGAGGAAGAAAAACCCGCGAAAGAAAAGAAGGCTAAAGTGCCCAAAGTTGCTAAAGAAGAGAAACCAATAACTGAAGAAAAACCCGCCGCGGAAGAGAAAAAAGAAAAGAAGCCCCGCGCTAAAGTTAAAAAGACCGAAACAATAGAGGAAAAGAAGGAGACTTAATCGGGTGAATGACGTCAGGTTGCCGCCCAACGATAATGACGCCGAAGAAGCGGTCATCGGCTCGCTGCTGATTGATGGCTCGTCTATCTTCCAGATTGCCGATTTCCTCCAGCCGTCGGATTTCTACTTCGAGCAGAACCAGCAGCTTTTCGCCGGCTGTATGGCGCTTTACCAGCGTGACGAGGCTATCAACCAGGTGACACTGGCGCAGGAGCTCTCCCGCCAGGGCCGACTGGAAGCCTGCGGCGGGGCCGCCCGGCTCAGCTACCTGATATCTATTGTCCCCACCTCCCTGGATATTGCTCACTATGCCCGGATCGTCTATCGGCTTTCGGTCATGCGCCAGATGATTATCGCCGGCGGGCGTATTACCGCTATCGGCTATGAGGCAAGACCCGATGTCGAGGAGAGCCTGGCGAACGCGGAGAGTATTTTATTTAAGCTGCGCCGCAGCCAGGGCTCCGGAGACCTTACCCACATCCGCCAGGTGCTGGATAAATATTTTGAGGTTGCGCCGTCTACTGCCGGGGCGCAGCCCGAGCGTTTGCCTTTTGTTCTCTCCGGCTTCGCCGGCCTGGACGAATACCTCTTAGGATTCCAGCGTTCCGATCTCATTATTATCGCCGGCCGACCCAGCATGGGCAAGACCAGCCTGGCTTTGAATATCGTCCGTAACGCCGCCGTCGAACGCCGTGCCTGCATCGCCCTGTTCAGCCTGGAAATGGGCCGGGACGCCCTGGTGACGCGCCTGGTCTCCAGCGAGTCGGGCGTAAATTCCCGGCGCATCCGGTTCGGCGAGCACAAGACCGAGGACGAAGAGCGTCGCGTCATGGAGGCTACCGGTGTACTTTCGGAAGCCCCCATTTATATCGATGATACCCCGATGATTCGCATGGCGGAGATGCGCAGCAAGGCCCTCCGTCTCAACTACGAGCGTGGCATCGATATGATTATCCTCGACTATCTTCAGTTGATGCCGGGAGAAAGCGCCGGCCGCGGTGAAAACCGTGTGCAGGAAATCAGCTATATCTCCCGGGCGCTCAAGGCGCTGGCGCGTGAAATTAATTGTCCGGTTCTGGCTGTTTCCCAGCTTTCCCGCGCTGTGGAATGGCGTGCTTCCCACGAGCCGCAGCTTTCCGACCTCCGTGAGTCCGGCAGCATCGAGCAGGATGCGGATGTCGTCATCTTTATCTACCGGGATGAATACTATTTCAAGAGCGAAGAGGAATGGATTGCCGCCCACCCTGACCGGGAGTACCCGCGTGAAGAAGCCGATGTCATTATCGCCAAGCACCGCAACGGTCCCACCGGCCGTGTTAAAATGCGTTTCCGTCAGAACCTTGCCCGGTTCGAGAGTATCGGTACCGCGGAGTTGCCGCTGCTATGAAACAGTTCGCAGGTTTTCCTTCCGGCCGGGCGGAGTTTACCCCCGTACCCAACGTGTTCTTCAGCGGCCTGCTGGCCGATATCACCGATATGGCCGAGTTGAAAACGACACTCCACGTTATAGCGGCGCTTTATCGCAAGAAGGGCTATCCGCGCTATGTCGCATTTGGGGAGCTTTTGACGAACGTCGCCCTGATGCAGAGTCTCCAGGGCTCTGAGGAGGCGCTTCGTGATGCCTTGAAATCGGCGGTCGCCAGGGGTACGTTACTGAGTCTGTCGGTGGCTGGCGATAGCGCTTCAGAAGAAATATTTTTTTTAAATGATGACCCCGGCCGCCAGGCTGTCGCGAAAATAGAGACCGGTGAAATCAAGCTGCCGGGACTCAAAGTGTCCCCCGGTATTCCCGTCCCCACCGAGGAACTGCCGGATATCTTTACCCTTTACGAGCAGAATATCGGTATGTTGACCCCTATGATTGCCGATGAGCTTCGTGACGCGGAAAAGAATTATCCGCCGGACTGGATACGGGACGCTATTAAAGAGGCGGTTTTACATAACAAGAGAAATATCAAGTACATCAATAAAATTTTAGAAAACTGGTCGGTAGAAGGCCGCGGTGATGGAACATATCAGCGAGATACTAAAGAGACAGGGCCGGACAAATACTTCAAGGGAAAATACGGACACATGGTCCGCCGCTGATGAAGAGCCGGCAAAAGGCTCGGACTGCCCTATCTGTAAAGGTGCCCGTGTCGTTCATCCTCGACTTCCGTCGGGACAGCCGGACTACAGCCGCGTGGTGCCCTGCCGCTGCGTTAAAAACGAGCAGGATAAAGAGTTACAGGCGCGACTTCAACTGTATAGCAATCTCGGTTCGCTGGCCCGCTTCACTTTCGATAATTTCATGCCGGAAGGCAGGAGCGGTAATCGCCGCGCCCAGGAGCAGTTTAGCCGCGCCTATCAGGCGGCCAAGGCTTTCGCCGCAGACCCGAAGGGCTGGCTGGTCTTTAGCGGGCCGAGTGGCTCCGGCAAGACGCATTTAGCCGCCGCTATCGTTAATGAGCGTATCCGCCAGGGCTACCCGGCTTTCTATATTACCGTCCCCGACCTCCTCGACCGCATTCGGGCGTCTTTTGGTGCCGATAGTGAGATGCCTTACGATGAGTTCTTTGAACAGGTTAAGACCGCCCCTCTTCTTGTCCTGGATGATCTGGGAGTGCAGTCCGCTACGCCCTGGGCAAAAGAGAAGCTCGACCAGCTTTTAACTTCACGCTTTAACAGCGAGCTGCCTACGGTCGTTGTCACCATCACGCCTCTGGAACAGTTGGATGACCGGCTGCGCACCCGCTTGACCGATCCTCGTCTCGGCCAGGTTTATGTCCTTGAGGAAGAGTCGCCAACGTCCGTATATAGCTGGACGCCGGAGTTCGAGCTCCAGAAAAACATGACCTTTATCAACTACAAGCGCCGCAATGATTTATCTGTAGAGCAGCAGGATAATATGGATGCCGCCTATCGTTTGGCTTTTGATTTTGCTAAAAATCCTGAAGGCTGGCTGGTCTTTATGGGTGAGACCGGCTGCGGCAAGACCCACCTGGCCGCCGCTATCGTTAACCACCGCTATGAAATTGGTAAGCCCGCCCTTTTTGTGGTCGTCCCGGATTTTCTCGACCACCTCCGCTCCACTTTCAGTCCGGAAAGCAAGGTATCTTACGACCAGCTTTTTGAGAGCGTTAAAACCGCCCCGCTGCTCGTCCTCGATGATTTCGGTGAGCAGTCTACCAATCCTTGGGTCAAAGAGAAACTTTACCAACTTATTAACTACCGATATAACAGCCGCCTCCCCACCGTTATCACCACCCGCCTGTCTCTCGACGAAATTATGGAAAAAGTCGACCCTTCAATTAGTTCGCGGCTGGTCGACCGTAATATCAGTGTAACGTTTGGAATAATAGCTCCGGATTTCCGCAATGAACGGCGCCCCGGCCAGAAACGTTCGCCTTCTCCCCGCCCCAAATCCCCCCGCTATCGCTAGTAAATTTCTTCTTCTATCGCCCCTTCGGATATCATCTTTTCCCACCCGCCGCCTTTATATCATTCATCGCTTATCCCTTAGTCTTTGACTCCTCTCCAATAGGGAGTGCATAGCGAGAGGGGGCTACGCCCCCTCTCGAAAATCTTTCCCCCTCTCCTTCACCCTGCCTCGTAAGGAGAGGGGGATTAAGGGGGTGAGGTTATAACCTTTTCCTTTTTAAACGCTAGCGCCCCACTCGGGCACACCCGGACGCATTCGGCGCAGTCCAGACACCTGTCTTTTCCTATCGCCTCATCTCCAAAGGTCGTTAGCCTTCTCTCAAAGCCCCGGTGGGCGAATCCCAGTATGACTTTTCCTTTGTGCTTTTTACACTCCCACACGCACCGCCCGCACAGGATACACTTGTTGGGGTCGTAAGTAAAAAGCGGATTGCTATCGTCTATCGGCAGGTTCCTCAAGATGAGACGCAGGCGTTTGGGCTTCAGACTGCACCCCAGCACTTTGGCTATTTTCTGTAGTTCGCAAACGCCGTTAGCGTTGCAGTGGGCGCAGTCCAGCGTATGTGTTGCCATCAACAGTTCGAACCCGGCTTTTGCCAGCCCTAGAGCTTTTACCCCCCGGGTGTTCACCATCATACCATCGCTGACCTCTTCCGTGCAGGCGGTCACCGGCTTTTCTTTACCTGCTACCTCCACCCAGCAGAGCCGGCACGAGGCGTTTGGCTCTGGCTTGTCTTTAATCGCGCACAGGTTGGGAATATAGATGCCGTTCTCCAGCGCCGCCCACAGAAGCTTTTCGCCGACTTTGGCTTTAATTTTTTTGCTGTCGATGGTCAATATTACCGTTTTCATTTGGCGGGTACCTCGCCCGGTGGCGATAGCTTTACAATGGCGTTATATTGGGGCGGACATGATTTCAGGCAGGTGCCGCATTTAACGCATTTCTCCTGGTCTATCACCTTGATTCTCTTTTTATTGGGGCTGATAGCTTCTACGGTGCAACTCCCCACGCAGGCGTCGCAGGAGCGCTCGCACTTTTCGGGGAGGATATAGTACGCGATGAGGTGCTGGCACATGAGCGCCGG
>CAZEUJ010000039.1:0-14953 GCA_964514525.1 uncultured Dehalococcoidaceae bacterium
AGGTGGGCGGCACGGTCGGTGACATCGAAGGGCAGCCCTTCCTCGAAGCCATCCGACAGATGCGGAACGACGTCGGCAAGAACAATGTATTTTATGTCCACGTAACGTTTCTCCCGTACCTGCAATCGACCGGCGAACTCAAGACGAAGCCCACGCAGCACAGCGTTAACGAACTACGGCGTATCGGTATCCAGCCGGACGTCATTATCTGCCGCAGCGATTACCCCATCGCGGAAAACCTCCGGGACAAGATATCCCTGTTCTGCGACGTGGAGAAACAGGCTGTGATTCCGCTGCCCACCGTGAAATCGATATACGAAATACCGCTCATCCTCGAAGAAACAGGACTGGGACAGCTCATCGTCGAAAGGCTGGGCATAACGTCGCGCGGCGCCGACCTCAATGACTGGCGGGCGCTCGTGGAACGCATCAAGACCCCACATGAGCCGGTCAATATCGCCCTGGTCGGCAAATACGTCGAGCTCAACGACGCCTATTACTCCGTCCGCGAAGCTCTATACCACGCCGCTCTACACAACGACAGGTCCCTCAACCTGTTCTGGGTCCAGTCCGAGGAGTTCGATAAAGTCGAAATCGGAAATCAATTGCGTAACGCCCAGGGTATCATCGTCCCGGGCGGCTTCGGCATCCGCGGTATCGAAGGCATGATAAAAGCGGCCCGGTACGCGCGCGAAAACAAAATACCCTATTTCGGCCTTTGCCTGGGGATGCAGGTCATGTCCATTGAGTTCACCAGGCACGTATTTAACTCCAATGAGCCGAACTCCACCGAGTTCAACCCGGACACCAGCTATCCCGTCATCGATTACATGCTCGAACAAAAAAGCCTACAGACCAAGGGCGGCAACATGCGCCTGGGTAACTACCCGTGCAAGCTGGTAGAAAATACACGCGCCGCCATAGCCTACGGGCAGCCCCTCGTCCAGGAAAGACACCGCCACCGCCTGGAGTTCAATAACCTTTACCGGGAGCAGCTCGGTAAAGCCGGCATGATCTTCAGCGGCGTCTCTCCCGATGATAAGCTCGTCGAGATATGTGAGCTGGCTGACCACCCCTGGATGCTCGGCTGCCAGTTCCACCCGGAATTTCTCTCCCGGCCCGGTCGACCCCACCCCCTCTTCCGGGACTTCGTCGGCGCGGCCAAAGATGTTTTGCTTGAAGGAGCCCAGCCCCCGCTGCCGCTGGCAGCCGATTGAGGAGGACGATATGCAGATATTCCTTGATACCGCCAATATCGACCAGATAAAACAAGCCGCCAGGCTGGGCATCATCAGCGGCGTGACCACCAACCCCTCGCTTTTATCTAAAGAAGCCACCGCCGACTACGAGAGCGTGACCAAAAAAATATGTGAAATCATCGACGGGCCAGTGTCCGTGGAGGTGCTCGCCGAGGACGCCGATGCCATGATAAAAGAGGCACGGGTCAAAGCCGCCTGGGCGCCCAACGTGAATATCAAGATACCGATTACCGCCGAAGGGCTTAAAGCGACCACGGTACTCAGCGAGGAAGGCATCGAGGTCAACATGACCCTGTGTTTTTCACCGAACCAGGCGCTGCTCGGGGCGCTGGCCGGGGCCGCCTACGTCAGCATCTTCGTCGGCAGGCTGGATGACATCGGGCAGGACGGGATGCAGGTGGTGGAAGACACGTTAACGATACTGGGGAACTACCCGGAGCTGGACGCCCAGGTAATCGCCGCCAGCATCCGCCATCCCGTGCACGTCACCAACGCCGCCCTGGCGGGGGCGGACATCGCCACTGTGCCTTACGCTGTGCTGATGCAGATGATACAGCACCCCTTGACCGATATCGGCATCAAACGCTTTCTGGCCGATTGGAAAAGCGTGGCTAAAAAATAACAACGAAGAAAGGACTTAAAGAAAAATACCCCCTTCCCCCCGGGGAGATGGGACCAGAGTGAGGTGGAACCATGAACATGAACAACACAAACAACAACACGAATACTAGTCCAAGCCCGAATCCTAATCCGACCAGCCCTGCCGGTACAAGCACGGGCACCGGCGCTACCGCGATCATGACCATCGCAGAACTCGAAACCAAGACTAAAGAAGAGCTGGTAGAGATGGCCAAAGAAAAAGGCATCGCCACCCCGGCGACGTTAAAAAAGCATGATATCATTATGCGCCTGCTGGAAACACATACCGGGGAACAGGGCAATATCTTTTGCAGCGGCGTCCTGGAAATCATGGCCGACGGCTACGGCTTCCTGCGGCAGGAGACGCTGCTGCCCAGCCAGACGGACGTCTATATCTCGCCGTCACAGATACGCCGCTTCAGCCTGCGTAACGGCGACCTAGTCACTGGACAGGGCCGCCCGCCTAAAAGCAACGAAAAATACTACAGCCTTTTACAGGTGGTCGCCATCAACGGACTCGATCCCGAGGTAATCAAGAACCGGCAGCCATTCCAGTCGCTGACGCCCACCTTCCCCGACCGCCTGATCAACCTTGAGCACTCCCCGTCCGACCTCTCCACCCGGCTCATCAACCTCATCGCACCTATCGGGCGGGGACAGCGCGGCCTGATCGTCTCGCCGCCCAAGGCCGGTAAAACGCTACTGCTTAAAGCCATCGCCAATGCTATCTCTACCACCTATGAAGATATTCACCTTATGGTCTGCCTTATCGGCGAGCGTCCGGAAGAGGTGACCGATATGAAACGCTCGGTCAAGGGCGAGGTCATCGCCGCCACCTTCGATGAGATGGTGGAGAATCAGACGCGCGTGGCGGAGTTGGGACTGGAAAGGGCCAAACGCATCGTGGAGTGCGGCAAGGACGTAGTCATCCTGCTGGACGGCGTGACCCGCCTGACCCGCGCCTACAACCTGGCCATGCCTTCCAGCGGACGCACGCTTTCCGGCGGTATCGACCCCGCCGCCCTGCACCCGGCCAAGCGTTTCTTCGGGGCTGCCCGCAATACCGCCGAGGGCGGCAGCCTGACCATCATCGCCACCTGCCTGATAGATACGGGCAGTCGCATGGACGACCTCATTTACGAGGAGTTCAAGGGGACAGGCAATATGGAGCTCCACCTAGATAGACGGCTTTCCGAGCGGCGCATCTTCCCCGCGATGGATATCCAGCGCAGTGGCACCCGGCGCGAGGAGCTCTTACTGGGCGAGGACGTCACGAAGCAGGTATGGCTGCTGCGGCGCATGGTAAGCATCATCGCCTCCGACCAGAACAACTTCACCGAGGGGACGGAACGCGTGCTCGACCGCATGCGCAAGACCAAGACCAATGCCGAGTTCTTGGCCGGACTGAACAGAGAGATGTAGTAGGCTTGTAACCTAACCCCCTCACCCTTCCCTTGGGTATTATTGAAAGGAAAGGGATTTTTTTAAGAGAGGGGGCTTCACCCCCTCTCCCCTGAACTCCCCTGGTCATTATCGATTTGGAGCGTTTAAGATGGGCGCAAGCCCCTCTTTCTTTTCTTCCCCCTCTCCTTCGAAGGAGAGGGGGGACACAGGGGGTGAGGCGGACAGAGAATCGAATTGTATTCCTGCAATCACCAACTTGAAATAAAGCCCTCTAAGACTTATCATGTTGGCAGGATAGGGAGGTAAAGCGATGATGCAGATTAGAAAGACCTACAAAGAGGTAAATCCCGAGCTGCTTAACGGGGAGCTAAAGGACTTTATCCTGAAGCAGGGCGCCACGCTGGGCGAGAACAAACTGGAGACATTTACCCTGCCGGACGAATCGGCTGATTTCATTTCACGCATGACGATGACATTTAAGACAAATGATAAAGAGAGCCTGCGCGTGCACATGGTGGGCTCGGCCAGGGGCGAAACGAAGCTGATGATCGACGTGGACGAAAAGCTTTTTCCGGCGGAAAAGCTGGCCGCCCTACAGACCGACCTGGAATTTATCTTCGGGTCGTACGAAGTTAAAAAATAGAACTCATAAGGCCTGCGCGCGGCCTTCTACTTAGAGAAAAGGGCGGCTATGAACGCCTCGTTAGCTCTGGCAACATCTTCTTGAGACCTCTCATGGTATTCTTTCAACATTTGATTCATCCGGGCTTGATTTTGACGCTGCCATTCTTTTAATCCCTTGATGATTTTTTCCACTCCCTTGCGGTTCGGTGAACCTTTGATGGTCTCAGGGATTTTTACCCCGGTGGCTTCGAGTACATCTTCAGCAACGAAGATAGGAACATCATTGAGGACGGCGAGGGCGATGGCATCACTCGGGCGTGCATCAACCTCGCTGGTCTTTTTACCGCAACGCATTTTAACAAGCGCGTAGAACGTGTCTTTTTTCAACGCCACGACACTCACCTCTTCCACCCGGGCATTGATGCCCTGAAGAAGGCTGGAGTAAAAACGGTGCGTTAACGGCCGCGGAAAGGCAAAATCGCTTAGTCCCGTGGCAATAGACTCTCCCTCGAAGGGGCCTACCCATATCGGCAGTAGGCGCCTACCTGCTTCGTCATAAAGCACGATAACATAAGGGGTTATAGAATAAGGTGTTATTGGCAGTTCCTGGCCTTCCTTTTGTTCCACTTTAGTCACATCGGCGATAGTAACCCTGATCATTTTTTTCCTCCTTTTTTCCTGCGGAATAATTTCCGGGTAATGCTCCTCCAGCACCGCTTTAAGTCGCTGGCGGGCGCGATACAGGCGTACTTTAACGGTTCCTGCCGGGATATTCAGGATCGTAACAATTTCCGGTAAACTCAATTGAGCGTAATAAAATAGTAGAAGAATATCTCTATCTGCGGGATGGAGTTTATTCACCGCGTTCAGGACGGTTTGATACTGCTCCTGTTCTTCGGCAAGCTTTTCCGGCGTTGAGACCGGGGTGGAAAAAGGGGCGGGGAAAAACTGCAGACCGTGCATGATCGCTTCTAAGGAGAAAAAGGCTATCCTCCGGTCGCGTAAACGGCTCCTATAGACGTTCAACATTATGCCGTAGAGCCAGCTCTTGAACCGCGCGGGATTACGCAAGCTATCGAGGGAGAGATATGCCTGGAGTATGGCTTCCTGCGTCAGGTCAAGAGCGCTTTCCCCCTCCGTGGCCAACCGCACCGCGAACCTTTGCATTATTGTTTGATACCGCTGTGCCAGTGCCCCGAAGGCATCTTTATCGCCCTGGCGCGCTAACGCCACCAGTTCGGTATCCGGTTTTTCTTCCACAAAAGCACCCGTTATCATACGTTATACTATATAGTGGTAAAAAGACAAAGAAAGGTTACAGGGCAATAATTATTGGTGAGTTTTAAATTTTGAATATTAGCCGAAAAGTCTGTTTTTAACGTACAGAATTATATCCGCAACCAGTTCAGGGTCTCTAGCCACATACAGACTGGCACATTCTACGCCAAACGCCGAAGAAAGCATTCTTTTTTCTATCTTTTCCGGCAATTTTAAATATCTGCCGGACTTTATCATCGGTAAAAGCAGGGTATTTGTTACCTGCATATCGATTTTCCCGAGGTTGACCAGAGCTTTTTCAAACTCTTCCGGGGTATATTCATTTATCTTCTGTCCGTAGAATTTTAACCCTCGGGTCATCAGTCTTATCGTGGCGCTGTGATCATTCAAAACGCTGATTAGGTGTTCAGGATTTAGTGTGCCTTGTCGATTTAAAATATGTTTAAACAACCGGCTCTTCATCTGTTTAAAATCGTCGACAAATTCATCAGCCAGAACCTGGACTTTTTTATGATATTTTCGTTCGGCCTTTTCCGCAACAACATTTAGCTTTTCTTCATCCAGTATACCCAGGCTTCCCAGGTTAAGCACCGCCCCAAAGGTATTGGTGCGATGGATATAAACCACATTTCTCTTTTCAGGTTTACTACTATCTTGATAAGCGCATAAAGCAGCAACACCGGCGGTAAAATTATCCATCCACCTTTTGGGCTCATATAATATCTCATCCGGCACGAGGTGAACGCTTCCCGAGTGCGGAGCTACCCACACCGTTTGCGGCTTCGTGCCCCATATGAAGGAATTGTAACTATCCCAAACCGCGGCCTTTTTATTGTATTCTTCTTTGTTTTGAGCGGCAAAAGCAATCGTTACATTCCATCTGTATCCATGGGGAAGTTCCGCGCCATATTCCAGGGCTTCCGTTAACGTCGGTTTGGCCCGGAAGAAATCCATGCCGAATCTTCCGGCCGCTAAGTCTTCATCATATAGAACACGTGAGGATTTAGAGGCAATAAACCGGTTGCTCCCATCCTTTGAATCATAAACCTCGAAGTTGGGATTTATTTCTACAGGGACGAACCTTTTCAGGAAATCAGGGCGGACGCCTGAATAGGCACCATATTCGTCTTCATATACCAGCTTCAAAGGCTTCCCCTTTTTATCTCGCCTTCGGGTAGGAACCAAGGATTTTCACGAAGACGGCGTGCTCCTCCAACGCCTTTAAAGCCTCCCCCACTTCTTTCTCCTCGCGGTGGCCGGAGAAGTCCATGTAAAAGTTGTATTCCCAGGGCTGGTGGCGGGTGGGGCGGCTCTCCAGCTTGGTCAGGTTCACCTTCCGCCTGGCGAACTCTCCCAGACAGTCGTAAAGCGCGCCCGGCTTGTGCTTGAGGGAAAAGACGATAGAGGTCTTGTCGTTGCCGGTGGGCGGTGAGTCCTCTTTAGACAGGACGAAAAACCGGGTGAAATTATGCGGGTTGTCTTCGATTTCCCGGGCGATTATCTTCATGCCGTAAAGCTCGGCAGCCCTGGCGCTGGCCACGGCGGCGTAGTCCAGGCGGCCCTGCTCCTTGATCATTCTTACGCTGCCGGCGGTATCCGAGGCGGGGACAATCTCCGCGTTTAACTTTTTCAAGAAATTGCGACTCTGCCCCAGAGCCTGGGGGTGGGAATAGACGAATTTGATGGTGTCGAGTCCGGCGCCTTCCATGGCAATCAAGCAGTGGCTGATGCGCAGCTCCGTCTCGCCGCAGACCATGACTGGCGAGTCCAGTAAAAGGTCGTAAGCCCTGGTGATACTCCCCTCCAGCGAGTTCTCCACGGGGACCAAGGCGAAAGGCACTTCGCCAACCTCCACCGCCTCGAAGACCTGGTCGAGGTTCTCATAAGGCACGCCTTTAGTCGATTTCCCGAAGAACCTGATGGCGGCTTCCTCCGAATAAGCGCCCGGCTCGCCCTGGAAAGCCACGGCGACGCCCTGAATCTTCTTACTGGCGCTGATTATCTGCCGGTAGATATTCTCGATATCGCCCGGACTTATCTTTTGAGCGCGGGCCAGGCTGCGCACGTTTTTCAGAACCCTGAGTTCCCGTTCTCTGTCCTCGATAAGACGGCTGGTCTTCTTCTTACCTTTGCCGATTTCTTTAGAAATGGTCTGCCGCTCGGCGATGAGTTCAACAATGCGCGCATCTATGGCATCAATCTTTTTACGCAATTCGTCAAGTTTCATTTGATCACCCCCGGAATCAGGCCGGCCCTCAGGGCGAAATCGGCGAGGGTGACCGCCATCATGGCTTCGACCACCGGCACCGCCCGGGGGACGATGCAGACATCGTGGCGTCCGCCCACCCTGATACTGGCGCTCTTCATTTTTTGGATATCTACGGTTTTTTGTTCTATGGTGATGGAGGCGGCGGGCTTGACCGCCACCCTGACCACCAGGGGCATGCCGGAAGAAATGCCGCCGAGTACGCCGCCGGCGTTATTGGTAGTCGTGATTATCTTACCATTTTTAATTACAAACGGGTCGTTGTTTTCCGAGCCTTTCATGCGGGCGGCGGCGAAACCGGCGCCGAACTCAACGCCCTTGACCGCCGGGATGGCGAACAGGGCTTTAGCCAGGTCCCCATCGAGGTTATCAAAGAGCGGCTCGCCCAGGCCTACCGGCACATTAAGGGCGATGCCCTCGATAATGCCACCGAGGCTATCGCCGGCATCTTTCGCTATGGCAATTAAGTCTGCCATTTCTCTTGAAGCTCTGGGGTCGGCGCAGAAGAGCGGATCTTTCATTGTTTTATTCTTTATTTTTCCATAATCAACAGGTTGGGCCGTGATACTGCCGATAGCCACCGTATGGGCGACGATTTCCATGCCAATCAAGTTTAACAACTTTTTAGCGATAGCCCCCGCCATGACAAAGCCGGCGGTCATCCGACCGGAAAACCTGCCCCCGCCCCGCCAGTCGTTAAAGCCGCCGTATTTGACAAAAGCGGTGTAGTCGGCGTGACCCGGGCGCAGTTTGAAACGGATTTTCTCATAGTCGGTGTCGTCAACGTCCTCGTTCCTTATCAGCAGGCAGATGGGTGCGCCGGTGGTGAAACCATCGAGGACGCCGGATAAAATCTCCACCTTATCTTTCTCCCGCCGGGCTGTCGATGCCGGGCTCCCGCCGGGCTTGCGCCGGTCCACTTCGCGCTGGATATCCGCCAGAGCGAGGGGCAGGCCGGCGGGGCAGCCGTCAACGACGACGCCGATACACCTTCCGTGGCTTTCGCCGAAGCTGATGATGGTAAAAAATTTACCCAGACTATTTTGCATGTGTCTCCATCCTGACCCCGACCTTTTTCAACATATCCCAGAAGGTCGGGAATGTTTTGGCAACGCTCTCCGCGCCGGTAATGGTGACGCCCCCGATGGCCGCGCCGAGCACGCCGAAAGCCATGGCAATGCGGTGGTCGCCGTAACTATCGACAACTACAGGTTTACGAGTGGTATCAGCCATGCCGGTGATAACAAGTAGGTCATTATTCTCAGCGACGCTAACGCCCATTTTCTGCAAATTGTTCTTGACCGCCGTCACCCGGTCCGACTCCTTGATACGGGCGCGGCTGATACCGGTGAACTCACTTTTGCCTTCAGCTATAGCTGCCAGCACGGCCACGGTTGGTAGCAGATCGATGCAGTCGGAAAGGTCGGCGCGTATCCCCCGCAAGTCGCCCCGGGAAACGGTAACGGAGTTGCCGGCGATTTTAACGACAGCGCCCATATCGCGCAGGAAATCGAGGATAACGCGGTCGCCCTGAAGGCTGGCCGCGTTCAGGTTCACCGCCTCTATCCCCCCGACAGCGGCGCCCAGCGCCAGAAAATAAGAAGCCGAAGACCAGTCGCCCTCTACCTCCAATCTGGCTGGCCGATATATCTGCCGGCGGACAACAAACCTATCAGGATAAACATCTACATTAATGCCGAACTGTTTGAGGCACCAGAGAGTCATCTCCACATAAGGCTTCGAGACCAGGGGGGAGGTCAGCCGGATGGTCATTTCTTGCGGGGTAAAGGGGGCGATCAAAAGCAAAGCCGAGATAAACTGCGAACTGATATCCCCCGGCAGCTCTGTCGCATTTCCCTTAAGAGCGCCGCCCTCGATGGTCACGGGCGGCGCGTCCTTACCTTCCGTGATGGCGTTGATGCCCAGTTTTTTCAGCGCGTCAACCAGCGGTCCGACCGGTCTTTGAGAGAGGGAGGGGCCGCCGATCAGTCGATGCCGGCCGGGGACAAGCGTGCAGACGGCCATCATAAACCTGAGGGTGGTGGCCGACTCGCCGCAGAAGAGGGCACGAGAAGATGCCTGGAGATTCCCTCCGGTGACCCGCCACAAACCCTCTTCTTTCTTTATCGTGACGCTGCTCTGTCTGAGCACCGCGGCGGCGGTATCGGCGTCCTCGCTCACCAGCGGGTGCAAAATTTCGCTCGTCCCCTTGCTCAGGGCGGCGCACATCAGCGCCCGGATGGTCAGGCTCTTGGAAGAAGGAACGCTCACTTTCCCCTTGGCTTCACTTTTATGAACGGTTACTTTCATGCTCGTGCAACATCCCGATAATGCGTTCGACTACCCCTTCGACCTTAAGCCGGGAGGTATTCACGATGATATCCGCCGCCCTCTCGTAAAAGGGCTGGCGGAATTTTAAAAGCTCCTTAATCTGCCGCAGGCGGTCGGCCACGGCCAGCAGCGGCCTTCCATCTTTATCGGCCGACGTCCGCTTTAAAATAGTCGAAGGCGAAGCCGTCAGGCAAACGATAATACATTCCTGCCTGAGCCGGTCGATGTTTATTGTATTCAGGACGATGCCGCCGCCGCAAGCGATAACGACATTTTTTTTACCGTCGACCTCCCGGGTAACCGCGATTTCAAACTCCCGGAACTGTATCTCGCCGTCCTGCCGGAAAATCTCGGGGATAGATTTGCCCGCTTTTTTCTCAATCAGGGTATCCAGCTCGATAAAATCCTTGTCCAGCTTTTGAGCCAGCAGCTTCCCGACCACCGTTTTTCCCGTCCCCATAAAGCCAATCAGGGCTATGTTAGTCTTCATGGATCTCCAGCATTTTAACGGCTTCCTTCTGCATGAGATCGAGCGGGGCAGGCTTTCCCGTCCATTTCTCAAAAGCCAGCGCGCCCTGCCAGGCGAGCATATCAATGCCACTGATTACTTTAGCTCCGGCGGCCTTCGCTTCCTTCAGCAGTTTAGTCATGATGGGATTATAGACGATATCGAAAACGATAAGGCGGCGTTTTAGCAGCTCCGCCGGGACGGGGCTTTTATCGCTGGCGGGGCTCATGCCCACGCTGGTGGCATTAACTAAAACATCTGCCTTCACTAACGCCGAAGATAAAAGCGGAGAACTAAGCTCGCCTACCTTTACGTCCTTACTGAAGTCTTTTTGAATTAACCTGGCAATATCTTCTGCCCAGTCCAACTCCTGCTTACGGTTGAGAACGGTAAGGTTAGCCCCTTCTGCGGCGAGGACATAGCTGATAGCCCGGGAAGCGCCGCCAGCCCCCAGCACAACGATGTGTTTATCGCGCGGCGCAATCCTGCGTCCGGCTAGCGCCCGGAGAAAGCCTTGGGCATCGGTATTATAACCCTTTAAATGACCGCCGTCATTCACCACGGTATTAACCGCGCCGATTCTCACCGCCAGGGGATCGAGGCTATCCAGCAAGGGGATAACCGACACTTTATGGGGGATAGTGACGTTAAAGCCCCTGACGTTCAAAGCCCGCAGACCAGCCACCGCCTGCGGCAACTGCTCGGGTTTTATCTGGAACGCGATATAGATATAGTCCAGTCCCATCTTTTTAAAGGCGGCGTTGTGCATCGCTGGTGACATAGTATGTTCGATGGGGTCACCGATTAACGCACAGATTTGAGTTTTACCGGAAATCATGTTTTTATCTTTTCCTTTTTTCTATGATAGCGATATATACCGGGCCTTTGGAATCAACGAATTTGTTTATTTGCCAATCCGTCCCATCGAGGATGTTCTCTATTTCGTCTTTCGAGACCATCAGATAATCGAAGTAAGGACTAATATATTTTCTATACCTTACCCTTATTCTTATCTGCCCCGCCATTCTGCCCATTTTCCGGTTCAACTCATGATAAGTCAGATGGTCGGGATTTTCCGTCTTATAAACATCAACGGTCTCAGCAATTATCCTGCCTTTTTCCGAGGTTATCTTACTGAGTTTTTCAAGCAGCCGTTTAGCGCCTTTAAAACTACCGAAGAGACCGAAGTTATTGCCCATCATCAGGACCGTGTCAAATGTTCCCAGCCTGGGGCCGATTTGATTTATGGGCGTTAACGATGTTCTCTTCAGTCCCCTCAGCCTGCAGACCTCGATTGCCAGAGACGAGTTATCAATGCCCATTACGTCCAGGCCTTTTCCCTGCAGATAAAGCGAACACCTGCCCGCGCCGCAACCGATATCCAGAATTCTGCCCCGGGCATATCTCATCGCCTTTCGTTGATGCGCCGGCCATTTCTTATATTCATTGAAATATGCCGCCGGCCCACCTGTGGCCTCGATATATCCATCGTCTCGTTCAACGATTTCCCTGATTCCGTGACGTGTTTCCACTTCTTTAAAGAAATCGTACATCTCATGCCCGAAGGCATCCTGCTTATCCGTCAACATAGCTCAACTCTCCAGCATCCTGTAAATTTTCCTCAAGTCCTTAACGGTAATTTGCCCCTCCGCCGATTCCCTGCCAGCTTCGATAGAGGCGTAAGTAAAATAGCCGCCAACCAGCGGGCAGAGCACCCGTGATATTTTCCCTGCTGCCCCCATGGCGAACGCGATTATCTTTGTCTGAGGAAATTCTTTAATGAGTTGTAAAACAGCCAGATTATCCGCCAGGCTGTGCGCGGTAACGACCACCTTGCAGATATCGGCACCGGCACTTATTTGACGTTCCACCATCTCTTTCATCTTTTTTGAGGCTGGCGTCCCTTTAATATCATGGTACGAAAGCAGGCATTCCGCCCGGCCTTTGATTTTTTTAATGACTTTCTCAACGCCCGGCGTGCCGAGCTCAATATCGATAATACCGGCGCCAAGTTCAAGAGCGCTGAGAAGCTCATTGATTCTTTGAGACTCGCTCCCTCCCCATTTTCCCCCTTCCTCCACCCTCCGGTTGCAGGCTATCCAGGGCTTTTTCAAACGCCCGGCAACCTCCCGCCAGCCCCTGCCGATAAGGTCGACGCGCACCTCAAATAAATCGACCATCGGCTCGACTTTTTTTATCGAGGGTAGGTCGCCAGCGACGATGGCGGCGCATATTCGCGGTCTAGTCCCGGCCAAATAGCACCTCCTCCACCAGCGCGGGAGCGACCTCATCGCTGATAAAAGCGTCCCCGATGGATTTCAGAAGGACGAACCTGATTTTATCGCGCCGGACCTTCTTATCGTGTTGCATCGCCTGCATAACCTTCTTTTTATCGAGGCCGGGCATTTGCGCCGGCAGTCCGGCGGCAATAATAAGTTTCTCCAGCCTGTCCACCTCACCGCCATCGAGTATGCCCATCCGACTGGAGATTCTGGCCGCCACTATCATACCGATGGCTACCGCCTGGCCGTGCTTTAACCGGAAACCGGAAACCGCTTCGATGGCGTGGCCGACGGTATGGCCGTAGTTCAATATGCCCCGCAGGCCCTCTTCTCTTTCATCTTTAGCGACGATTTCCGCTTTAATCCCGGCGGCCTCAGATATCATGTTCTCAAGAACATCAGGATCTAGCTCTCTGGCTCTCTTAATATTACTTTCGAGAAATGCAAAGAGGTCCCGGTCACCGACCGCGGCGTTCTTGATTATCTCGGCCAGGCCGTGAGCAAATTCGTCTTTCGGA
Source organism: uncultured Dehalococcoidaceae bacterium (assembly GCA_964514525.1). GTDB lineage: Bacteria > Chloroflexota > Dehalococcoidia > Dehalococcoidales > RBG-16-60-22 > JBFYTX01. The sequence continues at coordinate 13,110 of CAZEUJ010000039.1, forward strand.
AGGGTTTTCATGGTATCGATGTCGGCCACGACCATGACCGGTTGGTAAAAAACGCCGATGGTGTTCTTGAGCCGGCCGTGGTCTACCGCCGTCTTGCCGCCGATGCTGCTATCCACCTGCGCCAGGAGAGTGGTCGGCACCTGTATCAACGGCAACCCCCTCAGGTAGGTAGCTGCCACGAATCCGGCCAGGTCGCCGACGACCCCACCGCCCAGCGCCAGCACCGGCGTTATCCTTTCCGCGAAGGCATCCGTCAGCTTATCGTAAAGTCCGGCGGCCGTTTCAAGAGATTTATACTTTTCCCCCGGCGGTACCTCCAGAAGCGTGACCTCAAAGCCGGCTTTATTCAGATTCTCTCTGAGAACATTGGCGTACAGACCTTTGACGATGGTATCGGTGACGATGACCGCCTTGCCGGCATAGCCCTTTTCCTTCAGCCAGAGTCCCAGGCGTTCCAGCAGACTCACGCCGACATATACCTGATAGCTTCTATCTCCCAGTTCAACGTTTACTTTTTTCATTTATGTCATTTTACCGCGATACGTAGCTTGATGCAATAAGCGGAGTTTCTACAGATAGGCAAAGGCAAGGAAAAATGAATGTCAAAAATGATATGTATTTTTACCAGCTGAGCAGCGCTGTCCTGAGCCGGCTAAATAGTGAAGCCGCCGCGCCGTTCGCCGCGAGGTAATCTTTTATCGAGCTGTTTTCCCGGCGGAGCGCGGCTAACAGCATTGCCATCGATTCCGGCGCCGCCGTCCAGAAAAAGTCCGGCAGCTTCATAACATCATCCACGGGGCCTTTTACGCTTCTCAGCTGTTTGATAAGCGCCTCGATATAGTCGCCGGACAGGGCATAGTCCATTTCAATATCTTCGTCGGCGACATCCAGTATATCCAGCAGGACTGCCGCCAGGATACCCGTCCGGTCTTTGCCGGCAGCGCAGTGGAAGACCAGCGGGTGATTTTCCGGCTCGGCGATGATTTCCAGCGCTTCGACAATCCTTTTGCCGAATCCCTTTTGCCGCATCAGGTCTACGTAGAATTCTCCCATGCTGGTAAACCCCTCGTATCGCGGCAATTCCGCATTAGGCCGGCCGCCGTCAGGAATAAAAGACACGTTATAATATCTAAATCCCGCCCCGTCGAGAAGTCCCATGCCGCGGTGTTTTACTTCAAAAACGCTGCGGAGGTCGATTACCGCGGCCAGTCCTAGCTCTCCTCTAAGCCGGGCAAGGTCGCTACGGGTCATGCTGCGCAGCTCGCCGCTGCGGAAAAGCCGGCGCCAGGCGACGGTACGGCCATCGCGGGTGCGGTAGCCGCCGATATCACGGAAATTGGGGACGTTCTCGAATTCTATTTGACGGTTATATTTTTCTGCCATTTAAACTCAATTCTCCAGGCTGAAAAGGGGTCGGGCACCTTCGCCCGCCGAATATTTATCTCCGGGGAAGACTTTATGCCCCATCTTCACCCTTTTGCCGATAAGGCCCATCGATGCCTTCTTGGGATCGATGCCGTCCAGGTTGCCCATGAGCCAGGGGCCTCCATCAAGCTCTACTATGACGATGATATAGGGGACTTCGCCCTCGCGCCCTTCCGCCGCGACGAAAACGGAGGTGAACGTCTTTATTTTGCCGCTGCCCTTCAACTCCACGATTTCCATATCCATGCCGGTGCATTGCCGGCAGACCATCGAGGGAGGCACGGTAATTGCGTTACATATGCGACACTTCAGACCTAAAAGTTTATTCTGCTTCAGGGCTTCGTTATAATTTTTTGATGTAAGCTTATATTCCATTATATTTACCAGCCCCTCTGTAATATCATGTTCACCAGCGTGCC
>CAZEUJ010000040.1:0-14691 GCA_964514525.1 uncultured Dehalococcoidaceae bacterium
GAAGGACCCCAACGGATTTGAAGTCCGCGAAGCCCACCGGGACTCATCCGCTCCCTTAATCGCGATAAGTATAGCTTAACGTAATCCCCCCTATCAAGGTCAGGTCAGCCGGTATCAATCCTCCGGCGATTCAGTATCTCCACTCTTTGGTTCACTACTCTTGGTTATTTCCGCGTACCACTTGCCGTGATGTTTTTTGGCATACCCCGTCGATATCTTACCGTGAGCCATAGCATCCCAGGCTCCGGCCATGAGGGGATGGAGGACGCCGAGGTAGATATGGAGTAAAAACATAGCCCCCGTGGTGATAAAGGTGATGTCATGGATGTTGATTATCCCCTGCAGGAAATCCGGTGAGGCTGAGAGCTTGGCAAACCACATGACCAACCCGGTTACGGTGAAAATAACCCCGGAAACAATGGTAATGAGCCACCACATCTTCTGCCCGCTGCTTAAATATCCTTGCGGCGGCAGGCTTTTTTCGTCGCCGAGGAAATAATAGCGGGGGGCAGCTTTGAACCACTTGAGGTCTTCGGAACTCCAGGTAAAAGCCAGTTTCAGTCCCCGTCTCGCTGCTGTTGGATTGATGAATATATAGATAACGGGAACGATGATGAACACAGCTGCGGCAGCGCGATGGACCAGACGTATGTTGGTGTCCTCGGCCAGAGACCTGAGTTGCGGTAGATAAAGAATGAGTCCGGTGAGGAAGAGGATAATGAAGGCGCCTGAATGTACCCAATGCAGTATCCGCGCCGGTCTCCCGTACTTTTCTATTTCTCGCTGTATCATTTTTCCCCTCTTTAATCTCAGGTTTTCGGCCTAACCTATCTCCCCGAGGACGACCTCTATTATTTCCGGCAATTTTATCTTTAGTATGGATGAAAGCTCGGTTCCCCAGTCTATCTCCCCGGGTTCGATGCCGATGATGACGGTTTCCCGCGGTTCGTTTCCCGTCAGGGTCATCAGTTTCAGGTTTTCGACCACCCCCATCTCGTGCGCCGAGGTAAGCGTTCCTTTTCCGTGGGCCAGGTCTTCCGGTTTAAAACGGTAAATATTCCCGGGTTGGCCGCCGGCTTTTGCCGCGTCGATGATGATCATCTTATCTCCAGCCCTGGTGTATGCGATCAGGTCCGGAGATGTCCCGCCATCGATTAATTTTATATCCGGCGGCAGGTTGATTTCCTGCAGGGCCCTCACAGCATGGATGCCGATGCCTTCGTCTTTAAGCAGCAGGTTGCCCACGCCAATCACCACGATTCTTGACGGTGTTTCTCCGGCCTGGTAGTCGGGGGTCATTGGCGTCATATCCACCTCGGTTAACATATCCTCGGAAGTAGTTCGCCGACCGGCATATCGATAATGCGGGAGGCCCCCAGGCTGGTCTTCATTACCACCTGGCCGGGGTGTTCTTTGACGACCTCACCGATGATGGCGGCTTTACTGCCGTACTTGTTGCGTCTCATTACGGCGAGGACAGACTCCGCGTCCTGGGGAGCGACGGCGGCTACCAGTTTGCCCTCGTTGGCGATATGGAGTGGGTCGAATCCGAGAAGCTCGCAGGCGGCCAGTACCGCTTTATTTATCGGGATTTTCTCTTCTTCAATCCTGATACCCGCGTCCGATTGCCGGGCAAAGTCGTTGAGAGTAACAGCCAGCCCGCCGCGGGTGGGGTCGCGCAGGCAGTGGATATTCGTCGATGCTGCGAGCATTTCCGCCACGAGTTGGTTTAGTGGAGCGCAATCGCTGGGCACTGGCGTGTGGAATTTAATCCCCTCGCGCTCGCTCAGAACGGCGATGCCGTGGTCGCCGATATTCCCGCTAATGATTATTTTGTCGCCGGGCCGGGCATTGGCAGCGGAGATATCGACTCCTTCCGGCACGATACCCACCCCGGCGGTATTGATGAAAAGCCTGTCGGCGCTGCCCTGGTTGACCACTTTGGTATCGCCGGTGACTATCTTAACGCCGGCTTCTTCGGCGGCTTTTTTTATCGATGTAATTACCCTTTTCAGTTCAGCAACCGGCAGGCCTTCTTCGATGATAAACGCCAGGCTGAGGTAAAACGGTCTGGCGCCGCTCATGGCGAGGTCGTTGACGGTGCCGCATACTGCCAGTCTCCCGATATCCCCGCCCGGGAAAAAGATGGGATTGACCGTATAGCTATCGGTGGTGAAGGCCAGCCGCCCGCTTAAATCAAAAACAGCGGAATCGTCCATTTTCTCCAGTATCGGGTTGGCCAGTTCCGGCAAGAAGCTCTCGATAAGGTCGTGCATAAGCTTGCCGCCGCTGCCGTGCGCCAGCAGGATTTTATCTTCGTTATCTATATCTACCTCACCCCCTGTGTCCCCCTCTCCTTCAAAGGAAAGGGGGAGGATTTGGTAGAGGGGCTTCGCCCCTCTTAAACGCCCCTTTTTTGTTCGTAATGATAATAGGTGGCGCAGCTTCCTTCACTGGATACCATGCACGGCCCGACCGGTCGTTCTGGCGTGCAGGTCCGGCGGAAGAGCTTGCATTCTAAGGGTGTGCTGACGCCGCGCAGGACGGCGCCGCAGATACAGCCCTTGGGTTCGCGGGCAGGATTTACTTTGACATTAAAATTCTTACTCGCATCGTATTTTTCAAACTCCGGTCTAATCTGTAGTCCGCTTTCCGGTACAATGCCGATACCGCGCCAGTCAGCGTTGCCGACTTCAAAGACAGTGTCCATCAGCTTAAGCGCCGCCGGATTACCCTCCTCCTTTACCCCCCGCCGGTAGGTAATATCCACCTTCGGCTGGTCGCTTTCGATCTGCTCCACCAGGCTGTCCACGGCTAACAGTATATCGACCGGCTCGAAGCCGGAGATGGCGCAGGCGATACCGTAGTCATCCGGCAGGAACTGGTAAGGACGGGAGCCGATGATAGCGCTGACATGACCCGGGCAGACAATCCCGTCCAGCTTTACCTCTCCCAGGTCGAGGATGGCTTTCATTATTGGCGGGCATGTTTTGTGAAGTGAGAGTATATAATAGTTATTTATCTTTTCCTGCTCTGCCCGTAAAATCGAAGCGGCTATGGTGGGAGCTGTGGTCTCGAAGCCGATTCCAATAAAAATTATTGATTGTTCCGGATTCTCCCGGGCGATATTAAGGGCGTCCTGCGCCGAGTAGACGATACGCACGTCGGCGCCTTCGGCTTTGGCTTTTTGCAAGCTGCTCCGACTCCCCGGCACCCTGACCATGTCCCCGAAGCTGGTAATAATCACGTTGGGGAGTGTCCCCAGGGCGATAGCCTTATCGAGGTCGGCGCTGGCGGTGACGCAGACGGGACAGCCCGGGCCGGACAGCATCTCAATGTTGGGAGGCAATAGCTGGCGCAGCCCGTGCTTAAAAATGGCCACGGTGTGCCCCCCGCAGAACTCCATGAGTCTTATGTGTTTATGGGAGTTGCGGCGGATTCTTTCAAGCAGCTTTTTGCCCAGCTCCGGGTCGCGGTATTCGTTAACGTATTTCAATATACCTGACCTTACCCCCTGTGTCCCCCTCTCCTGTCCGCAGGAGAGGGGGAATCTAGGGAAGAGGGGCTTCGCCCCTCTTAAACGCCCCGCATGCCGTGTCCCCCTTTGAAAAAGGGGGATTAAGGGGGATTTTCATATTCTTTTGCCCCTCTTAAAACGCCCCTTTCTACCCCGCCTCGCTCATCTCCCTTAAAAGCTTTAGTGTTTCTTCGGCCTCATCCGCGTCGATGATGCTGATGGCGTAGCCGGTATGCAGCAGGACGTAGTCACCCACTTTGGCCTCCGGGGTAAGCTGCAAACTAATGTCCCTGGTAACACCTTCGATGTCCGCCACCGCCTGCTGCCCGTCTATATATTTTATTAGTGCCGGTATCGCTAAACACATGATGACATACCTCTTATTTTTGAGTTTTTTTCATCTTGCCTTTAATCTCCCGCCCGATTTTAAAGGCGTCAGCGAAGGCTTCACCAATGGCATAATATTTGGGGGGTGCGAAAATAAACGGCCTCACTTTATTGATGTCCGGCTTTCCGTCGGTCAGGCAGTCCTCGGAGAAATAGGTCTCCACCACTTTGCCGACGACCAGCACGTGGCTGCCCAGGTTGAGGAAATGCAATACCTCGCATTCCAGGTTGATGGGGCATTGCTCGATGAGCGGGGCGGTCTTTAAGCCTCCGTAAAACACCTTGAACTTGCAGTCCTTGACCTTGTCGGTATCCTTGCCGGAGACTAGCCCGCAGTAGTCGGTCTCTTTTACGAGGTCTATTGATGGGACATTGACCGAGAACGTCCGGTTCTGGTAAATGCCCTTGAGACTGTAGCGGTGGGGCTGTAAGCCGATGGTGACGGATGCGGGATTACCGGCTGCCACGCCTGTCCAGGCTACGGCGGCAAAGTCCGGCTTCCCATCGACGTTAGAGCCGACGAGGACAGTGGGATGGGGCCATATCATCGGTTGCGGGCCGAGCCTCTTTTTGCTCATAATACTTGCTCCTGATTTTATTTTTTCAATTTCTTGCCGACGTCGTAGGCCTGCCCGAGCACTTCGCCCACGGCGTTATATCGGGCGGCCGGCCCGCGACTGTATACGAAGGGCTTTATTTTCATGATATCCGGCTGGTCGTTGGTAAGGCAATCCTCGGAAATGTGGGTCTGGACTATCTTGCCGATAATTAGCATGTGAGCGCCGATGTTCAGCATGTGCAGGACCTCGCATTCCAGGTTGACCGGGCACTGCTCGATAAGCGGGGCGGTATTCAGCGTGCCGTAAAATACTTTAAAGCCGCAATCTTTGACTTTATCCACCTGAGCGCCGGAGACCATGCCGCAGTAGTCGGTCTCTTCAAGCAGGTCGATGGAGGGGATATTTACCGAGAACGTCCGGTTTTGCAAAATGCCCTTCAGGGTGTGTCTCTGGTGCCGTATGCCGACGGAAAGGGTAGGGGGCTCCCCGCCGGTGATGCCGCACCAGGCGAAGGGGGCGAAGTTGGTCTTGCCGTCAAAAACCGTGCCGACCAGTGTCGTGGGATTGGGAAAAAGCCAGGGCTGTGGTCCGAACTGCTTTTTGGTCATGATTTTGACTCCTCGCTGAAATTGGCGATGACCACCTGTCCCAGGGAGATACCGCCGTCGTTGCAGGGCACCTGATGGTGAGTATATACCCTGAGTCCGGCCGACTCAAGCAAGGCTGTCGCTTTCCTCAATAGCAGCCGGTTCTGAAAGACCCCGCCGCTCAACGCCACCTCTGTGATGCCTGTTTTAGCTGAGATAGCTTGACATGACTCTAATATCATCCGGGCTATCGTATTGTGGAACCGGGCCGCGATAATGGGGTTTGGCCTCTTATTGTTGAAATCCTTGATAACGGCGGAGATTAAGTCATGGATTTTTATGATACTTACTCCATCCTGTTCGACTACCTCATAAGGGTAGCGTTCGGTTTCGTCGGCGGCCTCGCTGGCGCATGTCTCCAGGTCGATGGCCGCCTGCGCTTCGTATTGAATTACGCTTCTGACCCCGATTAAGGCGGCTACCGCATCGAAGAGGCGCCCCATGCTTGATGTCAGCGGCGCGTTGATACGCTTTTCTATTTGTCTTTTGATAATATCCAGTTCTACTTCGTCAGTCTGTTTTAGCGGCGGCAGTGTCCGGTCTAAGTCTATTCCCAGCGCCGTTAAATAGCCGATGGCCGTCCGGTAGGGCTTTTTTATCGCCAGGGAGCCGCCGGGTAACGGCAGATATTCCAGGTGCGCCATCCGGTTGTATTCCTTATAGTCCGCTATTAAAAATTCCCCGCCCCAGATATGCCCGTCCGTGCCGTAGCCGGTGCCGTCCAGGGCCACCCCGATGACCGGCCCCTCGATGCCGTTGTCCGCCAGGCAGCTGACGATGTGGGCGTGGTGGTGCTGTACCGGGATGAGATTTAACTTTTCTTTGGCGGCGACTTCTTTGGTGTATTTGGTCGATAAATATTCCGGGTGCATGTCGTGGGCGATAATTTCCGGCTTTATCCTGAATAGCTTTTGATAAAGCTCGATTGTATTTCTAAAATGCTCGAGCGTTTCTATATTTTCCATGTCGCCGATGTGCTGGCTGACGAAAGCGTAATTATCGCGCGTCAGGCAGAAGGTGTTCTTTTCTTCTGCCCCGCAGCCAAGTATCTGCCGGCTTTGATAGGGGAGATGGACAGGATAAGGCGCGTAGCCCCGCGCTCGCCGCACGAACTGTGGCATACCGTTTTCCACTATCATCACACTGTCGTCGTAGCGGGCGTAGATGTCCCGGTTGTGCTTTAGGAAAAAGTCGGCGATGCCATGCAGCCTAAGTAATGCCTCGTCATTGTCCCTGGCGATGGGCTCTTCGCTGAGGTTGCCGCTGGTCATGACCAGCGGCCGGCCCGTATCCTGGAGCAGGAGGTGGTGCAGGGGAGTATAGGGCAGCATGACCCCGAGGTATTTCAGGCCGGGCGCCACGGCTCTGGCCATTTTCGATTCTGCCTTCCATTTCAGAAGGACAATCGGGCTTCCCGGCGATTTAAGAAGTCTGGCTTCGGCTTCATTTATTTCACAGTGCCGCCTGGCCTCTTCCAGGGAAGACACCATAACGGCCAGAGGTTTGGCGGGGCGGTTCTTCCGCCGGCGCAGCTGGTTGACGGATTTTTCACTGGTAGCGTCGCAGGCCAGAAGAAAGCCCCCCAGCCCTTTTACCGCCACTATTTTGCCCTCTCTGAGCAGTTCGCTGGTCTTGGTGATAATATCGTCGCAGACTACTTTATCGCCTCTGACATCGACCAGTTCCAGTTGCGGCCCGCATACCGGGCAGGCGTTGGGCTGGGCATGGAACCGCCGGTTAAGCGGGTCTTCGTATTCCCGCTGACATTCCGGGCACATCTGAAAAACTTTCATGGTCGTATTAGGGCGGTCGTAGGGGATATCGGCGATGATGGTAAACCGCGGTCCACAGTTGGTACAGTTGGTAAAAGGATAGCGGTAGCGGCGGTCTTTGGGATCGAAAATTTCCCGCAAACAATCGGGACAGGTAGCGATATCCGGCGAAACAAGTTGGTATTTGTCTGCCTCAGCGATGCTGGGCAAAATTTCGAATTTCTCATAGCCGGCCGGGGCGCCCATTATGGCAGCAATGCCCTCGATATGGGCTTGCGGCGGCGATTGCTCGCTTAGTCCTTTTAGAAAGCGCTCGATGTCCCCGCCTTCTCCCTCCACCTCGATTTTCACGTCTTCTGAGGTGTTGCGCACCCAGCCACGGAGGTTGTGCTTGACGGCCAGCTGGTAAACGAAAGGTCGGAAGCCGACGCCCTGCACCACCCCCCGGACGCTGATACGGGCCAGGCTGAGAGCCGTTATTTTTGCCATTGACTTACTTTTTTTCCTTATTTTTTACAGCGGATTCCAGCCAGTCGAACCAGGCTGCCATGCCCGCGCCGGTCTTGCAGGAGACGGGAAAAATGGTGACATCCGGATTCAGCCCGGTCACCGCTTTTTTAAAGGCGTACGTGTTGAAATCGAGGTACGGCTGGAGGTCGATTTTATTCAATAGTATAACGTCGGTATCAGCGAACATGGCCGGGTATTTGTACGGCTTGTCGTCGCCCTCCGGCAGGCTGGCAATCATGACCCGCCGGTCTTCCCCCAGGGCGAAGGCATTGGGACAGATCAGGTTACCCACGTTCTCAATGAGCAGCAAATCGGTGTCTTTCAAGGGCAGGTCATTAAGGGCTTTCTCTACCATGCCGGCCTCGAGGTGGCACCCGCCGGCGGTATTAATCTGGACGACTGGTATGCCCAGTGCGTTGACTTTATCGGCATCGACGCTTGAGGCAACATCCCCCTCGATAACGGCTATCCTTACCTTTTTCCTGAGTTGATTTATCGTGCTTAAAATCAGGCTGGTCTTGCCCGCCCCCGGCGAGGACATGATGTTTATCGTCAGTATGCCGTATTTGTCCAGCCGGCTTTTGTTGGCGCGTGCCTTTTCGTCGTTCGCCCCGAGGATATCCTCGCCTACGGTGATCACTTTTACGCTCATCTACTCCACCTCGATGCTTTCCATATAACATTCCCGCCCGGATACTATCTCGATGCCTGCCTCATGGCAATCGGGGCAGGACCACTGGCTATCTTTGGGTATGAAAACGGTCTGGCATTTTCGACATTTTAGCTTGGTCGGTCTCGTTTCGAAGCCGAGTTCAGCACCGGCGGCGATGGTGTTTTTGCTGATGGCCTCGAAGTAAAACTGGACGCACTCGCTCACCACTCCCGATAGCTCGCCTATCACCAGGTTGATACGTTTTATCCGGCTGGCTTTAGCCTCGCCGGCTTTTTCCAGCGCCAGGGACAGGATGCTTTCGGTAATGCTAAATTCATGCATTTTTACTTTGTTCCCGGGTACTAAGACCGCAGGTTCACTATTAATTATAAATGAGCGCCACGGTATGGGCAAATGGGAAACAGGTTAAGATGCTAATCGGCTGGTGTATAATAACCTCACCCTGCCCTCTCCAGCCAGAATCATTGGCAGGAAACCTAGATATTCAAGGCTGGAGAGGGGGGTTCAGGAGAGAGGGGGCGAAGCCCCCTCTCAAACTCTCCCCCCTTATTATAGGGCTTCTAAGAGGAGTGAAACCCCTCTTCCTATTCCTCCCCCTCTTGAACGGAATAAAATCCAAGTAATATTAATAAATCTGTTCGAGAGGGGGATTAAGGGGGTGAGTATATTCAATATCATATACAAGCGATATGACAGAAAAGCTACAAACATTTCAAACGTAAATATTTTTCTTGCATACCATTGTACACTGTGTTATAATAAGGTCGCCTGGAGTTGAATAGCTATGTTTTGAAGTGGGTCTGATTCCCACTTTTTTAATTATTTGAATATGTATATCGGAGGTTGGCATCCGAAATGAAGAGCGATTTCTTGCTCGCCATAACCCAGCTTTCGGCAGAAAAAAATCTGCCGAAAGAGACTGTGCTTACCGCCGTGGAAGCGGCCCTGGTATCGGCATATAAAAAAGACAACTTTAATCCCAACCAGAATATCTCTGTCAAAATTAACCCGAACAGCGGCAAGGTGGAAGTATGGATGGAAAAAAACGTTGTCCAGAAAGTCGCTGACCCGCGTCAGGAAATCTCGCTTAAAGAAGCGAAGACTCACAATAAAGATGCTAAGGTCGGCGTTGCCATCATGGTCGAGGCTACCCCGGAAAATGCCGGCCGTATCGCGGCGCAGACCGCCAAGCAGGTAATCCTCCAGCGCCTCCATGAAGCGGAACACAGTGCCATCTTTGAAGAATATGCGGATAAAGAGGGAGAGGTCGTTAGCGGGGTCGTCCAGCGCTTTGAGGCCGGTCAGGTGTATATCGATATGGGCCGGACGGAAGCAGTCCTGCCGCCCTCCGAGCAGGTACGTACCGAGCGCTATCGCGTCGGCCAGCGCCTCAAGGTCGTCCTCCTTCAGGTCGCCCGTACCAGTAAAGGCCCCAGGGTAATCGTCTCGCGTTCTCATCCGGAGCTGCTGCGCCGACTCTTCGAGCTGGAGGTCCCGGAGGTATATAACGGCAACGTGGAGATAAAGTCCATCGCCCGCGAGGCCGGGTTCAGAAGCAAGATAGCCGTCGCCGCCAAGCAGGAAGGCATCGACCCCGTGGGCTGCTGTGTCGGCCTGCGCGGCATCAGGATACAGAACATCGTCAGTGAAACCAACGGTGAAAAAATCGACGTTGTCATGTGGAGCCCGGACCCGGCCACCTTTATCGCCAATGCCCTCAGTCCGGCCCATATCCTTAGTGTCGAACTGAACAAGGCGGATCAGGTAGCCACCGTTATTGTCCCGGATAAACAGCTCTCTTTAGCTATCGGGAAGGAGGGGCAGAATGCCAGGCTGGCCGCCAAACTCACCGGCTGGCGCATCGATATCAAGAGTGCCTCTATCGCCGAGGCCGAGAAGATCCCGGTTACCAAAGCGGCCGCCAAAGCCGCGGCAGCGGGAAAAATTAAGCCCGGCAGGGAAGAGGTCGGCGAAGCCGTAGCGGGAGTGCCTGTCACCGAAGAAATACCCGCTGAAATAGCCCTTACCCCGGAAGAACTGGGGCTTATTGAGGAGCCCGCTGTGCCCGAGGAGGTTCCGGTAGCCGCCGGGGCCGCGCCGCCTGTGGAAGAGATACTCGCGCCGCCGCAAATTGTGTTAGAGCCGCCGGAAGCTGAGGGTAAATCAACGCTGAGGTTCGCTGAAGACATCGTTGGCGTCAGGCGCACCAGGACCGAAGCCAGGCCGGCCCGGGCGAAGAAGAAAAAGAAGGGTGCTTATACCCGTGAAGGCGGTGAGGAAGGCGTTAAAGCCAGGAAAGGCCGCCGTGATTATGAAGTTGTTGACGATGAAGAAGATATCGGTTAGCCATCCCGTCGGCAACCGGCGAGTACCGCAGCGTACTTGTGTGGCTTGCCGCCAGGTAAAAAATAGGCGGGAGTTGGTACGTCTGGTGCGGACTGCCGCAGGCGATATCGAGCTCGATACTACCGGTAAAAAACAGGGGCGGGGCGCCTATATCTGCCCGGACCCGTCCTGCTGGGAAAAGGCCTTGAAAGGCAAGCAGTTGGCGATTACATTACGTAGCAATATTACTCAGGAAAACCGTGAAAAACTTATGAAAGACGGTGGGGACCTGATTAAAGGAGTCGTTTAGTGCCTAGGGCCAGCAAACAGGTGCATGCCGACGAGCCCGTCGTGGAAAAAGCCGCCAAAGAGCCGGCTGCGCCCAAAGTGCCGGTATTCGAACTGCCGCGCTCTCTCAGCGTGCGGCAGCTGGCTGAGCTTATGAAGGTCGATTCTATCCTTATTATCAAGCAGTTGATGCGCAACGGCATTATGGCTAATATCAATCAGATTATCGATTACGAGACCGCCGCCCCGATTGTCGCGGGATTCGGTTTCAAACCGCACCTCCAGCCCCTTAAAGACCAGCAGATGGCCACCGCCGTGGAGGAGGGCAAGAAGGCCAAGCGCCGCTACGGTAAAGAGGCCGCCAACCTCCTGCCGCGCCCGCCGGTCGTGACGGTCATGGGCCATGTCGACCACGGCAAGACCAAGCTGCTGGACGCTATCAGGCAGACCAATGTCGTCGATTCTGAGGCCGGCGGCATCACCCAGCATATCGGCGCCTACCAGGCGACCATTAACGGACAGAAAATAACCTTTCTGGATACCCCCGGCCATGAAGCTTTTACTGCCATGCGTGCCCACGGCGCCAATATCACCGATATAACCATCCTGGTCGTCGCCGCCGACGATGGCGTTATGCCCCAGACCATTGAAGCTATCAACCACGCCCGTGCTGCCGAAGTCCCTATCGTCGTGGCGATTAATAAAATCGATAAGGACAATGCCGACCCCAACCGGGTAAAACAGCAGCTGGCTGAGGCCGGGCTGGTCGTTGAGGAGTGGGGAGGCAATATCGTCAGCGTCGAAATCTCAGCTAAAGAGAAGAAAGGCATCGCCGAGTTGCTGGAAAGCGTGCTGCTCGTCGCTGAGATGGAGGAGCTGAAAGCCAATCCCAATCAGTCGGCTGTCGGCGTCGTTATTGAAGCTGAAAAAGATAAGACCATGGGGCCCCTGGCCACGGTCTTGATACAGACGGGTACTCTGAAGGAGGGGGATACCGTCGTCGTTGGCGATACCTGGGGCCGGGTAAGGGCCATGTTTAACGATTTGGGCAAGCGGATTAAGAAAGCCGAACCATCCACTCCTGCCGCCGTACTGGGTCTGGACGACGTGCCCCAGGTGGGGGACAACCTGGTGGCGGTGGTCGATGAGCGCCACGCCCAGGCTATGCTCGCCAGGCGCCGGGCGGAAACCGAGGAAGAGTCTGCCCGTACGGCCCAGCCGGTCAACCTGGATAACCTTTACGACCAGATAAGCGCTGGTAAAGTCAAAGAACTTAATGTAATTCTTAAGACAGACGTTCAGGGCAGTATCGAGCCCATCAGGACATCTCTGGAGCGGTTGGGTACGGATGAGGTCAAGGTGAGGATTATCCACAGCGCCGCCGGTAATATCAATGAGAGCGATGTCATGCTTGCAGCCGCTTCCAACGGGCTCATCATCGGTTTTAGTGTCAGCGTCAGTGAAGGCGCCCGACGGCTGGCCGTGTCTTCCGGTGTTTCCATACGTCATTATAATATCATTTACACCCTCATCGACGACGTTGATAAGGCTTTAAAGGGAATGCTGGAGCCTACCTATGTCGAGGTTATTGACGGCCGTGCCACCGTCCAGGCTGTCTTTCCCGCCGGCAAAGGGGCTAGAGTAGCCGGAGTCATGGTCAACGATGGCAAGGTTACCCGTAATGCTTCCGTAAGGATCAGAAGGGGTAAACAGGTAATGGTCGATTCCACGGTGAGCAGCCTGAAACGGTTCAAGGACGACGTCAGAGAGGTGGCGGCCGGCTATGAGTGCGGCGTGGGCGTTAAGGATTTTAACGATTTCCAGGTCGGTGATGTTCTGGAATTTTATCGAATGGAAAGAGCCGGGTAACCGGAGTCTGTACTTTGTGCCATGTCATCACATCGTATCGAACGCGTCAATACACTCATCCGTCGCGAAATCAGTGAGCTCATTCAGCACCACCTGAGAGACCCGCGACTGGCTGAGTTCGTCGCCGTTACCGAGGTCGAGACGTCCGCCGACCTCAAGCACGCTAAAGTCTTCGTTAGCAGTATCGGCGGAAAGAAGGATGAGGCCAGTGTTCTAGGCGTATTGAACGCCGCTACCGGTTTTTTGCGCTCCGAGCTGGCAAAAAAGGTGCGACTCCGCCACACCCCCGAGTTGAGCTTCCACTGGGACAACTCTATCGAGCACGGCGACCGTATTCTCCGCCTGCTTGACCAGGTCAACGCCGAACAAGAGGACTGACTTTGGACGGCATACTTAATATTGATAAACCCGCCGGAAAGACCTCTTACGGCGTTGTCGCTATGGTGAAACGCTTGAGCGGCGAGCGGCGCGTCGGGCACGCCGGAACACTCGACCCGGACGCTACCGGCGTCCTGCCGGTCTGCCTTGGCCAGGGCACCCGTATCGTTGAGTTTCTCGTCGCTACTACCAAGACCTATCGCGCCGTTATTGAGCTCGGCATCGCTACCGATACTTTCGATGCCGCCGGCAAGATCACGCGGCGTGGCGACCCATCATCAATAGACTCTGATAAATTACAATCTGCTCTTGTTTCGTTCCGCGGCACTATCCGGCAGACCCCGCCGATGTTCAGCGCCCTGAAGCACCGCGGTCAACCGCTCTACAAGCTCGCCAGGGCGGGCATCAGTATCGAGCGGCGGAGTCGGACGGTGGAAATATTTCGCCTGGAGCTCGTTTCCTGGCAGCCGCCGGTCGCTACGCTGGAAATAGAATGTAGCAAAGGCACCTATATCCGCTCCCTTGCCCACGACCTGGGGCAGGCTCTGGGTTGCGGCGCGTATTTAAAGAGCCTTATACGTACCCGTTATGGCATTTTTGATATTAAGGACGCCGTCACCCTGTCGCAATTGGAAGAAGCGGCTAGATGTGGTGACTGGCAACAATACCTCTATCCTATCGATAGCGTCCTGGGAGAGATGCCATCTATGGTTGTGGATGAGGCCGGGGAGGCGGCGATAAAGAAAGGCAGCCCGCTGGAAGCCGGCGAAACCGGCATTACGGACGATATAAAATATCGCCGGGCTTATAATAAAGACGGCCGCCTCCTGGGTATATTGTCCTATCTCCCCGAAAAACGACTCTGGCGACCTAAAAAGGTGTTTGTTTAAGTACGCCGGGGGCGTTTAAAAAGGGCGAAACCCCTCTTTTTTACTTCCCCCTCCTTTCATAAAGGAGGGGGATACAGGGGGTGGGTTTTGTGATAATTGTTCCCTCCTTCTGAAGCTAAATAGAAGTAAAGTCTTGACAGCTTGTATCTAAAGGGAGTATAGTGGCACGGATGCTTGCCTTGGGTAAGCAATCAGACTCAACCCGTACGGCAGGGGCTCTATAGAAAGGGGAGGTAGCGTAATGGGGAAGATTAATGTGGCGATTATCGGCGTGGGCAACTGCGCCTCGTCCCTGGTACAGGGCGTTTATTACTATAAAAACGCTAAAGAAACCGATCATGTTCCCGGTCTGATGCATGTCAATCTGGGCGGCTACCATATCAGCGATATCAACTTCGTAGCCGCCTTTGATATTGATAAGAACAAGGTCGGCAAAGACCTGGCGGAGGCTATCTACACCAAACCTAATAACACCTATAAATTCTGTGATGTCCCGGCGACCGGTATTAAAGTGCTGCGGGGCATGACCCATGACGGCCTCGGCAAGTACCTCTCGGAGATAATCCAGAAGGCCCCCTGGCCGACGGTTGATATCGTTAAGGTCCTCAAAGAGACCAAGACCGATGTCGTTCTCAATTACCTCCCGGTCGGCAGTGAAATGGCTACCAAGTGGTATGTTGAGCAGGTGTTGCAGGCAGGCTGCGGCTTTGTCAACTGCATACCCGTCTTCATCGCCAGTCGCAAGGACTGGGCGGCGCGCTTTGCCGACCATGGCCTGCCAGTTATCGGCGATGATATCAAGTCGCAGGTCGGCGCCACTATCGTGCACCGCGTGCTCACCAAGCTTTTCGTCGACCGCGGCGTGAAGCTGGAAA
>CAZEUJ010000041.1:0-14689 GCA_964514525.1 uncultured Dehalococcoidaceae bacterium
ATGTGGACGTCCGAGGCCCTGTCTTTGATGGCCTGGGTGACCAGCAGGTTAAGCGTCTCGGTAATCGGCGTGCTGGCGGTAATCGCCGGTGTCTCATCTGTTTTATCTCCGGCGGCCGGCGTGAACTGGCTGACCTGTTTTTCGATGGCCCCGGCCGACCGGTAGTTCATGTTGATGGCGCGTTCGATATCAGATGGAACGCCCAGAGCTACTTCAATCCTCATCTTTACCTGGGCCTTAATATCTTCGATGGTGCGGATGTCTTCCGGGTCGGCCATGACGACCATCAGAGAATCGTTGACGATATCCATAGGTATAAGCATGTGTTTCCGTGCCATCTCTTCGGGGATGAGTCGCAGGGCTTTAGGCTGTATTACATGCCTCTTCAGGTCGATCAAAGGCAGGTTCAACTTGATGCTGAGCAATATGGCCAGTTGCTCGGCTTTGACGATTCCGTTTCGTAACAGGATTTCGCTCAGCGTGCCTCCCTTTTGCTGTTGTTCCGCCAGGGCGCTTTCCAGTTGTGCCGGCGTGATGAGCTTTTCCTCGATCAGCATCTCGCCCAGGCTTTTTTTAGCAACTTTTTCCATAGCGAAAGGTTTATTTTTTTTGCTACTCACGCACCTTCTCCTCTGCCCTGGTAATCTCTTTCTTGCTTGCCAACAATTTCTCTACCCGTTTTACTATTTCTGCCGGGGCAGCGGGTTTGGGCAAATAGTCATCCGCGCCGACTTTCAGGCCGGTATTCTTATCTATCTCCTGGGCTTTTGCCGAAAACATCAGGATTAGCAAATGCGCGGTGTCCGGCTCGGACCTCAGCCGGTGACAGATCTCGAAGCCGTCCATGCCCGGCAACATTACATCCAGAATGATCAGGTCCGGGCCTTCCTTATGCGCTTTTCTTATTCCTTCCAAGCCGTTGGTGGCGGTGGTCACCTCATATCCGTGATGCCTGAGAGTATAATCAACCAGTCTTGATATTGCCGGATCGTCTTCGATGATCAATATTTTTTTTGCCATGACCGTTACCTCCTTTACCGTCGAAAGGCATGGTAAAACTGAAGGTGCTGCCTTCGTTAACTCTGCTTTCCGCCCAGATGCGTCCCCCGTGCGCATCTATTATTTGTTTGGTAATGTACAATCCCAGTCCGGTGCCGCTCCGGGCCAGATTATCATCGGCTCTGTAGAACCTCTCGAAGAGGTGCTTCATGGTTTCCGGAGACATGCCGATGCCATCATCTGAGACTTGGAAAAGCAACTCTCCTGGATGTTTTTCTGCCCTGACCGTGATGCTGCCGCCGGAGTCGCTGTATTTGATGGCGTTGCTGAGTAAATTGACGAATACCTGCCGCATCCGTTCATCATCCACCTGCATTTCCGGCAGTTCCGCAGGTATTTCTTCGTTGAGGGTAATATTTTTATCGCGGGCGAGGGTGTGGAAACTTTTAATGGAATCGATCACGGTATCCCGTATGTCGGTGGGCTTGCGGTTTATCTGGAATTTCCCGGATTCCAGCCGCGACATGTCCAGCAGTCCGTTAATAAGATTGCCGAGGTGCTGGGCTTCTCTATCGATGATCTGGAAGAATTCCTGCTGGGTGGCGGGGTCCGGCACCTGGCCGTTCATAATTAGCTTGGTAAAACCGCTGATGGATTGTAACGGCGTGCGTAACTCATGAGAAACGTTAGAGAGAAACTCGGACTTCATCCGCTCGATTTTACGGAGTTTTTCCTCGGCCTCTTTACGTTCCGTTACATCCCTGATAATGGCTGTGGCAATATAAGCGCCTTCGTTTTTCCTGATTGATATCGACATTTCAATCGGGACATATGAGCCATCTTTCTTCTGGCCAACGAATTCGAGCACCCCGCTCATCCCTTCCTTCGAATCCGTTTTGGAAAGCAAGCTTATTTGATTGCCCATCATCGCCCTGTCTTTTTCCGGGACTATTTTAAATACACTCTGCCCGAGCATTTCCTTTTCCGTATACCCGAAGATTTTTTCCGCTCCCTGGTTCCAGATCATAATACGCATTTGAGAATCGGCGGATATGATGCCGTCAATCGAGGTGCTGATGAGTTCGCGGTATTTTTCCTCGCTACGTTTCAGGGCTTCTTCCGCCAGCTTACGCTGGGTTATGGCGGAAGAGAGAATCACCCAGCCGTAGCGTTTGTGATCGCTTTCAATGGATTGGATGCTGGAATCCACCCATACGTCCCCGTATTTAGTGCGGTGTAATTGCTCTTCCCGGAGAAAGCCGTCGGCTTCAAGTTTCTTGAGCCTCCGTTCGTTTTCACCGGGGAGATTTTCCATTATCTCGATTACATCCGTGAGTTTCTTGCCGATAGCGTCGGCGGCTTTGACCCCATATATCTGTTCGCTTATTTCGTTCCATTCTGTGATAACATATTTCATGTTCGTCGCGATGACGCTTTCGTGGATGGACCGGAAGGCCGCGTGTGAGAAGCAGAGCGCCTCCTCTGTCTTTTTACGCTCGGAGATATCTGATACCAGCGTTACCCAGCCGTATCGTTTGCCGTTGTCTTCTATCGCCTGTACGTGCACGTCAACCCAGATATTGCCGCGGGGTGTGCGGTAAATTTGTTCTTCTTTATTAAACC
This sequence comes from uncultured Dehalococcoidaceae bacterium, assembly GCA_964514525.1. GTDB lineage: Bacteria > Chloroflexota > Dehalococcoidia > Dehalococcoidales > RBG-16-60-22 > JBFYTX01. Next base: position 2,623 of record CAZEUJ010000041.1, read on the forward strand.
CTTTCGCCATAAGCAATTCGTAACGCTTAAGGTTTTGTCCTGGATACTCCTCGACCATTGAAAAGACATCGCCGACGTTTTTGCCAGTGGCATCGGATGCCTTGATACCAAACATTTGTTCGCACATCTCGTTCCAGCGGGTTATTCTGAACTCGTTATCGCTGGCAAAGACGCCTTCTTGGATGGAGTTAAGTGCGGTATCCGAGAAGCGTAGCTTTTCCTCCACCTTTTTACGCTCGGTGATGTCTACGGTTACGGAGAGCATACAGGGGTTTCCGTCGATAATGATAATCTCGGCAGAAAAAAGCAAGAATCGGACCTCGCCGGACTTCATCCGGAACTGGCATTCGCGGTTGCTTACCGTCCCATCTTTTTTCAGTATTTTGATTATTTCAGCACGTTCTTTCGGATTTGCCCAGAGCCCCAGCTCGATGGATTTTCTACCGATGACCTCAGCATGGGTATAGCCGGAAAGACGTAAAAACGTGTCGTTCGCTTCCAGTATCGTACCGTCTTCGATGCTGGAGATTACAATCCCCTCCGGACTGTGGCGGAAGCTTTTGGAAAATTTATCTTCAGAGACCCGCAACGACTCCTCGATTCGTTTTAGTTCGGTAATGTCGGTAATGGTGTGAATAAGGCAGGCTTCACCGCTAATGGTGATCTTCTCGCTGGAAAACAGCCCCATACGTGTTTCGCCGGACTTGTTGCGAATCTTGATCTGCTCATTTCGTACTCTGTCATTTTCCCATGTTTTTTTTACTATTCTGGTGCGTTCTTCTTCGTCAGCCCAGAGATTCAGATCGACGGCATTACGGCCGATGACTTCCTTCCGGGTGTAACCGGTCATCCGCGTAAATGCCTCGTTTATTTCAATGAAATTGCCGTCTTTCAGCTTATTGATGGCGAACAAGTTGGCGCTGGAATGAAATGCTTTAGAGAATTTGGCCTCCGATTCTTTCAAAGCTTGTTCTGATTTCTTGCGTTCCGTGATATCGATGGCGATTACCTGAATGCCGGAGATACGACCCTTAAGTTTCATCAGGGAAAAACGTAATTCACAAACTCTTTTCGTTCCATCCGCATGGCTCCACTGCACTTCCGCCATTTGCGTTTTACCGCTTAATACGGAGACGGATAGCTTTACATAAGACGGGATATCTTTGGCTTTTAGGCTCGGTATCTTCGTGAAATGTTTATCCAGGATTTTTTCCTCGGGGAACCCGATCATTTTTAAAAAAGCCTTATTGCATGATGTTATCTTGCCCGTGGTATTTACGGTGACGATTCCCTCCGGGGCAAGCTCCACAATATTCCGGTATTTTTCCTCGCTAATTCGTAGTTCTTCTTCCACCCGTTTGCGTTTTGTAATATTCCGCATGGAAGCTAGAAATGCCGGCCTGCCTTCCCAGTTGATTTCTACCGTACTAATCTCCGCGATGGTCTTTTCTTGGCCGCGACGCCTTATTTCAATCTCCGCCGTTTTACCTCCGTCCAGCGGGAAATCAAATGGCTTATCAATCAGGTCTTTTTTAGTCTGGCCTAATAGCGATTCCGCGGCGGGATTAGCGAAAATTATCCGTTTGTCTCTGCTGACGACCATGATAGCATCGGCGTTTTTGTCCAGGATTTTAAGCAAGTTGGCCTGGACCTTGGATATCTCTTGGGTATGCTGCTCCAGTTCGGTTTGCAGCCTGCCCCTCTCGATAGCGTAGAAAAGGGAGCGTTCTATCTGCATGCCCTCCAGCTGCCCTTTGACCAGATAGTCCTGGGCACCGGACTGTACCGCCTTGATGGCGGTAGCCTCGTCATCGAATCCGCTCAGCACCACGAGGGGAATATTCGGCGCTTCGCACATTATTTTGGTGACGGTATCGAGTCCATGGCTGTCCGGCAGGCCGAGGTCGCTCAAAATAATATCGGGTTTGTTCTGAGCAAGATGTTCTAGCGCATCGTGGAGGCTTTTCACCGATGTCACCGTTAATTGGCCGTTTGCCGATTTTCCTAGCTTTCTCTGTAGTAGCTCGGTGTCGTCGGGGTTGTCTTCAACCAGTAAAACTTTTATCGACCTTTCTTCCATTTTGTCGCACCTGATTTCTCCATCATGTATCGGGATTATTATTTCGCGGTTAAGATTCTAGTATCGGTGATTCGTTTATCAATAGCCAGTAGAGTCCTATCTGATGTACAGCGTCAACAAACTTATTAAAATCCACCGGCTTCCGTACGTAGCTATTCGCCCCGGACTTATAACCGGCGATTAAGTCATGTTCCTCTTTTGACGATGTCAGGATGACTACAGGGATAAGCTTGGTACGCTCGTCGGCGCGGAGCCGTCCCAGCACCTGGAGGCCGTCGAGTTTGGGTAGTTTCAAGTCGAGGAGGATAAGCCTCGGGGTTTCTTTGGGGTCGCGTTCGCGGTATTTCCCCTGGCAAAAAAGATAATCCAGCGCTTCTTCGCCATCGCCGGCCACCACCACTTTATTGGCGATGTTGTTTTTGCGTAGGGCTCTCATGGTCAGCTCCACGTCATCGGGATTGTCTTCCACTAGCAGTATTATTTCGTCCTTGATAATCATCGTCTGCTTCTCCTTTAGTCGAGGGTAAAGTGAAAAGTGGCACCTTTATCCACCGCCCCTTCGGCCCAGATAGCGCCGCCGTGGCGGTGGATGATACGCTGCACCGTTGCCAGGCCGATGCCGGTACCGAGGAACTCTTTGGCATCGTGGAGGCGCTGGAAGGCGTTGAAGAGTTTATCAGCGTAGGCCATATCGAAGCCGGCGCCGTTGTCTTTTATAAAATAGGCTTTCTTACCGTTGTTCCAGTCCATGCCGAACTCGATTTTAGCCTGCGGTTTTTTACTCGTAAATTTCCAGGCGTTGTCCAGCAGGTTTTCTAGTACCACTCTTAACAGCTGGGGGTCTCCGTTGGCGGTCAGTTCATTATCTATGATGAATTTCACCCGGCGTTCCGGCTGTGTTTCCTGGAGCCTAGCTGCAATCTCCTTGGCCAGGGCGCTTAAGTCTATTGGGACATGGTGCATTTCGCTTCGTGTTAGACGTGACAGCTTTAATATGCCATCGATAAGTTCTCCCATCTTCTGACTGGCGCTGCGGAGACGTTTCAGATAACCCTGGCCTGTCTCATCGAGTTTTTCCTGGTAGTCTTCCATCAACGCCTGGCTGAAGCCGTCGATGCTCCTCAGTGGCGACCGCAGGTCGTGCGAGACGGTGTAACTGAAAGCCTCCAGCTCTTTGTTCGTCGCCGCGAGCTGACTGCTGGATCTCTCCAGGTTGGACAGGGCCTCTTTCAAATTTTCTTCCGCCTTTTTTCGCTCGGTGATGTCGACTGATACGCCTATCAGACATGGCTCACCGGCAACATTGATTTGCTCGGCGGAGAATAGCCAGGTGCGTATCTCGCCGGACTTCATGCGGAAATCAAATTCTTCGTTGTTGACTCTGCCTTGTTCTTTTAGTATCCTTTGCAATCTCGCGCGGCCCTCCGGTTTCGCCCAGACATTGACGGCGCTTGTCGTCCGGCCGATCAACTCTTTGGAGGTATAGCCCGTGGATTTGATGTAGCTGTCATTAACTTCGACGTATTTACTGTCCTTAAGTGTGTTGATGGCAATGGTCGCCGGGCTGGAGCGGAAAGCTATCGAAAATTTCTCCTCCGATTCCCTCAGGGCTTTCTCCATGCGGTTGCGTTCTGAAACGTCCCGGCATACGCAGAAAATAAGCTTTTGTCCCTGGAACACCACTCCGTTGGTGCTTATTTCAACATCGAAGGTCGTGCCGTCCTTACGCCGGTGGCATGTTTTAATGTGGTCGCCGGCCTCATCGACGGTCTTTATCATTTCCTTTACTTGCTCCGTGGGATAAAGATATTCCCAGTCCCACACATGGAGCTGGAGGATTTCTTCCGGGGAGTACCCCAGCATCTCGGCAAACCGGTGGTTGGCTTCATGTACGGCGCCGTTCTGGTCGAGGATGACAATGCCGTCGCTTGACTGCTCGATCAGGATACGCCGGCGTGTCGCTTCAATAGCCAGAGCCTCCTCCATTTTCTTACGTTCCGTAATGTTGGTGCTCACGACCAGAAGGCAGGGTTCACCGCCGATGTGGACATACTCGGTCGATACCAGTAACGTGTTAATCTCGCCTGATTTAGTGCGGAAATCCATTTCTTCATTGTGGATTTTAATGTGTTCCCGTATTTTCCAGAGCATGTTTTTCCGCTTCTCGGCATCGGCCCACATACTAAACCTGTCAGCGTTTTGCCCGACCAATTCTCCACGGGTGTAGCCTGTGATATGCGTATAACTATCGTTGATTTCAAGAAATGTGCCATCGCTCAATCTGGATATTGAAATAGCATCAGGGCTGGCACGAAAAGCTTTAGAGAACTTTTCTTCTGATTCGATTAGTGCCTTCTCGGATTTCTTACGCTCGATAGCCAGGGCGGTTATCCTGGCTGACCACTCTATTACCCTCAGGTCCCCGACGCTCGGCATTCCTTTAATAATGCTGTAATTGGCCATGGTGCCGAGCAATTCCCCGTGGGATCCGATAATGGGTTGCGACCAGCAGGCGTGCAGCCCGTTTTTCGTTGTTAAATCCACCACCTCATCTGGGTAAGCATGGCTGGCTTCGATATCCGGGACGATTACCCGCGCCTTTCGGTACGCCGCAACCCCGCAAGAACCGGAATTCGGTCCGATGGGAACTCCCTTTTCGAGCAACTTCTTGTAATCATCGGGTAGACTGGGGCCGGCAGCATGGACCAGGTTCCCTTTTGAAGAGTCGAATAGCAGCACCGAGCCTTTGATAGCAGGGTTGTGCGCTTCTCCCAGGCGCACAATGGCATTGAGTAGTTCATTTAGTTCCACCCCTTGCCCCAGTAATGTCAGGACGGCTATTTCATCAGCCTGTAACTTTTCTGCCCGCTTGCGTTCGGTAATGTCTGTCATTATAGAAATGATGCATTCTTCCCCGTTGATAATAATCTTCTCGGCGGAAAATAGCTGGGTGCGAATCTCGCCCGATTTCCTACAGAATTCGAATTCTTCGTTTTGGACCCTGCCGTTTTTCCCGATCATTGTCAGCATTTTTTCGCGGTCATCCGGCTTTGTCCAGATGCCGAGCTCGGTTGTAGTACGGCCGATTATCTCATCGCGGGTAAAGCCGGAGAGACGGGTAAAGCTTTCATTAACATCTATAGTTTTTCCATCCCTGACACGCGTGATGCAGATTTCCTGGGGGCTGGAACGAAAAGCCTTGGAGAACTTCTCCTCTGATTCACGCAAAGCCTTATCTGCGTTTTCCAGGGACGTGAGCATATCGTTGATGTTTTTTGCCAGTCTTGACAACTCGTCTTTCCCCGGCATGGTAACGCGAAGTGTTACATCACCGCTGGAGCCGATTTGACTGACGTTCTTACTGAGCTTGGTTAATCGGGATAGGACTAATCTTTTTACCAGTAATATAAATACGATAGCAAACGTGATGCCGATGAATGCAAGCAAAGAATGCAGGATTGCGATAGCTTTTATGCCCTGATTATAAATATCTCTGGGTACGACCACCTCAAAAATGAAAGCGGGGTTTCCCCGGAGGTCATTCATGTATGTATAACCGGCAATTATATCGCCGTTCTGCGCCTGAACCAACACCTGCCCGGATTTGTTCAACGACTCCACAATACTATTCATTTCGGTATTGGAATTGTCGGCAGGCATCGGGAGAAGATTGACTGATAGATGGGTGGTCTCAGATAGGTGGCTGATGACCTCGGAATCAAGGAAACGCCCGAATATTATTGCCCCGGTAATGGGGCCTTCCCCCAGACTGGTCAGCACCGGTCGGGATACCACCAGCATCGGCTGGCCGGTTAAAAGCATGATTCCCGCTACTGTGTTTCCTATGATTGCCGGCGTCGCTAGTCCTTCAGCTATGACGATATTTGCGAAATCACCCGGTAAAGTAATCTCCTCCGAATTGATGAGGTCATAGGCTTTTCCGTAAACCATTTCTTGGGAAGTGTTAAATATGGAAACAAGGCTTATATCCGTACTGGTAAAGGTATCATCCTGAAGGTTCCTATCCACGTACTCCTGGTTATACTCTTGCGCGAATTTGTAAGTATCGTCCCATTCCGCCCAGTCATAGCAGTAAGTATCCAGAGCCTCCAGACTGGCGGATAGAGCTTCGGTTACCTGGATGATATTATTTTCTACAGTCTGTCTTTCAAGGTCCTCGAAGCCTTTCCGATATACTACATCTAATATCAGGTACACCAGCGCCAGTAGCGCCAGTAAGGTGCAACATATCATGATGATTGTTCGCTTATATATTGACATACCAGTCTCTTTTTATATTCCTTTAATCCAGAGTAAAGTGAAAAGTGGCACCTTTATCCACCGCCCCTTCGGCCCAGATAGCGCCGCCGTGGCGGTGTATGATACGCTGCGCCGTCGCCAGGCCGATGCCGGTACCGGGGAACTCCGCGGCATCGTGGAGGCGTTGGAAGGCGCCGAAGAGCTTATCGGCATAGGTCATATCAAAGCCGGCGCCGTTGTCTCTGATGAAATAGGCTTTCTTGCCGTTGTTCCGGTCCATGCTGAACTCGATTTGAGTCTTTGGTTTTTTACTGGTAAATTTCCAGGCGTTGCCCAGCAGGTTTTCGAGCAGTACTCTTAACAACTGGGGGTCTCCGTTGGCGGTCAGTTCTTTATCGATGATAAATTTCACCTTACGCTCCGGCTGTGTTTCCTGGAGTCTGGTGGCGATCTCCTTGGCTAACGCGCTTAAGTCTATTGGGACATGGTGCATTTCGCTTCGTGTCAGACGTGACAGCTTTAATATACCGTCGATCAGTTCTCCCATTTTCTGACTGGCGCTGCGGAGACGTTTCAGATAACCCTGGCCCGTCTCATCGAGTTTTTCCTGGTAGTCTTCTATCAGCGCCTGGCTGAAGCCGTCGATGCTCCTCAGCGGCGACCGCAGGTCGTGCGAGACGGAGTAGCTGAAAGCTTCCAGCTCTTTGTTCGTCGCCGCGAGCTTGGCGTTGTTCTCCTTTAGCAGTTCCTCGGCACGTTCCAGTTCGATGAGATGGTTCTCTATTTCAGTCTGGTCTCTTCTCCGGATTACAGATATAACTACCACAAAAAAGATGATAACCGAGAGGAAGCCCATCACGGGCGCCAGGTCTTTAAATTCCATCAGTCCGGACGCCCTGAGTGCCATGATGAACGAGGTATAAAAGATAGCTACTATGATGGTTTGCCGCACCGACAGCATCAAAGTAGCGACCATCAATGGCAGGACCAGCCACATCAATTCCGCCGACAGATTCACTTCAGGAGGCTTAAAAAGAGCGATGGTCAGCGGAGGGAGGGCCGGTATGGTTACAGCCACCACTAGAGCCGCTCGGTAGTACCTGGTGCGGCTGACGAAATAGCCTAGGAGAAGGGCTATGGAGGTTGCTTCCAGCACTATCCATGCGTTGCCGCCAACTTTCTTCAGGATTATCATGCCTATTGCGGTGCTGACGGTCATCAATAATAGGAACACCGAAAGCAGCCGGACGCGCCGTCGTTGCTTCGGGTCCAATTTGGACGATGGCTCAATTATCCAGCGTACAGCGACCGCGGCAATCTGGATGAAATTATCCTTCCATAGCTTTATGTGGGTTGACCCGGTAGTCATAAATTTTCTCCCGGCGTCTGCTTTTTAAAAACGTTTTAGTTGAATATCGCGTCACGCTGTGGACTAATAGCCTTTAGATACCTGGGTAACCAGTCCGGTGGTGCTGCAGGAATAGGTCCCCTTGGTTGTGGCTGTCCTGAGGTAATCGGGGTATAACGCATGGCCCGTAGGGAAAGCCGACATATCGTTGGTGGCGCTCGTGGCAGTAACTGAGGTTATATGGTTTTTAGCCATCATCGTGTCCATAGCGGTCTGTACGGTGGTCAGTTCGGCTTTGGCGGCTTCCTCTTGTCCTTCGCCGGCCAGCCCGGTCACATTAGGCAGGACGACTGCTGCCAGCACACCCAGTATAGCGACGACGATGAGCAGTTCTACCAGCGTGAATCCTTTGCTGTTGCGGTCGATTCTCTTAAAGAACCTACGCACGATATTACCTCCTGTAACATTATTTGATTTTTCCTTTCGCATGTTCACCCCCATTTAGTTGTAATGGGTAAGATTCTATTCACGCGCTAAATTGCGGTTACTACAGTCCTTTTTCGAGGTGCGGATTTCGTATTGGCATATTATTTCTGTCCAGAAATCTGGAAAAATCGGTTCTCTCGACGCGGAAATGGCCGCCGGGAAGCTTGAAAGCGGGAAGCTGTCTCGTATTAATCCAACGCAAAACGGTCGTATTACTCACGCCACAGCGTTTAGCAATAAAGCCGACGGATATATATTCCGGCGTCCACTGTTCGTATACTCTCTGCAAGCTCACCTCCCGTCTACGCTATTGGATCAATATTGTGATAAGCCAATATCGTGATAAATTAAAAAAGGCAACAAAAATGCTGCTAGCGGTGCTTGCTACGTTTGAGTATAAGAAAAACAAGTCACAATACTGTCACAATATTTAGACAAAAGTATACAGGAATATCACAACCAGCTTTTCGTGATACAGAATTTCAAGATAGTGTTAGCAGTACTGTGAATGTCGCGGGGAGCCCTGTTTTGGATTGAATTATTTGTCGTTGTTTTCTCTGATCGGTATGCTGTGCTTGGTCGCAAAAGCGAAGAAATCATCTCGGTGTATTCGATTCTGCCCTCCAGGGAGCCTGAAAGCCGTCAGGTTGCCTTTTTCGATCCAGCGCAGGACGGTCACTTTACTGACACCACAGTGCCTCGCGACGACACCGGTGGTGAGATATTCCGGGTAGGTTCTTACCAAGTTTATTCCCAAGTCTTTGCCTCCTTCGACCGTATTTACGGCATTATCGGCGTATGAGTTGTATCGCTTGTTTCGATTCCGTTATCAAGGCTGTGTACGTTGTTCACGCGGTTAACCATGTTAACGAAAATACTGAGAATACTTTAACTCTGTTTTATTACATATGAATCACAAAAAGCGGCCGGGCTATTACAACAAAGTCACATTTTTCTGGAGGGTTGGAATTAAGAAAAAATACCAATGAAGGCTGTTACTGAAAGCTACCAGTAGCCGTAGCCGGCTTTGCCGGTGACGTAGGGATTATCCCGCCTTTCCGCGCCGATGGTCGTCTCCCGGCCGTGGCCGGGGTAAACTATTGTATTATCCGGCAATACCATCAGTCTGGTTTGAATGCTTTCTATCAGCTGTCGCCGACTGCTCCCCGGCATTAGAGTGGTGCCGATGCCTTTACGGAAAAGCGTATCGCCGGTAAATACTTTATCGCCGGTCAGCAGGCAGATGCTGCCGGGGGTATGCCCTGGCGTATGTAATACCACCAAGCTCAGATTGCCGATATCTATAGTGTCTCCTTCGTGGAGCAATCTGTCCGGCAGGTGGGGGGTTCTGTAAGAAATTCCGAACTGGGAGCTGGTTTCGAGGAAGTCTGCGTCCTCGCGGTGAATAGCGACCTCCCCCCCGGTCCTGTCCTGGATATCGCGCAAGGCGGCAATGTGGTCGGAGTGACCGTGTGTTAGCACGATGACTTTGATATCAAGGCCGGACTCGCCTATCGCCCGGTGGATTTCTGAGGCGTTGCCGCCCGGGTCGATGACCATTCCTTCGCGCGCCTCAGTACCGACGATGAAGCAGTTGGCGTTCAGCGACCCCACCACCAGTCTTTTAACGAATATTTTACTTTCCATGTGTATTTAACCAATTATGGATGGATTATTGCTCGGGTGTCAACGTGATTCTCCTGAATAGCCTGTAGTATAATGTTTCCGTATTATCATCGGTGAAGGAGGGTATTAGATTGGCAAAATACGATAAATATTTTCTGAAGAATAATCCGCCGCCTTATCCCTTTATCATGGGCCCCATTCTGCAGCGCATGGACAGTAAAACTATCGCCGGTAGTAATTTCTATTTCATTCATTGGGTGCTTCCTCACGAGGAGCCCCGGATGAAAATCGGCCACCCGCCGCATTTGCATTCGGAAGCCGAGCTGCTTATCCACATCGGCACCGACCCCGATAATCCCGATGATCTCGGGGCGGAGGTTGAGCTTTGCATGGGGCCGGAGTTGGAAAAGCATATCATTACGGAAAGCACGGTTGTCTTTATCCCCCCGAACTTTATCCACGGCCCCTGGAACCCTCAAAAGACCGTCCGGCCCTGGATATTCATTGAGATTAATCAGGGACTCAAACACACAGAGAAATTCTATCCGCAGCTATTGACTAAAGAACACCGGGCAAAGTTAGACTGGACTTTCTGGCACGATGATGCCATGAGTGAAGGTTACAGCAACATGCCGGTGGCTAAAAAGACAGGCAGGCCGGACAAATAATATTAAACGCATCCCGTTGGCTTGGGTACGCCGGCCCACTTGCAGGCGGATTGGGCCGGCCCGTTCGGAAAGAGGTCGTAGAGCTTCTTAAGAGTAAAACCGGTTTCCTTGATAAGCCGGCGTATCATCGGGCAGATGCCGTTCTGAAGATAATAGTTCCTCAGGTAATTGATTGCCGTCCAGTGATCTGCCGTTAATTCATTGACGTTTTCTTTCAACGCGTATGCTTTGGCGACTTCCTCATTCCATTTAGACGTTTCCTGAAGAAAGCCGTGCTCATCGACTTCATACGTGTTGCCGGCCAGTTCCATCTTTGCCATAAAGTTCACCCTTTCCTGTTTTAAGAATTTTGTGCCCTGCACGACCAGTATATACTAATCACCCCAGGTGATGAAAGGCTTCTTAACATTGATCATCGCATTAACGATCAGTTCGGCCAGGCCGCCGACGATGATGCCGGATTTTTCCTTTGCGCCGTAGCGTTCGAAGATATCGCGGAACTGAAGCTTGCAGTTCAGGCAGGGAGCGCAGACATACTTTTTCACTTCAGGGCCGGGCTGGTCGGCGAAAGCCTCCAGCACCTGTTTGAATTTCATCCTGCCGGCGATATTTACCTTCCAGTCGGTGAAGTTGACATTGTTCATCACGCTCAGGCCGCCCCCACCCCCGCAGCAGTAGTTATCCACGCCGTGAGGCGTCATCTCCCGGAACTGCGGGCAAAGATAACGCAGGATTTTACGCTGAGGTTCTACAATTCCCAGGTTCCTCACGATGTTGCAGGGGTCGTGGAGCGTTACCGGGAAGCTGTTTTTCGAGGGGTCGAACTTGATTTTGCCGCTAAAAACGATATCTTCCAGGAAGGGCATGGCGCTCTCCCGCGGTATATTGAGGTCGCCGGTAAGCAGCCTGTCCGCCACCGTCATCAATGCTTTGTGCTCGTGCCCGCACTCCCCCAAGACTATCTTTTTCACCCCGAGCCTCCTGGCAATCTGCGCATGTCTAGTGGCGATCCGCGCAAGCTGGATATCGTCATAAAATACTCCATAGTTTACGCCGTCGTACCCGGGAATTTCTGATGAAAGTGTCCAGATAATGCCGGCGGCATTGCAGATAATACTGAAGGAAATCGGACTTTCCGGAAAGGAGATGATATCGCCGGCGCTATGGATTATCAGGACGTCGGCGCCGACTTTGTCCCAGGGAGTAGCGACTTTCAGTCCGGTGGCCTCGGTAAACTCCTCGTCAAGGAACTTCAGGTTGTCTCTGGCGACATCCGGCCTCAATCCGGTAGGGGAGCCGACCTTCAACTGGAGCACCGTGCCGTTTTCGTGTAACTCTTGGGGAGCCCAGCCCAGCTCCTGGCTGAACAGCTTGCGTATCTCTCGGGCGATGAGGGCGTTATCAACGCTCATGGGGCAGGCCTGCGCGCAGCGGCGGCACAGGTTGCAGCGGTAGGCCAGCTCGTAAAGCCGGCTTATCGTTGCCCAGTTGAGATCTATGTCGTTTCCATCCAGTTTAGCCAGCAACTTCCCGCCGGACTTTTTATATTTATTGACCAGTCGACGGAATATCTCCGAGCGGTACGTGGGACGGTAAAGG
>CAZEUJ010000042.1:0-14134 GCA_964514525.1 uncultured Dehalococcoidaceae bacterium
ACCAGCGGCGAAATGCGCACCAGCAATTTCCTGATATGGCAATCGGCTTATAGCGAATATTACTTTACGCCGGTCCTATGGCCCGACTTCGATGAAGAAGAACTGGAGAAAGCGTTGCTGGCCTATAGCCAGAGGCAGAGGCGCTTTGGCGGGCGGCAATCTTGAGCCGCATGCTTAAGAAAAGGCTTATCACGGCACTTTGGGGCATTCCTCTTGTCATCGCGGCCGTCTGGTTCGACGAACCGATACCATGGTTCACCGTCCTAGCGGCCATCTGGGGACTGCTCGCCGTTTGGGAATTTTACAGGATGGTGGGCGTCTCTAAAGTATTGCCGCTGGCCATTTTCGGGCTGGCGGCGACGTTGCTGTTTATCCTGTATCCTCACTGCGAGTTTGAACTCGTCCTGCCGTTTTTACTGACGGCGACGATAGCACTTTCCCTGATAATGCTGGTGTTTCTAAGGCAGAAAGAAGGCGTTTTTCCCGGCTGGGCATGGATGATGGGCGGCATCCTCTACGTCGGCTGGCTATTAAGTCTTCTGGTGACTTTGAGGCTGGAACCGGGTACGTCGTCCTTCCCTGATACTGGCCGTGACTTTGTATTTCTCGCCCTGTTCGCTACCTTCGGGTCGGACACGGCGGCTTACTTCATCGGTAGAACTTTCGGCAGGCACAAGCTGGCGCCAACTATCAGTCCGGGCAAGACGTGGGAAGGGGCGATAGCCGGGGTATTCGGTGGATTGGTAATCAGTGTGCTGTTTACCCTTGACACGCCGCTGCAGTTGCCCTTACATTACTGGCAGGCCGTACTCCTGGGCGTGCTTATCAGCGTCTTCGGGCAGCTCGGCGACCTGGCGGAGTCGTTATTGAAACGCAACGCAGGGGTCAAAGACTCCGGGAGCCTCATGCCGGGGCACGGCGGCCTGCTGGACAGGATGGACAGCGTGGTCCTGGCGGGCGCGGTGGTGTATTTATATTATATTTTCGTGATTCTTTAGATTTAAACCCCGGCTTGCTTTTCCGTCTATTTTAAGTCTGAATTTAGTTTTTTTATATCTTCAGGGAGTCCGTGATAGGTTTTTTTTGCGACCTTCTTTTTTGCCAGGAAATTCTTCTTTTCCAGTGCCCATATCGTCCATCCGATAGCTGAAGGTCTTCCATCGCTGAGTTCTCTAAGCATATCCGGGTCATCAGAAGAAAAGACCTCGCCTTTATGCCGGGTAAAAAAAGCTAAAACCTTTTTTTGAAGCGTCGGCAAGGCATCTTTTGTTTGAGCTTGCCTTTGCTGTTTAACGACTTCTTCTATTTTCATGGTGTACTCCTTTTAATTTATCCTGAGTACATTATTAGTGCATTAAAAGCACTTATCAAGTCCTAAGTACTATCGTTATAAAGAGATGTTCATCATTACAAAAAAGGTGGTACAATTTATCATAATTTTATGAAAAAACTAAAATCCGGCGCGGAAAAACTGGGGATTTGCCTCACCCGGGAACAGCTTGAGAAGTTCGAAAGTTATTATCGCGAGCTTATCGACTGGAATAAAAAGGTCAATCTCACCAGCATTACCGAATACCAAGACGTGCAGGTAAAACATTTCCTGGACTCACTCACCATTATCACGGCCATCAAGCCGACCGGGTGGCGGGAATTAAGGGTTATCGACGTCGGCACAGGGGCGGGGCTGCCGGGAATACCGTTAAAAATAGTGTTTCCCGGAATAAACCTTACTCTGTTGGAAGCAACCGCCAAAAAAGCTAAATTCCTCGAACACCTTATCGGAGCGCTGGGGCTGGATAGGGTGGAGATAGCGGTGGGTCGGGCGGAGGAAATCGTCCACAATATACAATTCCGCGAAAAATTCGACCTGGCGCTTTCGCGCGCGGTAGCGTCGCTGCCAACGCTGGTCGAACTGACACTGCCTTTCTGCGAAGTCGGCGGCGTCTGTATCGCGCAAAAGAAGGGGGATACCGAGAGAGAAGTCCAGCAGGCCCTTAAAGCTATAGAAGTAATGGGCGGGAGATTAAGAGAAGTAAAGTCGGTGGAACTCGCGGAATTGAACGATAAAAGATGCCTGGTGATTATAGACAAAATAAAGCTTACGCCACCCGAATACCCCCGACGCCCCGGCAGGCCTGCTAAAAGGCCGATTCTATCTTAAGCGACAAGGCAAACGTTATTTTTCGAGGGAGTTGTATTTAACCACCAGGCGGTCGACCAGTTGTACACATTCTTTATCCTTAAACCATCGGCCACCGTATAATCGCAGTCCCTTGATAGTATCTTTCATTTCTTTGGGGTCGGGCCGGGAGGTTTCCAGCAGACCGTAGGCGGTCTTCTTTAATTTTGCTTTAGTCCTTTTTTCAATGCGATTAAGGAGATAAATGATGAAGAGCAGGGCTAAAATAATAAGGATAAAGTAAAAATAGTCCACAAAAACTCACCTGAAGCGTATACCTCATTTTTAACATATTCACTCGGGAGAGTCAATAAAGCGATGGGTTATTAATAAATCTGTTGCCAAGCCCTGCCAACCGTAGTAGAATTATATTATCGATTCACGGGAACGGAGGGGGATATGGAAACCGGGACGTGGAAGGTAAAGACCGGGCTCGCCCAGATGCTCAAAGGCGGAGTAATCATGGACGTGGTCACCCCAGAGCATGCGAGAATCGCCGAGGAGGCTGGCGCCTGCGCCGTGATGGCCTTGGAGAGGGTGCCGGCGGATATACGGGCGGCGGGGGGCATAGCGCGCATGTCCGACCCTGGAGTCATCGAGGCGATTATGAAAGCGGTTTCCATACCGGTCATGGCCAAGTGCCGCATCGGGCACTTCGTCGAAGCGCAGGTGCTCGAAGCGATGGGCGTCGATTACATCGACGAATCGGAGGTATTGACCCCGGCCGATGAAAGCCACCACATCTGGAAGCATGATTTCAAAGTACCCTTTGTGTGCGGCTGCCGCGACCTGGGCGAGGCGCTGAGGCGCATCGGCGAGGGAGCCGCGATGATACGCACCAAAGGCGAGGCCGGCACCGGTAACATTGTCGAAGCAGTGAGGCATATGCGGGCGGTCATGGACGGCATCCGCAAGCTAACCACTACCCCGCAGGAAGAACTGATGGCGCAGGCCAAGGAACTCGGCGCGCCGTTCGAACTCGTGGAGGAAGTCCATAAGACCGGCAAACTGCCGGTGGTCAACTTCGCGGCAGGCGGGGTGGCAACGCCGGCGGACGCCGCCCTCATGATGCAACTCGGGGCGGAGGGGGTCTTCGTCGGCTCCGGCATCTTTAAGTCGAGCAACCCTTCAGTCAGGGCTAAGGCCATCGTCCAGGCTACCACGCACTATCAAGACCCTGCCATCATCGCCGAGGTTTCCAAGAACCTCGGGGAAGCCATGGCCGGGCTCGATATTAAGCAGATACCGCCCGAGGAACTGATGGCAAAGCGAGGCTGGTAAGTAGACATAACGACGGTGTAGAATGCCACCCATCAAGACAAAAGAAGAACTCCTGTCCGCCATACAATACGAGTACCGCCAGTTAAAGGACGCCATCCGTGACATTGACGCGAGGCGGATGGAAATCCCGGGAGTGTGCGGGGAATGGTCAATTAAAGATTTAATCGCCCACCTTGTTGCCTGGAAACTCATGTTTTTTAACTGGTATCGGAGGGGATTAAGGGGTGAAAATTTTCAGACTCCCGCCGATGACCTTAAATGGAACCAGACCCCGGAGCTGAACGAACGTATCCGCCAGCACTGGAAAAACGAACCGCTTGCAAGTGTGCTGGACCAGTTTGAGAGCACCTATGCAGAAATATTAGAGCTAGCCCGTTCTCTACCGGAGGAGCAGCTTTTCAAGAGGTACCTGTATCCCTGGATGAATACAGTATATCTAGCGCGGTGGATAGCTGCCCAGACCAGCAGTCACTATCGCTGGGCCAGAATACTGATTAAAAAATGGAAAAAGGCACAAAGCATATTATGAAAATTGGGGTGCTGGCAGCGCAGGGGGCTTTTACCGAGCATATCGCGGCACTGAAACGACTGGACACGGAGGCCGTACCCGTCCGTTTGCCCGGCGAACTGAAGGGGGTGGCGGGACTGATCATTCCGGGCGGAGAAAGCACCACGATAAGTCGCTTGATGACCGACTACGACCTAATGAAAGAAATAACGAGGCTGGCCGGCGCCGGCATGCCGGTTTTCGGGACGTGCGCCGGCATGATACTCATGGCCAGGCAAATAAACGGCAATAACGCAACATCACTCGGGCTCATGGATATCACCGTTAAACGCAACGCCTTCGGGCGGCAGGTTGATAGCTTCGAGACGGAGCTGAACATACCGGTCCTGGGGAAAAAGACTTTCCCGGGGGTATTTATACGGGCGCCCAAAATAGAAGACTGCGCCGATAATATAGAGGTACTGGCGCGCCTCGCCGACGGCACTATCGTCGCGGCGCGGCAAGGAAAGCTGCTGGCGACCGCTTTTCATCCCGAGCTGACCGATGATTTGAGAATGCATCGTTACTTTTTGGATATAATATCCGGAGACCGCTAAAAAATCGCGAGGAACCTGTGCAAAAAGTCATCACCGACGACATGGAAGCCCTCCTCAGTATTATACCTCCCCAGATAAAAAAACCGCTGGTCGAGCAGAAGGACATCAGCGAGCTGCTGGAAGTGGTATTGGACCTGGGGCGCGAACCGGAAGCACGCTTTCCCAAGCGCGAGGTAATACTCCAGGAAAAAGAGGTAGAGGAAGCGGACATCGACTATATCGTTGCCAGAATCAGCAACTTCGGGGACGACAACCGCGCCGGTATCGAAAGGACACTCCACCGCATTTCCGCCATACGCAATCGGCGGGGGCGCATCGTGGGACTGACATGCCGGGTGGGGCGGGCGGTTTTCGGCACCATCGAGGTCATCGAGGACCTGGTGCAATCCGGCAAAAGTGTCCTGCTGCTGGGCCGGCCGGGGGTAGGTAAAACGACCATGCTGAGGGAAGTTGCCCGGGTGCTGGCAGACGACGCCAGAAAACGTGTAATAATCGTGGATACCTCCAATGAAATAGCCGGCGACGGCGATATACCGCATCCGGCGATAGGGCATGCCCGGAGGATGCAAGTAGCCACGCCCAGCCTGCAGCACGCCGTCATGATCGAGGCCGTGGAAAACCATATGCCCGAGGTTATCGTTATCGACGAGATAGGCACCGAGCTCGAAGCAATGGCGGCCAGGACGATTGCCGAAAGGGGAGTCCAGCTGGTCGGCACCGCCCACGGCAACACACTCGAAAATCTTATGATGAACCCCACCCTCGCCGACCTTATTGGCGGGATACAGTCGGTCACGCTGGGGGATGAAGAAGCGCGGCGGCGGGGCACGCAGAAATCGATACTGGAAAGAAAGTCGCCGCCCACCTTCGATATCGTCGTCGAAATACAGGAGCGCGACAGGGTCGCCATCCACCCGGACGTAGGGGAGGCGGTCGACGCTTTGTTACGCGGCACGCCGCCCCGCACCGAGGTACGCTGGCTCGACGAACAGGGCGAGGTGAGAATGGAAAAAGCGGCGGCCGCGGTGGAAAAAACAAAACCCATCCGGAGCAAAAAGGGCGCCAAGGAAACCAAGCCGACCACACTATACCTCTTCGGGGTGAACAAGGGGAGGCTGCTACAGGTGGCGCGGGAGATGCACATCGACCTGGAGACAACCGAAAATCTGCGCGACGCCGGCATGCTGGTGACCTCCAAGAACTACTACCGCCGGAGGCCGCAAAAGGTCAGGGACGCCGAGAGCGCCCATGTGCCGGTCTACGTCCTGCGGGGCAATACGCCGCCGCAGATACGTCAGCTTCTCAGCACGCTCTACCCTTCCAAAGCGGATGAGGCGACAGGGGCATTCAAGACGGCTCTCGATGAAGCCGAGGAGGCCGTGGCGCAGGTAAACGAAGGACAGGAAGCGGTCGAACTCAGCCCGCAAAGCTCATATATACGCCGGTTGCAGCACCTCATCGCCCAGAGGAGCGACCTGTCTTCCCACAGCTTCGGTAAAGACCCGAACCGGAGGGTAAGAATATACAAAGAGCGGATGAGATAAAAATATGTCTCTTTTCATTACCTTCGAGGGGGGGGAGGGGTGCGGCAAGAGCACACAGTCACGGCGCCTTTACCGCAGGCTGTTAAAAATAGCCGTGCCGGTGCTGCTAATTCATGAGCCGGGCGTGACCGCACTCGGCAAGAAAATACGGCATTTGTTAAAATGGTCGGAGGACCTGAAGATCTCACCGATGGCGGAGCTATTACTTTTTAACGCTGCGCGCGCTCAGTTGGTCGCGGAAGTGATTCAGCCCAGGCTGGAAAAGGGAACGGTGGTCATCTGCGACCGCTATGCCGACTCCACCACGGCCTACCAGGGGTACGGACGGGGTCTGGATTTAGAAGTGGTAGGGGCAGCCAACAGGATAGGCACCCAGGGAATTATGCCAGATTTAACAGTTTTGCTGGACATACCGGTGGAAGAGGGGCTGGCGAGGAAGAAAGACAAAAAGTCGGACAGATTTGAAACAGAGAACAAGGATTTTCATCAAAGGGTGCGGGAGGGGTATTTAAAGCTGGCAGCGGAGGAACCTGAACGCTGGATGGTGATTGATGCAGGAAAAAGCAAAGAGGATATTGCAGAGGAAATTTGGCAACGTGTGAGCAAGCTGCTTCCGAGATAAGGGGTGTTTAAGAGGGGCGAAGCCCCTCTTTTTTACAGGAGTTGAGGTTGCTTAACTCTCGTTTAAAACCATCTTTTAAAGAGGAAAAGCTCCTCTGGGAGCAGGGCTACCGCATTATCGCGGGGGTCGATGAAGCGGGGAGGGGTGCATTGATGGGGCCGGTGGTCGCCGCGGCCGTAATCCTGCCGGATATTATTAAAGCCCGCTGGACGAGCAGGGTCAGAGATAGCAAACAGCTGACTCCTGAAGAACGCGAAAACCTGTACGAATATATAAAAGAGGTATCTGTTTCGATGGGCACGGGGTCGGCGTCAAACACCATCATCGATGAAGTCGGCATCGCCAGGGCCACCAGGATTGCCATGATACAGGCGATCGGAGAGCTGGAACCGGAACCTGAATACATACTCATCGACTATTTCAGCCTCAGCGAAACGGCGCTGCCCAACCGTGGCATCGAAGACGGCGATAGTCTATGTTTCTCGATCGCCTGCGCTTCGATTATTGCAAAAGTCACCCGTGACCGCCTGGTAACGGCGATGGACAATGAATACCCCGGCTACGGCTTCGCGGAGCACAAAGGCTACGGCACCAGCCAGCACCTCGAGTGCCTGCGCCGCAAAGGGCCGTGCCCGCTGCACCGGCGGAGCTTCCGGCCGGTAAGAGAAATAGTGGAAGAACAGATATGAACCGACGCGACACTGGAATAATGGGAGAAAAGCTCGCCTGCGAATTCCTCGGGCAAAACGGTTACAAAATATTGGAGACAAACTACCGCTGCCCCGGGGGAGAAATCGACATCATAGCGCAACAAAAAGACACGCTGGTCTTTATCGAAGTGCGGACGAAGACAAGCCGTAAGTTCGGCGGGCCGGAAGAATCGATTACGCCGGTCAAGGCGGCCAGACTGAGGACGCTCGCCGCCCACTACGGCCAGAACCACGATAACCTGCCCGAAGCCCGGCGCATCGACGTGGTAGCCATACAGATGAACAACAACGGCCGGGCGTCACACATAGAAATCATCGAAAACGCCGTCGGCGAGTAGGGGTACTATAAAGCTCTTTACCCGCTATTACGGCTATGCTAGAATTAACCACCGAGACGCGGAAAAATGAAGACAATCCCGCATAATCAGTTGCGTATTATCGACGCGAATATTAATCGTATCGGCGAAGGACTGCGCGTCCTCGAAGAGTTCGCCCGGCTCTCGTTAAACGACGCCGGGTTGACGGCGCAGCTCAAAAATATGCGTCATACGATAGTGCATATCGATAAAGAACTACAACGCCAGCTAATTCAGGCGCGGGATGCGTCGGGGGATGTCGGCGCAGGCATGCGAGCCGATGGGGAAGCAAAGCGGCAGGACGCTACGGAAACAATAGTCGCCAACGCGCGGCGAGTGCAGGAATCCCTGCGCGTTATGGAGGAGATAGCCAAGGAACCGGGGCTGAAACTCGAATCCAAAGACTTCGAAAAGGCGCGGTTTGCCCTCTACACGATAGAGAAAGAGCTCATTTCCCGAATGCTCCGGCGGGACAAGACAAAACGACTGACCGGACTGTATGTTATTATCGACACGGAGTTCTTAAAGGGGCGGGGTCATACAGATGCGGCCGCGCAGGCGATAAGGGGTGGGGCGAAAGTCCTGCAGTTGAGGGATAAAAAAGATAACATCCGGGATTTTTTTACGATAGCTGGGGAGCTGCGAAAACTCTGCACGGAGAACGACGTCCTGTTTATCGTAAACGATAGCCTGGAGGTTGCCCTGGCGGTGGACGCCGACGGATTGCACGTGGGCAAGGACGATTTACCAATAGCTACCGCTCGGCGTCTGCTCCCGATAGATAAGATACTGGGCGCCTCGGTGAAGAATATCGATGAAGCCAAAGAAGCAGAGGAGGAAGGTGCCGACTACCTGGGGGTGGGGGCGATGTATGCCACCACGACTAAAGCCGGCAGCGAGGTGGTCGGGCAAGGGATAATCAGAGAAATTAAAAAGACAATAAATTTACCGATAGTGGCTATCGGCGGCATTAACAAAAACAATATAATCGCCGTAATGAACGCCGGGGCCGATGCCGCCGCTGTTATCAGCGCCATTATGGGGGCGGCGGATATCGAAGAAGCGACCCGGCAACTGGTAGAAATAATCGAGCGGGGAGGAAAACGTGGATAATCTGGACGCGATAGCGGAAAAGATACGTCAGGACCTAGTTTCCAGAGATGAAGCCAGAGAGAAACTGCTGCCGCTCTGCCGGGACGCCATCCGCTACAGCAGCAATGCTATTCGCGCGGTACACCGGCAGGAGTTTAAACAGGCCAGGGAATCCATCAAGACCGCCCGCAGTATGCTAAGGGAGGCCGAGGAAATCGGGGAGGCTAATCCGGAGTTAAGCAGTATCGGCATGATCAGGGACGCGCAAAAGGAGTATGCTGAGGCCAATATCACCCTGGCACTAGTCACGGGAGAATCTTTGGCGCAACCCAAAGCGCTGGGGGTCGATGCTGCTGCTTATCTCAACGGGATGGGGGAAGCGGTGGGGGAAATAAGGCGATACCTGCTCGATGCCATGCGGCAGGGGGATTTATCACGCGGGGAAGAGCTGTTGACGGCCATGGACGATATTTACAGCGTCCTGGTGACTATGGACTTTCCTGACGCTATTACCGGAGGGCTGCGCCGGACGACAGATATGGTACGCGGGGTGCTGGAAAAGACGCGCAGCGACCTGACCCTGGCAATAAGGCAGAAGGAGCTGGAGTACAGGCTGGCGAAATTTCAGTCGGCAGGTTTTTCGCCTGCAGATTTACCGCAAATCGAGTCTCAGCCGGAAAAAACGGAACAGATTGCCCACGAAGAACCAAAGCTCGTTGGAAAGGAACAGGAACTGTATAAAGCCCTCGACCAGTGGCGGAGCCAGAAAGCCAACGAGGAAAACCTGGCAACATACATTATCGCCAAGAACTCATGGCTGAACGAGATAATAAAGTTGCATCCCAAGACGATAAAACAACTGAATGCCATCAAGGGCTTCGGGGAGAGAAGAATCAACAAATACGGGAAAGAAATCATAAATATTGTCAATAAATGAATAAAAAAAGGCGGAATATAAAAATGGGAAATGCACTAAAAGGTAAAGTTGCCGTTGTTACGGGGTCGGGGCAGGGGATTGGACGGGCTATCGCTATGGGGCTGGCTGCGGAGGGCGCTAAAGTGGTGACCAACAACCGCAAGCGCGGCTCTACCGGCAAGGCGATGATAAGCGACGAGCAGTTGAAAAAGCTCGATAAAAAGAAAAAAGAATGGTTCGAGCAGGGGATGGCTGCCGTCAACGGCGACGCGGAGACGACGGCAGAGGCCATTAAAAAGTTGGGGGGCGATGCCACGCCGTTTTTCGGGGATATTACCGATTTTAACGTAGCGGGGAAACTCATTAAGACCGCCGTTGATACGTACGGGAGTATAGACATACTGGTCAATGTCGCCGGGGCTTTCGGGTTCAGCGCTATCGAGAAGATGACCGAAGAGCTCTGGGACAAGGTGACCCGGGTAAAACCCAAGGGCTATTTCAATACCATCCGGCACGCCGTGCCTTACATGATTGAGAAGAAATGGGGACGGATCATCAACACAACTTCCCGCGCCTGGCTGGGCGACGTTATCAAACACGCCGAGTACTGTGCCGCCAATGCCGGGGTGGTGGGGTTGACTAAAGCCGTAGCGATAGAGCTACGGAAGTACAACATCACCTGCAACGCTTTCTCGCCGTTTGCCAAGACCAGGGCGTCTTACGAGCTTGACGCTTATCCGTTGACGGTGGGGAAAGAAGACATTCCTTTCGTTTTCGATAACATGAAGTTCGGCGAGGACATGATGAAAGTGACGCCCGGTCCAGAATACGTGGCTCCCTTTGTCTGCTACCTGGCATCCGACTTCGGCGCGAATATAAGCGGGTCGGTCTTTACCCTGGGAGGCAACACCATCAGCATGTATTCAGAGCCAATTCACGGAAATAACCTGACGAAATTCGATAGCAGGCCCTGGACGTTTGAAGAACTGAGGATGCAGGTGCCGAGGGGGCTGCTCGCGGGGTATAAAAACCCGGCGGATAATCCGTTCGGATAAGAAAAAGGGAGAATCTATTTTGGGAGAAAAAGAGGGGCGCAAGCCCCTCTTTTTTTAAGTTCCTGGCGATAACAGCTGAGCGGTTTTATCTGGGGGCGAAGATAGATGAACGCGGCTTATCCTCCATCATCTTTACCAGCTTGGAGACTGGCCCATACCACATACACAAAGCCTGGCAGTGCTTGACGCAGGCTGTCGTCTCGCCCCGACTTATTCGGTCGGCACAGAGGTCGCAGAAGCGGGTGGTGATGGGAACATAGTCTACCTGGACCTTATCCGGGCTGACGGTGACGAGCTCGTCTACCCTGATGCCGCACATGCCCTCGGAGTAATTATGCTCCTGCTTGCAGGCGACCTCGCAGGCGTGACACCCGGTACAATACCCGTATTCGATAAGTAAGCCGTTACGAGGCATGGCTACTCCTTTCGGTCCTTAATTTTGACGATGCGGCACAGGCTGGAGCGATAGTTTGTACCACCGAAACCGGACTTGCCTTGGTTGCCCATCGAGGTCAGATTATTGATGTTATGGTCCCAGGTGCTGAATAAATTCGGCTCCTTGCCGTCCGTCTCCGGCAACCACCAGCCGTGGGGCGCGGTGACAACCCTGGGATGGCTGGTGGCGGTGACCTTGGCTTTCATTTTGACTCTACCGCGTTTGTTCTCGATATAGACCCACTCACCGTTACTAACGTCGAGCATTTCCGCTGTCCTATCGTTGATTTCCACGACGGGGTCGGGGTCAAGCTCCCGCAGCCATGGAATCATACGGTGCTCGGAGTGGAAAAAGACCGGCGAGCGGCGGCCGGTGGTGAGGATAAGGGGATATTCTTTATAAAGCTCCGGCGAGGAAACCGGGCTCTCCTTTGGCTCTTCGTAATAAGGGAGGGGGTCGAGCCCCCATGCCTCGTATCGCTTGGAGTAAAGCTCAACCTTTCCGGTGAGCGTATCGAAGCCGGGCTTGCCATCAGCGCGGAGCAGACCTTTTTCGTAGCGGTAGTACGGGCGGGTGTTATGCCCCTCCGGGGGGAATTCCCAGCAGCCCTTAGCCTTGAGCTGTTCAAAATTGGTATTGCCGTCCCTGAGGCGGTCGTCGATAAGCTCGCGGACGGTATTATATTTAACAGGCGTAGTAGCCAGACGCTTGGCCATTTCCAGATTGATTTCCCAGTCGGACTTGCTCTCGCCCACTCCCTCGACGGCCTTGACGCTAACGCCAAGTGGCTGCCACCAGGAGCGGAAGCTCTCCTTCTCGCAGATGGTGCAGGCGGGCAGGAAAATATCCGCCAGGGCCATGCTGGTAGGGTTCTGGAAAAGGTCGACGCAGACGATAAAATCCAGCTTTTTCATGGCGTTATAATGTCGTTTGGGGTCGGCAGCCTGACCGCCCAGGATGTTCGAGGTCTGTATCCAGGCGGCCTTGACGGGATAGGGCTTGCCGGTCTCCATTTGCTCGATAAGGACGTCCGGCTGTACCCAGCCGCGGAAGCCTTTAATCATGGGATAGTCGTTAGCGCCGATTCTCTTTTCGTTAAGCCTCTTGACGAGGTCGGCGCCGTAAAGCTGGGTAAGCTCGGCGGAACTGAAGGGATAGGTGGTAACGCCGTGGGAGTTGCGGGCGATGACGTTGCCGCCGGGGTTATCGATATTACCCGTGATAGCCCAGAGATGGTTGATGGCCTGCGCTACAACGCTACCGGCGGGCATGGCATCAACGGGCTCGCCCCACTGGATGGCGGAAGGCTTATTCTTGGCGAAAAGGCGGGCGGCCTGGATAAGCTTTTCTTTGGGCACCCAGGTGATTTCGGCGACCTTTTCCGGGGGATATTCCTGGACGCGCTTCTTCAGCTCTTCGAAGCCGTAGCACCATTTATCGACGAACTTCTTATCGTAAATACCCTCGTTAATGATGACGTTCAGCATCCCTAAAGCTATGGCGCCGTCGGTGCCGGGTCGGTTCTGCAAATGCACTTCCGAACGCGAGGTGAACCAGGTGACGCAGGGGTCAATGGTGATTAATTTAGAACCCCGCCTCATGCAGTCGATAATCCAGTGGCCGTAAAAGCCATCGTGGCAGCCGGCAGCGGGATTCTGCGCCCAGATGATGATATATTTCGGGGGGGTCCACTCGGGGGAATCGTAGCGCTTCTCCAGGAACTGCGAGGCGTCCAATACGCTATAATGACCCTGGGTGGCGAACATAGCGCCCAGGCGGGGAGTATAGCAGGCATGCCCGGCCAGGCCCACCTGTACCCAGTTGGGGCTGCCGTAGGCATACATGAGGAAGGTGATGGGACCGCCGATATCACGGCCGGTGCCCTGGCAGAAGATGACCGACTCGGCGCCGAACTTGACGCGGATATCTTTAAGTCTCTTCTCGATGGTATCGTAAGCTTCATCCCAGGTAATCTGCTGCCATTTGCCTTCGCCCCTCTCGCCGACACGCTTGAGGGGGTGGGTAACACGGTCGGGGTGGTACATATATTGCGGTATCGCCAGACCCTTAGCGCAGAGTCGGCCCTGGTTGAAGGGATGGTTCCTATCGCCTTCGACGCGGGTGACTTTATTATTGTCGACGTATATCTCGCAACCGCAGCCGCCGTGAGAACCGCAGCCGGCCGACCACAAGGTGGATAAAACAACTTTCTCCTTACCTTTCGCCATGCGACATCTCCTTTCAGAAAATTCAGGAAAACAGAACCCGCCCCAATAAATATTATCCGTTTGACAGTGTGAGTGTCAAATAGGGAGGCGACCTCACAATAGTAAACACTTTACGATAACATGTGTTTTCTGGTAATATAGAAAGGGAAAACAGATGAGGGGGAAAAGGCGGAGTGGAGGCTGTTTTACCCGAAAATCAGTCGTTATTATTCAAGACGGCAAAACACACTCAAAGAAAAAGGAGACATACATATGGCACAGAAAAAGAACGCCGTAATCGTCGGCGGGGGAACGAGCAAGTTCGGCGTGCGGCAGGCGCACCTGCTGGACATGATACAGGAGGCGGCCAGAGCCTGCGCCGATGATATCCCGGGGCTGAAACCCGCGGATATCGATGGCCTTATCGTGGCCACGACCATGGCCGGAAGGCATTCCTCGGCATTGAACACCGCCCCGCTTGTCGTGCACAGACTGGGGCTGAGCCCGACCTCAATATGTATCCGGCTGGATACTTTGTGCGCCGGCTCCAACTCGGCGATTATCGTCGCCAAAGGACTCGTGGAAAGCGGCATCGCCGAGGTCGTCCTGGT
Organism: uncultured Dehalococcoidaceae bacterium; assembly: GCA_964514525.1. GTDB lineage: Bacteria > Chloroflexota > Dehalococcoidia > Dehalococcoidales > RBG-16-60-22 > JBFYTX01. Next base: position 14,114 of record CAZEUJ010000042.1, read on the forward strand.
GACCGGCGGGGAAAAGGTCTA